>CAZIVB010000142.1:0-6498 GCA_964542565.1 uncultured Hyphomicrobiales bacterium | reverse complement strand
GCCTTTGCCTCCTCCGGGCTCAAATTTTCAACCGGCAGCTTGCTCATGACCCCGCCTCCAGCAGCCTTGCCGCGGCGGCGCGCGCCTCATCGGTAATCCTTGCGCCCGAAATCATGCGGGCAATCTCCTCGCGCCGCTCGGCTTCGTGCAGTCTCGTGACCGAGACTTCCGGCAAATCGGCCCCGCGCTCTGTCTTCGCCACCAGAAAATGCCGCCCGCCGCGCGCCGCCACCTGGGGCGAATGGGTCACGACCAGAACCTGCGCCCCGCGCGCCAGCCGTTTGAGCCGCGCCCCGACGGCATCCGCCACCGCGCCGCCGACACCGGCGTCAATTTCATCAAAGATCATCACCGCCGGCCGCTCGCCTGTCGCCAGCACCACCTTAAGCGCCAGCATGAAGCGCGCCAGCTCACCGCCAGAAGCGATTTTGTTCAAAGGCCCCGGTGAGGATCCCGGATTGGTTGCCACCTGAAATTCCACCTTGTCAAACCCATGCCGCCCGGCCACAGCCCCGTCCCGGCTCAAGGAGGTATAAAACACCGCCCCGCCCAGCTTTAACGGGCCCAGCTCGGCCATCAGTTTTTTATCCAGCTGGCGCGCCGCCGCAAGGCGCTTGCGGCTTAAATCCTCGGCAAAGCGGCGATAGGCATGCTCCGCCTGCTCGCAAAGACCAGTCAGCTCCTGCAAATGCTTTTCAGATGAATCAATTCCCTCAAGCTGCGCCGCCATTCTCGCCATGAGTTCGGGCAGATCATCAACGCCGCTATTGTATTTGCGCGCCGCCGCGCGCAGGGCAAAAAGCCGCTCCTCGGTTTGCTCCAGCGCCGCAGGATCAAACTGCGCCGCCGCCAGCGCTTCTTCCAGCGTGCTTCGCGCCTCTTCCGCCTCATTGAGTGCCCGCTCCAGCGCCGCAAAGGGCGCGTCAAGCAACTCCTCTGCCCCCTTGCAACGCTCAAGGGCGCGCATGGCGCCGGTAATGCGCCGCTCCCAGCCCGTCTCGCCGCTCAAAATGGAACCGGCCTCATGCAGGCTGGCGGCGATTTTTTCCGCATTCATCATCATCTGGCGCGAAGCGGCCAGTTCATCTTCCTCGCCCTGCCGCGGATCAAGACGCGCAAGCTCGTCATGCGAGTGGCGCAGATATTCGGCGTCACGCGCGGCTTTTGCAGTCTCCTCCTGCAGGGCCTGCAATTTGTCCCGCGCTTCGCGCCACGCCCCGTAAGCCGCCGCCACCCGCCGTCCCAGATCACGCAAGCCGCCAAAATCGTCCAGCATTTCCCGGTGCAACCGCGTATCGCCGAGCAGACGGGCATCGTGCTGGCCGTGGATCTCCGCCAGATTTTCACCGATCCGGCGCAGCAAACCGGCATTTACCGGCATATCATTGACAAAGGCCCGGGTGCGCCCGTCGGCATATTGCATCCGGCGCAGGATCACCGCCCCTTCGTTCTCAATGCCGTTTTGCTCAAGCAGATCACGGACCCGGTGCCGCGCCGCGACATCAAAGACCGCGCTCACCGAGCCTCTATCGGCCCCCTCGCGCACCAATCCGCCATCGCCGCGCCCGCCAAGGGCCAGAGTGAGCGAATCGAGCAAGATCGACTTGCCCGCCCCGGTCTCGCCGCTCAGCACGCAAAGCCCGCCGCTGAACTCAAGATCAAGCTGCTCAATCAGAACGATATTGCGGATCGAGAGTTCGGACAGCATCGGCTTAAAAAACGGATTTGAAAGCGCGGCTTATCCAGGAGGATTTGTTTTCACGCGGTTTCAGACCGCCGCTTTTAAGCAACGAAAAAGCGTCTTCATACCACTTGCTGCCCGGATAGTTATGCCCCAGCACCGCCGCCGCCGTCTGGGCCTCGCCGGTGATGCCCAGCGTCATATAAAGCTCGGTCAGCCGCATCAGCGCCTCTTCGATATGGCTTGTGGTCTGGTATTTCTTCACCACGACCTTGAAGCGGTTGATAGCCGATAAATAGGCCTTTTTCTTGATGTAATAGCGGCCGATTTCCATCTCCTTGCCGGCGAGATGATCCCGCGCCAGATCAATCTTGAGTCTGGCGTCCTTGGCGTAATCGCTGTCCGGGAATTTACGCACAACCTCCTGCAATGATTTCAGCGCCTGGCGCGTCGCCTTCTGGTCGCGGCCGACATCGGTAATCTGCTCATATTGCGAGGCGGCAGCCAGATAATGCGCATAGGCGGCGTCCGCGCCGCCCGGATGCAGCGAGATATAGCGCTTTGCGGCTAAAATGGCATCGTCATATTTATTGGCTTCGTAATAGGAATAGGCCGCCATCACCAGCGAACGGCTGGCCCAGGTGGAATAGGGATGCTGGCGCTCAACCTCCTCAAATTCCTTCGCCGCCTTTTTATGCTTGCCGCGCTTCATCAGCGACATGGCGTTATTGTAAATATTCTCGACCGGGCGCTCGACGTAGTTTTCCTTGTCCTTGCCAGCTGAACATCCGGGCAGAACCAACAGGACGGCAAGCATAATGCCCATGCCCAAAGCGGCGCTAAAACCGCTTCGCAGGCGTTGCAGACTTTCGTTAATAGCTCGCGGCAGGCTCATGATATTTTGATCTGTCTTGATTTTTCAACTCCACACGCATGTAGGCGTTGCCGCCTTCGCCGTCAACGGTTTTCAGGACCCGGCCCCAGACCCGCCATCGTTTAAAAGCCTAAGATAATGGCCAAGACAAGGCAACTTTTTACAAACCGCGATAAACACAAAACCCGGCGGTTATCCACCGCCGGGTTTCTGACTTGTTATGATAAAACGGGTTCAGTTGGCCTGACGGCGCAAAAAGGCCGGGATTTCAAGCCGCTCTTCATCGGGCTCGCGCGCCGCCATCGCCTCCAGCGTTTCGCCAAGCCGCCGCGGCATTTCAACCGAAACCTGCTCCGGGCTCATGGGCTTGCCGGAAAATTCAGGCTCGGTGCGGCGCGGGGCCTGATCCCTCGGCTTGTCTTCCGCCGCCGGACGCAGGCTTTTTTCCTTCAGCCCCAGACCAACAGAGGTCAGGCGGTCAAAAAAGCCGCCGCGTTTTTTCGGCTCATTGCGTTCCGCGCCTTCTTTTTGCGCCGTTTTCGCCACGATTTCCTGCTGCGCGATGGGCGGGAAATCATCGACGGAGGGCATGCGCGGCGAATCATTGCCGACCGGAGCCGCCACCGGAGGAATGAAGGGCTGGGCCGGATCGACATCAACCTCCTCAACCGTCTCGCTGGCGCGCGGCGCCTGCGGCATTTGCAGACCCGGCGCAACCTTGCGCACCCGGACCTGGGTCTCGCTGGTCTCATACACGCCGTCGAACAATGTGTGCTCAACCTGGCTCAGATCCGAGTTCACCCGCATCGGTTCTTGTTCCTCGATTTCCTCGGCCACCTCGATTTCCTCCTCAACCTCTTCAGGCGCGGCCGCCTTGGCGAAGGAGACAATGCGCGGATCATCGGCAATCAGACGCTCAACCTCATCCCCGATGCCCGTTGCGACAACCGAAACCCGGATCACCCCGTCAAGATCGTCCTCGAATGTGGCGCCGAGAATGATATTGGCGTCGGCGTCAACTTCCGAACGGATCCGGGTGGCCGCTTCATCGACCTCGAACAGGGTCATGTCGTTGCGCCCGCCCGAAATGCTGATCAGCACGCCCTGCGCCCCCTTCATGGAGACATCATCCAGCAGCGGATTGGAAATCGCCGCTTCGGCCGCTTCAATGGCGCGTTTTTCGCCCTCGGCCTCGCCGGTGCCCATCATCGCCTTGCCCATGCCGCCCATGATGGAGCGCACATCGGCAAAATCGAGATTGATCAGCCCCTCGCGCACCATCAGATCGGTCACGCTGGCCACACCCGAATACAGCACCTGATCCGCCATGGCGAACGCATCGGCAAAGGTGGTTTTTTCATTGGCGACCCGGAACAGGTTCTGGTTCGGAATGACAATCAGGGTATCGACATTATTCTGCAATTCCTTGATGCCCTCCTCGGCGATGCGCATGCGGCGCGCGCCTTCAAACTGGAACGGCTTGGTGACAACCCCGACGGTCAAAATGCCCTGCTCACGCGCCGCCCTGGCGATCACCGGCGCGGCTCCGGTGCCGGTGCCCCCGCCCATGCCGCCGGTGATGAACACCATATGCGCCCCGGTCAGATGATCGACAATCTCCGGCATCGCCTCTTCGGCCGCCTTGGCGCCGATATCAGGATGCGAGCCTGCGCCCAGCCCCTCGGTTATGGCGGTGCCCATCTGGATGCGCCGCTCGGCGGCAGACTGGCTGATCGCCTGGGCGTCGGTATTGGCAACGACAAACTCGACCCCCATCAGTCCGGAATGGATCATGTTGTTTACGGCGTTTCCGCCCGCTCCGCCGACACCAAAAACAGTGATCCTCGGTTTCAGTTCTGTTGCCTCTTCAGGCATGGATAGATTAATAGTCATGGCCGCCTTCTTCTCCTCGCTTCAACTCAATACATAAATCGTTGCCACATCGTGGCGTTGTTCCTGTTTGTGAATACCGGCTTTTGCCGTGTGCTCCTTCATGGGCTTGCTCCCGCATCATTTAAAAATTCTCCCGTAACCAGCTTCCGACCCTGGCCAGATAGCCCCCCGCCCGGCCGCCTTTTACAAAGCGCTTTTGGTCAAACCTGAATTCCGGCACCTGGGAATGCAGCAAAAGCCCGCCGCAAACCGAAAACGCCGGTCCGCGCGCCGCCTCGGGCAGGCCGAAAATATATTGCGGCTGACCCTTTCGCGCCTGCTGTTTAAATGCTCGTGAGGCCAGCTCGCGCGCCCCGGTGAGCTGGCTGGCGCCGCCGGTGAGGACAATCCCGCTATCACCACCAACGCCAAAACCGTTTTCTTCCAGCCGGTCGCGGATCATCTCGAATATCTCCTCCAGCCGCGGCTGGATAATCCCGGTCAGCATGGATTTGGGAATGCGGTTGACCTCGGTCTCGTCATTATCGCCGATGGACGGCACGGCGATAAACTCGCGCTCGTCCTGCGAGCTGACCAGAGCGCTGCCGTAAAACGTCTTCAGGCGTTCGGCATGGGCGATCGATGTTGAAAGCCCGCGCGCGATATCGGTTGTGATATGATGCCCGCCCAGGGCGACAGAGGTGACGAAAACCAGTTTGCCCTTGTGGAAAACCGCCGCATTGGTGCGCTCGCCGCCCATATCGATATTGATCACCCCGAGGCGCATCTCGTCGGGGAGCAGCACCGCAAGCCCGCTGACATAGGGAACCGCGACAAAATTCTCCACCATCAGATGACAGCGCTCGATACAGGCTTTCAGATTGCGGATCGCCCCGGCATCGGTGCTGACCACATGGATATTGGCGCGCAAAACCTTGCCGAAAAGGCCGCGCGGGTCCTGGATGGCGCGGTTGCCGTCAAGCGAGAAATCCATCGGCAGGATATGCATGATCACCCGGCCCTTGACCTGGGCATACTCATATCCGGCGCTGAGCAGGTTGTGCACATCCTTGCCATCGACCTGCTCGGCGGCAATATTGCTTTCAACCTCAAAGCTCTCGCCGCCAACGCGTCCGCACGAAAGCGAGGCCACAACGCTCTCAACCGTCACCCGCGCCATGCGCTCGGCCTGATCGACCGCCGCCCTGATGGCGCCTTCGGCCGCTTCCATATCGACAATGGCCCCGGCGCGCACGCCCGATGCGGGTTGATAGCCAACCCCCATGATGCGCATCTGCGCCAGTTGCCCGTCATCCGTCCACCGGCTGCGGCCGGACATCGGCTTACCGATAAAACAGGTGATCTTGGTGCTGCCGATATCCAGCGCCGCAATAATCTGCCGTCCGGCCGGGGCGTTACCGCCCTGCATATGAAGAGGCGTTGTGCTCATATGCGTTTGTCCCTTGCGCCCTTTTTACCCCGGGACGACTCCAGGCTGGCCTTGCGCCTTGCCGCGGCTTCCTCACCCAGCTCGATGGTCAGACGGTCCCCGATGCGCAAATCAACCGCCCTGATATCGCGCGACAACAGCCCTTGTTCCTCATCAAGCTTCACCAGTTCCGCCAATGCCGCGTCGATACCCGATTCCGGCAGGCGTATATCGATATTGTTGCGCAGTTTTATGTTCCAGCGCCGCATCGAGACCCGCACAGCGGCCCGCATCCGCGCCTTGATGGTCGGCCATTTATCAAGCTCTTCGAGCAGGGCGCGCGACTGTTCCGCGCCGCCAAAGCCGACAATCAGCGGCAATGCGGCAAAGTCGGCGACCTTGCTGTCCGACAAGGGGGTGCCGTTTTCATCAATCACCGACAAACGCCCGCCCCTTTGCCAGATCGCCAGCGGTTTGCGCTCGGTGATTTCAACCCTGATCGTATCGGGCAGCAGGCGCGAAACCCGCGCCGAGCGCACCCAGCTTAAAGATTCGATGCGCGCCCTGGCGGCCGCGAGATCGAAGGCGAAAATAGAGGCATCGCCGCGCAAACCAAGCGCCAGGAGAACAACTTCGCGCTCG
>CAZIVB010000141.1:0-6558 GCA_964542565.1 uncultured Hyphomicrobiales bacterium | reverse complement strand
ACAACATCGCGCGAGTTTGACGCCTTTTGAAAGGCCAGAATAACCCCCTTGACCATCTCGGTGGTATAGGAGTTGTACTGTTTCGGGTTATCGAGCGTAATCCACACATTATAGAGCCCTTCGGCCGGGGTGCCGTCCGGGGTTTTGGCGGCGCGCTTTTCATAGATGACGCCGGGCGCGATGGTTTGCGCGGTCAGGTTATGGTCGAACAATTCATCCGGCGCCGTTTTGGCGATAACCGATTTAACGTCGTTGCTCATGGTAATTTACTGTCCCCTGCATGCGGTGGTTTAAGGAATGAGAATGGCGCGTTTTTGCAGCTTGTGATTATGGGCCGCGTCGAAAATTGCATTGATCTTATCGAGCCGGTGGTGCTCGATAAAAGGAGCAAGAGAGACCCGGCCTGAAAGCACCAGATCAAGCGCACCGGGGTACAAATCGGGCGGGCAGCCCCAGTTGCCCAGCGCCCGGGCGTGAAACGCCATCAGGTTGGAGAGCCGGATTTCAATCTTGTCCATGGTGAAACCGACAACGCTTAAAGTGGCCCCGTGCACCAGAAGGCCATAGGCGCCAAGTTGCCCCGCCGCGGTGCCCGAGCATTCAAAAATACACCAGCCGGTCGAGGCAAGCCCTCTCTCGCGGGCAAAGGCGAAGATCGCCTTTTTCAAATCCCGGCCGCCGATCTCAGTCGCGTTAAAGGTCTTGGCGGCGCCAAAATCCTTCAGGCTGGCAAGTTTTGCATCATCGACATCTATGGCGACAACAACCGCGCCAAGGGCGGCCGCCACCTGAACCGCATAGCCGCCAACGCCGCCGGTGCCGATAACAATCGCCAGAGCGCCGGGCGCAACCCCGGCCTGAATTACTGCCTGATAAGGGGTGGTGACCGCATCGGCCACCACGCTGAGATCGGCCAGGGCAAGCCCGGCGCTCTCAAGGCGGCCCTCATCAACGGGGCAAAGCCCGGTGGCGGGAACGCGGATATGGCTGGCAAAGCCGCCGTCGATATCATTGCCGGGCATTTTTTGTTGGCGGCAGATGGTGGCGCGGCCGTTTTTGCACAGATCGCATTCGCCGCAAGGGATAACCGCCGGAATGACCACCGCCTTGCCGGTCCATTTTTCAGCGCCTTTGCCGGCTTCAACCACCCGGCCGCTGATCTCATGGCCAAGGGTCAGCGGCAATTCGCGATTGGTGCGCACCCCGTCATAAAGAAATCCCAGATCCGTATGGCAAACGCCGCAACCGGCGACCTCGACAATCACCTCGCCCGGATCAGGAGCCTCAAGCGAAAAGCCGGATTTGACCATCGGCCTGCCGACGCCGGTCATCTGCCATCTTTGCGCCTGAATTGTCATTGCCGCCACCCCTCCCAAAGCGTCTGGTCAATTAATTCAATAAAGCGGTACTCTAATGCCAGTTTAACCGCGAGTCTATTTCTTTCCTGCCGGTAAAGAGCAGATTTTTTGGCCTAGGTGGATGATTAATTAGAACATTTCTAATTTCCGCATTGGTCGCAATCCCTTTATCACACGCCGATACCACGCTATAAGCTTTCTGGATCAAGGCATTTTATGAAAGAAAAGCAAATGGATACGAGCTTTCATTTTGAGGGGCAAAGGGCCATCGTCACCGGCGGGCTGCGCGGCATCGGCCGGGCCATAGCAGATGCGCTTGCCCGCTGCGGCGCCCGGGTGCATGTCTTTGACATTGGCTCCGGAGAAGAACAGGGCGGCGATGCGAATTTTTCTTTTCACGCCGTGAACATTGCCGATCCTGAAGCCGTAACGCAGGCGGTTGCGGCCCTGCCGGAACCGGCGAGCCTGCTGGTCAACAATGCCGGTATCACCCGCGACCGGACAATCGCCAAGATGAGCGATGCGGAGTGGTCCGATGTCATAGCGGTCAATCTTGGCGGCGCTTTTAACATGATCCGCGCCGCAGCGCCGCAAATGGGGGCGCGCGGCTATGGCCGCATTGTCAATATCACCTCGATAAACGCCCTGCGCGGTAAATTCGGCCAGGCCAATTACACCGCCGCCAAGGCCGGGCTGATCGGGCTGACCAAAACCGCAGCGCGCGAATTTGGCCGCAAGGGGGTAACGGTCAACGCCGTTGCGCCGGGCATGGTGATGACCGACATGGCCAAAGCCCTGCCTGAAAACATCCTTGAATCCTCCCGCGCCGAGAGCGTCAGCGGCGAGCTGTGCACGCTTGAAGATATTGTCTATGGCGTTTTATTCCTGCTCTCGAAAGATGCCGGCATGATCACCGGCGAGATTCTTCGCATTGATGGCGGGCAATATATTTAGAGCACTTCCGGAAAAGTGGGAACCGGTTTTCCGATAAGAAGTGCGGCTCTAATGGTCAATGTCAAAATGGATCGCATCATTGCTCATTTCCACTTCCCGCACAAAGTTTTCATGGCGTAAAATCAGCCCGCGCGCCCCCTGATCGCCTTTTAGCGCTTGCATCTGCGGGAAAAACCGCCGGTCCCATAAAACCGGATTGCCCCGCCGTCCGGCAAAAAGTGGGACACAGATCAGCGCTCCTTTTTCGCGGTCATGGGCCGCAAGCAGCCTGTTTATGGCGGCGGCGTCAATATCGGGCATATCGGCAAGACAGATCAGGGCGGCATCGATGTTTTCGCGCAGCGCCGCCAGCCCGGCTTTCAGCGAAGTGCTCATTCCGTCAGCAAAGTCAGGATTATGCACCACCTCGACCGCAAAGGGGGCAAGTACACTTTCGATCAAATGCGCCTCATATCCGGTAACGACGATGACCAGAGCGGCGCTTGAAGATTGCGCCGCCTCCAGACAATGCAGAACCAGCGGCTTGCCCTTATGCTCGCGCAGCAACTTGTTCTGCTCCCCCGCCCGCCGCGACATCCCGGCGGCCAGAATAATGATCGCCTTAGCGCGCATGATTTTGCGCCTGAATGATTTCAGCCAAGATCGCAACCGCAATCTGATTTGGCGTTCTTGCGCCGATATCAAGCCCGACGGGGCCGTGAATTCTCTCCAGATCGGCTTCCTGCACACCGGCTTTTTTCAGCCGTTCAAGCCGTTTGCCGTGGCTCTTGCGGCTTCCCAGCGCCCCCACATAAAAGCACTGCGCTTTGAGCGCCGCGTCAAGCGCGATATCGTCAAATTCAGGATTATGCGAAAGCGCGGCCAGCGCATCACCGGGTTGAAGATCAAGGCTTTCAAGCGCCGCGTCGGGCCAGGCAACAACACGCCGGATGCCGGGAAAGCGCGCGGCGGTGGCAAAGACCGGACGCGGATCAATTACGCTCACATCAAACCCGCCGCATCGCGCAAGCGCGCCAAGCCGGAGCGCGATTTCCACCGCACCGACAAGGATCAGCCTTGCGGGCGGATCAAAACGCTGCACGAAAAAGCGCTTTTCGCCCGCCGCCTTGATGATCAGCGCCCCCGCATTGCACGATTGTGCCGCCGCCAGGCAGCGACGGGAAAATGAATCATCCCCGGCGGTAATTTTCCGCCGCTCGCCTGTGTCCATATCAGTCGCCAGCACAAAGGGCCTTCCGGCTACGCAGGAGGCCAAAAAAGGAGCCTTTCTCTCACGTTGCAGCATCACCTTGAAATTACCGCCGCAGGAAAGCCCGCTTAGCAGGGACCGCGCCCCGCCGGGGTCAAATTCCAGACCGCGATACTCATCGCCCTTTGCCATCATCTCAAGCGCTTCGGTAATAATTTCCGCCTCCATGCAGCCGCCCGAAACCGCACCCAGAAAATCGCCGTTATCGCAAATCGCCATCATGGACCCCACCGGCGAGGGCGATGAACCGGGCGCCTCAACCAGCGTTGCCAGAACAATTTCCCGGCCCTCTTCAAGCCATCTCACCGCCCTTTGCGCAATATCCAGAGTCTCGATCATATTTGTTTCAAACCCGTCCAAATGAGAGTTTGCACCCGCTTGTCCCTGATACAAAAACATGTTCATATGAGCAAAACCGGCGGGGAAAGAGAAGAAAAATCATGACAAAGACGATTTTGACTCTCAAGGTCAACGGCAGATACCGCGAGGATGCAGCCGGGTCAAACCTGCTTCTTGTCGATTATCTGCGCGAAACGCTTGGCCTTACGGGAACAAAGACAGGCTGCGACGGCGGCGAGTGCGGCGCCTGCACGGTGCTTGTTGACGGCAAGCCGGTCCTTTCCTGCCTCACCCTGGCGCGAACATGCGAGGCAAAGCATGTTGAGACCATTGAAAATGGCGCGAAAAATGGCCGGCTTTCGCATTTGCAAAGGGCGTTTCATGAGTATCTTGGCGCCCAGTGCGGCTTTTGCACCCCGGGGATGATCATGGCGGCAGAGGGGCTGTTGCGCCGCGTTTCATTGCCCGATGACCCGGCAAAAAGCGAAGCGCTGATCCGCACCGCCCTTGGCGGCAATCTGTGCCGCTGCACGGGCTATGTCAAGATCATTGAGGCCGTGCGCGAAGCGGCGCAAACGGGAAAGAGCGAGTGAGCGGGCCGAAAAAAATGGCCGGGGCGCGCATGGCGCTCATTGACGGCATCGAAAAGGTCACCGGCGCGGCGCGCTACACCGCCGATCTTGTGCCGCGCGGCGCCCTCGCCGGGGCCATTTTCCGCTCGCCCTTTGCCCATGCGCAAATTCTCTCGCTGGATGTCTCAAAGGCCCGTGAGCTGCCCGGCGTGGTGGCGGTGATCACCGGCGATGAATGTGACAAGACCTATGGCGTCCTGCCCATCGCAATGAACGAATACCCGCTGGCCAGAGGCAAACTGCGCTATCGCGGCGAGCCGGTGGCGGCAGTAGCAGCGGTTGATATGGCAACGGCGCAAAAGGCCTGTAGCCTGATCGAAATGAAGGTGCGCGAGCTGCCCGCATATTTTGACGCCGATGCGGCTTGTGCCGCCGGGGCGCGGGCCTTGCATGACGACCGGCCGGGAAATATCGCCCGCGATGTGCATCATGAATTCGGCGATATCAAAAAAGGCTTTGCCGCCGCCGATCTCGTGCTGGAAAAAAGCTTCACCTGCGCCGAGGTCACCCATGCCCATATGGAGCCCCATGCCTCACTGGCCGAATATGACCCCGAGCGCGGCCGCATCACCCTGCATTCGGTCACCCAGGTGCCCTATTACGTGCATCTGACCATCGCCCGCTGCCTTGAAATGGACGCCTCGCAAATCCGGGTGATCAAGCCCTTCATCGGCGGCGGTTTTGGCGCACGCACCGAAACGCTCAATTTCGAGATCATCGCCTGTCTGCTGGCGCGCGCCGCCGGGGGGCAGGTTGCGCTCAAACTGAGCCGCGAGGAAACCTTCCTCACCCATCGCGGGCGGCCGCAAACCCGGGTGAAAATGAAACTGGGGCTCGGAAATGACGGGCGCATTCTGGCCTGCTCCTGCCAGACCTGGCAGACCGGCGGCGCTTATGACGGCTATGGCATCGTGACGATTTTATATGCCGGCGCGCTGCTGAACGGCATATACGATATCCCGAATGTCAAATATGACGGCTACCGGATTTATACCAACACCCCCTCATGCGGCGCCATGCGCGGCCATGGCTCGGTCGATGTCCGTTTTGCCTTCGAGGCGCTGCTTGATAAGGCGGCAGAAAAACTCGGGACAGACGCTTTTGCCCTGCGGCGTAAAAACCTTCTCAAAACGCCCATGCGTACCATCAATGATTTGCGCATTGAATCCTATGGGCTCCCCGCGGCGCTGGACTGGGTTGAAAAGGCCAGCGGCTGGAAACAGAAGAAAAACAAGAAAAAACCCGGCCACGGCATCGGGCTGGCCTCCTCGCATTATGTCAGCGGCGCGGCCAAGCCGGTGCACTGGACCGGCGAGCCTCATGCGGTGATTAATCTCAAACTCGATTTTGACGGCGGCATTACCATCGCCACCGGCGCGGCGGATATCGGCCAGGGCTCGTCAACCATCCTCGCCCAGGCGGTCGGCGAGGTTATGGGGCTGGGTTTTGACCGTCTCACCGTCATTGCCAATGACAGCCGCATAACCCCCAAGGACAACGGCTCCTATTCATCGCGGGTCACCTTCATGGTCGGGAATGCCGCCATCGCCGCGGCGCGGCAGTTGAAGGAAATCCTGATCTGCGCCGCCGCCAGAAAACTTGAGGCAAAGCCTGAAGATATTGAATGTCTGGGCGAGATTTACCGCGTCTCGGGGCGCCAGGATGAAGGGCTCGCTTTTAACGAGGTTGTGGCCGAAGCGCTTGTGGATGTGGGAACCCTGACCGTAAAAGGCACCTTCACCGTGCCGCGCGAATATCAGGGCGGCCGGTTTCGCGGCGCGGCGGTCGGGCCGAGCATGGCCTATTCCTACGCCGCGAGTGTGGCCGAAGTTGAGGTCGATATGGAAACCGGGCTTGTCCATGTGGTAAAAATTTGGGCGGCGCATGATTGCGGTTTCGCCATCAACCCGCTTTCCGTCGAGGGGCAAATCCAGGGCGGCGTCTGGATGGGACTGGGACAGGCGTTGAGCGAGGAAACCTGCTATCACGAGGGCCTGCCGCTGCACGCCAATATGCTGGATTACCG
>CAZIVB010000140.1:0-6559 GCA_964542565.1 uncultured Hyphomicrobiales bacterium | reverse complement strand
GTTTTCCATCGTCAAATGGGCCGGGGCCGCCTATCTGATCTGGCTGGGCATTGCCGCCTTGCGCTCGGGCGGCGGTTCGTTCATCTCTAAAAATGTTAAAAGCAGCCCGGACTTCCTGCCGGTTTTCCGCCAGGGCGTGCTTGTCGCCGTGCTGAACCCGAAGGTCGCTATCTTTTTCCTCGCTTTTTTGCCGCAATTCGTCGTTGCCGGCGCGGGGCCCGTCTGGGCGCAATTGTTCCTGCATGGCTCGTTGATTATCGTCGTGGCAGCTTTTATCGAGCCGCCGCTGGTGATTACGGGCGAAAGACTGACCGGCGCCTTGCGGGGCAATGCCCGTCTCGGGTTGTGGATGGACCGCTGTCTTGGCTCCATCTTTGTGGCGCTCGGCGTCCGGTTGGCGCTGGAAGAGCGATAATTGGTGAGCAACGGGCTGAAGAAAAGACATTTTCCGCTCTCTTCTTGCACGCCGTGATTCTATAATGCGCATCTTATGATTCGAGATGTGAACCAAATTCCCGACAAGACGGCGAGCGGCCCGTTTTATCTTGAGGCGCTCAACCCGGAGCAGCGCGAGGCGGTGATCTCGCTAGACGGGCCGGTTCTGGTGCTGGCGGGGGCAGGGACCGGCAAGACGCGGGCGCTGACCACGCGGCTGGCGCATCTGCTGGCGACGGGCCGGGCGCGGCCATGGGAAATTCTTGCCGTTACCTTCACCAACAAGGCCGCAAGGGAGATGAAGCTGCGCATTGGCGCGCTGATTGGCGAGGCGGTTGAAGGGATGCAATGGCTGGGGACGTTTCATGCCATATGCGTGAAAATTCTGCGCCGCCATGCCGAGCTTGTGGGGCTGAAATCGGATTTTACCATTCTGGATACCGATGACCAGACCCGGCTTTTGAAACAGCTCATCAAGGCGCGCAATCTGGATGAAAAGCGCTGGCCGGCGCGGCGGCTGGCGGGGTGTATCGACAACTGGAAAAATCGCGGCCTGACCCCGGATAAACTCACGCCTGAAGACGCCGAGAGCTTTGCCAATGGTCTGGGAGCGCAGCTTTACGCCGAATATCAGGCGCGGCTCAAAACTCTCAATGCGGTGGATTTTGGCGATCTGCTGCTGGAATGCCTGCGTCTTTTCCAGAATAATCCGGATGTGCTGGAGAGTTACCAGCTGCGCTTTGCCTATATGCTGGTGGATGAGTATCAAGACACCAATGTGGCGCAATATCTGTGGCTCCGGCTTCTGGCGCAACGGCATAGGAATGTGTGCTGCGTCGGCGATGATGATCAGTCGATCTATGGCTGGCGCGGGGCGGAGGTTTCCAATATCCTGCGCTTTGAGACTGATTTTCCCGGCGCGAAAATTATCAGGCTGGAGCGCAATTACCGCTCCACGGGGCATATTCTTGCCGCCGCCTCGCATCTGATCTCGCATAATGACGACCGGCTCGGCAAAACGCTGCACACCATGGATGAGGACGGCGACAAGGTGCGCCTCAAAAGCGTCTGGGACGGCGAGGAAGAGGCCCGCAGCATTGCCGATGAGATCGAAGACTTGCAGCGGGGCGGGCATTGCCTGAACGAGGTTGCCATTCTGGTGCGCGCCAGCTTTCAGATGCGCGAGTTTGAAGAGCGGTTTTTAATGCGCGGGCTGGATTACCGCGTGATCGGCGGCCCGCGCTTTTACGAACGCATGGAAATCCGCGATGCGGTGGCGTATTTGCAGCTTGCCGCCAATCCCGATAATGACATCAAGCTGGAGCGCGTCATCAATACACCGCGCCGCGGTATTGGGGCCGCTTCGGTGCAGCTTCTGGCCCGCACCGCAAGGGCCCAGGGGGTCTCGATGATGAATGCGGCGCGCCAACTTGTTGAAACCGATGAGATCAGGGGCCGGGCGCGTGGTTCCATTCGTGAGCTGGTGATGAGTTTTGATCGTTGGCGCGGCATGATCGAAACCACGGCGCATACGCAGCTGGCGGAAATCATCCTGGATGAATCGGGCTATACCGCCATGTGGCAGGCGGACAAGTCTCCCGCCGCGCCCGGAAGGCTGGAAAATCTGAAAGAGCTGATCAACGCCATGGGCGAGTTTGAAAATCTGGCGGAATTTCTGGAGCATGTGGCGCTGGTGATGGATACCGAAACCAACGAGCAGAGCGACAAGATCAACCTGATGACCATGCATGCGGCCAAGGGGCTGGAGTTCGACACCGTGTTTCTGCCCGGCTGGGAGGAGGGGCTTTTCCCGCATCAGCGCGCGCTTGATGAGACCGGCAAGGCGGGGCTGGAGGAAGAGCGGCGGCTGGCCTATGTCTGCCTCACCCGGGCGAAAAAACGCGCCGCAGTGTATCATACCGCCAACCGGCGCATTCACGGGCTGTGGCAAACGGCCCTGCCTTCGCGTTTCGTCAGCGAGCTTCCCGAGGCGCATGTAATCAGCGATGCGGAGCAGGAGCACGCCGGAAGCTATGGCGTCAGCCGGTTTGATACGGCGCAGTTTGCGGCGCCAAAATCCTTTGGCCATCAAAAGGCAAAGATCATCAGGACCTCCTATGAGACGACGAAGAAAGCGTCTGACTTTCAGAACGGCGAACGGGTTTTTCACATAAAATTCGGCTATGGTCTGATTGAGGCGGTTGAGGGCAACCGGCTGACGATCCAGTTTGATACCTCCGGGCGCAAGCGCGTTCTGGACAATTATGTCGAGCGCCACCCATGAGCACCAGTTACGAGCTTTCGCTTTATCTGCCGCACAAGCAGGCGCAAATCTGCATGGCGGCGCTGGAGGAGATATCACAGGCCGTTGCCATGACGGATTGCGGCGGGGACTGGCGGGTAGAGGCGTGGTTTGAGGATGAGCCCGATGCCGATAGTGTCGAGGCGCTGCTGAAAGAAATTTTCGGGGCTTCGGTTCCTGAATTCAGCGTCACCCGGCTGCGCGAGGAAGACTGGGTCGCCAGATCGCTTGAAGGGTTAAAGCCGGTTCGCGCCGGGCTGTTTGCGGTTCACGGAGCGCATGACCGGGGGGCGTATCCGGCCAATGTGATCAGCGTCGAGATCGAGGCCGGGCTGGCTTTTGGCACCGGTCATCACGGCACAACATCGGGCTGCCTGATGGCGCTGAGCAATATTTTGAAGTATGCCGCGCCTGAAGCGGTGCTGGATCTGGGCACCGGCACCGGGGTGCTGGCGATCGCGGCGGCGAAACGGCTGAAAATCCCGGTAACCGCGAGCGATATTGACCCGGTGGCGGTGCGCGTCGCGGGTGAAAATGCGCGGCTGAACGGGGTTCATCAATGGGTTCGCCCGGTGCTGGCGAGCGGCTTGCATCACCGTCACTTGATGGCGAATGCGCCTTATGATCTGATTATGGCCAATATTCTGGCCCGGCCTCTGGTCGGTCTTGCCCCGTCCATTTGCTATAATCTGGCCTCGGGCGGCCATCTGATCCTGTCGGGACTTCTTGAAGATCAAATCCGGCTGGTGCTGGGCGCCTATCGCGGTCTGGGGCTGGTGCTCAAAAACAGGATCATCCGCGAGGGCTGGGCAACCTTGACGCTTGGGGGGTAGAGGCAACCGGGTGGCCCTCAACCGTCATACCGGCGAAAGCCGGTATCCATTGGTGATTATTGTGTATTTTCGCCGTCATTGCAGTGGATTCCGGCTTTCGCCGGAATGACGATTGCCAGGTGCCGGATGCTTTTATCCATATGTCCATGGCGTTTTATTCCGGTTTGCGCCCTTGCGTATAGTCCAGCGGCAGGGCGGTGGTGTATTTGATCTGCTCCATGGCGAAGCTGGAATTGACGTTGCTCAGCTCGATGCGCGAGATCAGGCGTTTGTAAAACGCGTCATAACTCTCGATATCGGGCACCACGACGCGCAGCATATAATCGATCTGGCCGCTCATGCGGTAAAACTCGGCCACTTCGGGGAAATCGCGGACGGCTGCGGCGAAACGCTCAAGCCAGTCCTTTGTGTGATGCGAGGTGGAGACGGTGACAAAAACGGTAACGCCTGCGCCGATTTTCTGCGGATTGAGCAGGGCGACGCGTTTTTCGATAACCCCTTCTGCCTCAAGACGCTGGATGCGCCGCCAGCACGGGGTTGTGGACAGCCCGACTCTTTTGCCGATCTCGGCAACCGGGACGGTGCAGTCCTCTTGCAGGATAGCGAGAATTTTGCGGTCCATGGCGTCGATCATGATATTTCCCTTAGAATTATATTTCTAATAAATGCCGTATAGGGGAAAAACCTATCATAAATTTACTGAAAATACGATAATATTGGTTTTATTTTCTATCGCTCCTGTTGTTTCTCCTTGTTGTCTGCTTTTTCACCCCCCATTATCCGGCTCATGCAACCGGCACAGGTGCTGGATGCGGCGGCAGGATTTAACGATGCAGGACAAGGCCATGACAGGTTTTAGTGAAATCGCAGGGAAATTTTTCGTGGCGGCGCAGCTTGAGGCGAAAGATCTTGAGCGCGCGGCGAAGATGGGATTTCGCACCATTATCATCAACCGGCCTGACGGTGAGGGCGGCGATGCGCAGCCCGGCTCCGTCGATATGAGCAAGGCGGCGGCGGCCAACGGGCTTGGCGTTCATTATCTTCCCGTGCGCGGCTTTCAGATTACCGATGAAGAAAATGTCGCGGCTTTTGCGAACATTCTCAAAGCCTCGGAAGCGCCGGTTCTGGCGTATTGCAAAAGCGGCACCAGAAGCGCCATGCTGTGGGCGCAGGCTGCCGTGAGCGAATATGGCATCGAGACGGTTCTGGCGATGACCGGAAAGGCGGGATATGATCTGGAAATCCTGCGTGATGAGCTTGAGGATATTGTTGCGACAAGCGAGGCGCGAAAAGCCGCCTAGAATATAGGAAATCCGATAAAATCTGCATGGAAATGAATGATCGCCGCCCAGATGATGAGGGCGGCGAGGGGGCGCTTCCAGCCCATTTCGGCCCAGGGAAAATGATTCTTGCCGCTTAAAATGGCGGCAAAGGGGATGTTGGAGCTGGAGGCTTCTATGGCGCTCCAGCGCTGCGGCAGATGCTGTTTTCGCCTTTTGTCGATCATCACGGTGCCGAAGAGGGCCAGAACGACAAAATAACCGAAATAGACAAATCCGGCCGGGTCGGCATTGTTGAGCATATGCACCATGGCCCACAGCGCCAGAGGCCACATCATGGGGTGGCGGGTGATGCGCAATACGCCGCGAATGCTGTTTTCGTCTTGCAGCAAATGCTCGCCATTGATCAAAACCCGCGGCGTGTTCGTCACCATCCAGACGGCAAGAAGAATGGCGATATACATGATGGCGGCGCTGAAAAGGCGCAGGGGCGTGTGGGTGACCCAGAATATGGTTTCGACATGGTGCGTGGCGGCCTTGTAGGCAAACCACATCCAGATAAAGCTGATTGCCGAGAGCACCGAGAGCAGGACCATGAAAGCCATGCGGCCAAAATGGGCGATGATCCATGGCCGCAACCGGGTTGAGGGGATGATATGCAGGGCGGTGAAGGCGGCGATGGAGAGGATGAGTTCAGGCATCGCCGTCTTCCGTCATTGCGGCGAAAGCCGGAAGCCATTTCAGTCCCCCGGCATTGCGCTCTGCGGCCATGGATTCCGGCTTTCGCCGGAATGACGGGTAAGGGGAAAAGTGCAAGATATTGATCCTAACTGCGTAAAATCCCGCCGGTGGCTTTTATGACCTTTGCAATGATCTTGCCCGCAACCGTCTCGATTTCGGCATCGGTGAGGGTTTTTTCGCGCGGTTGCAGGGTGACCTCGATGGCAAGGGATTTTTTGCCCGCCTCCAGGGCGCCGCCGGAGAAGACATCAAACAAGGTGACGCCGGTGATCAGCGCCTTGTCGGCGCTTTTGGCGGCGCGGATCAGGGTTTCGGCCGGCAGGGCCTCATCGACGATAAAGGCAAAGTCGCGCCGCACCGCCTGAAGGTCGGAGACATCAAGGGCGCTGCGGGATTTTCTGCCCTTGGAGCGGCCCGGCGGGATAGCCCCGAGGAAGACCTCAAAGCCCACCATCGGGCCCGAAGCGCCAAGGGCCTCTAAGGCTTTGGGGTGCAATTCGCCGAAATGGGCCAGGATGGTTTTGGGGCCAAGGCGAAGCACGCCGGAGCGGCCCGGATGATACCAGTTCGGCGCGCCCGGCGCGGCCTGAACATTGGCAACAGGCGCACCGGCGGCGCTCAAGGCGGCCAGCGCATCGGCGCGGACATCAAAGACATCGACGCTCTGCATCCGGCCGTCCCAGTGACGCCCCGAGCCGGTGAGTTTGGCGCTGCCGCTGCGCACGCCGCTGGCGGCAATGAACTGATCTTCGGGTTTTTCGCCGCGATAGGCCTGACCGACTTCAAACAAGGCCAGATCGGCAAAGCCGCGATCGGCGTTGCGCCGGGCGGCGCTGATCAGGCCGGGCAGCAGGGAGGGGCGCATGCTCGACATTTCGCTCGATATGGGATTGACCACCTCCAGATCATCGCCGCCGCCGCCAAAATCACGCGCCTGATCGCGCGGGATAAATGACCATGTGACAGCC
>CAZIVB010000139.1:0-6614 GCA_964542565.1 uncultured Hyphomicrobiales bacterium | reverse complement strand
ACCCAGATTCATGCCGTAAATCGGCACATCCTTGTCCATGAAACGGTGCAGGGTCTGAAGCATCAGCCCGTCGCCGCCAAGGGTGATGACAATATCGGCCTCTTCGGGCGCAACGCCGCCGTATTTTTTTTCAAGGCGGCGCGCCGCCTCGCTGGCTCCGGTCACATCGCTGGAGAGAATGGCAATTTTTTTATCACTCATCAATCTTGGCCTTTTCGCCCTTAACATGGCATTGTATTGCCTATCATCGATACGAGGCCGGATATGGTTACCGCAAAAGACAATATCGTTTTTATCTATACCACATTCGCCGATGCCGAACAGGCAAAGGCGCTGGGGAAAAAGCTGATTTTGGAAAAGCTGGCGGCATGTGTGAATATCTTCCCCGGCATGATCTCGCTCTATGCGTGGGAGGGGCAGATGCAAACCGAGCCCGAAGCGGCGATGTTCATCAAAACCCGGAGTGAGAAGCGCGAGGACGCCCTTGGCCGCATCCGCGAACTGCACCCCTATGAAACCCCGGCGCTGCTGGTGCTGCCGATCGAATACGCCGACGAGGCTTATGCAAAATGGCTGATATCTGCTACAGGGGGATAACGCTTAACCGCCGGTCTGGGACATATGGCGCGAAAGGGCCGGTTTGCCGTCTTCGCGGCCGATCTTGAAATCATGCCCTTTGGGTTTTCGGGAAATCGCTTCAGTGATGACGTTATCAAGAGCGGCATCATCAAGCCCGGCGCGCAAGGGAGTGCGCAGATCAGCAGCGTCCTCCTGGCCCAGACACATATAAAGCGTTCCGGTGCTGGTGAGGCGCACCCGGTTGCAGCTCTCGCAAAACGAATGGCTCATGGGGGTGATAAAACCGATACGGCCGCCGGTTTCCTCAACTGTAGAAAACCGCGCCGGTCCGCCGGAGCAAAACGGGATCGCGCTTAAATGAAAGCGCGCCGCCAGATCGTCCCTGATTTGCGACAGGGGGAGATATTGCGCCGTGCGGTCGCCGCCGATCTCGCCCAGCGGCATGGTTTCAATCAGGGTCATATCCATGCCCTGCCCATGCGCCCATAGCATCATATCGGGGATTTCATCTTCGTTGATCCCCTTGAGCGCCACCGCATTGATCTTGATCTTCATGCCGGCGTCCTGCGCCGCCTTTATCCCGTCGAGCACGGCGGATAAATGGCCGCCCTTGGTGATTTTCTTGAATTTTTCCGCATCGAGACTGTCAAGCGAGACATTGAGGCGCCGGATGCCGCAAGCGGCCATTTCACCGGCGTATTTTGTCAGTTGCGAGCCATTTGTTGTCATCGTCAACTCTTTGAGAGCACCCGTTTCCAGATGCTTTGACAAGGCGCGCACCAGCCACATGAGATTGCGCCGCACCAGCGGTTCGCCGCCGGTGAGACGGACTTTTTGCACGCCCTTGCGGATGAAAGCGGCGCACAGGCGCTCGATTTCCTCCAGCGAGAGCAAATCCTTGCGCCTGAGAAACGCCATTTCCTCGCCCATGCAGTAAAAACAGCGAAAGTCACAGCGATCCGTTACCGAAACCCGGATATAGGTCACGGCGCGGCCAAAGGGATCAACCAGAGCGCCCTTGCCCGCCGAAGCGGTTGAAGCGGGCGCATCCGCCAGGGGTTTTGCCGGTGATGATGTGCTTGTCTGGTCCAATTGGCTCTCCTGTTCGCGCCCTTTGCGGCCCGTCTTTGCGGGTCTTGTCGGGGCAATCTACATTGCCCTCAGGCGCAGTTCAACATAATGCGGCGAATCGTCCCTAAAATCAGCGCCATTTGAGAAACCAGGTCTCCGCCCTGCCGATGCCCCAGGCGGCGATGAGGCCGATACCGGATAAAATCGCAACCCCGGCCAGAAGCTGATCGGTCTGCATCAGCGAGCCCGCCATGAGAATATAAGCGCCGATGCCGTATTCCGCACCAATCATTTCGGCGGCGACCAGCAAGATTATGGCGATGGAGGCGGAGATGCGAAACCCGGCCAATATGGCCGGCATGGCGCCGGGCAGGATAATTTTGCGCACGATGGAAGCCCAGGACATGCCGAAAGACTGGCCCATGCGGATCAGCGAGCGGTCAACATTATCAATGCCGCTATAGGTGGCGATGACGGTGGGAAACAGGGTGCCGAATAAAATCGTGGCGATTTTCGAGCCCTCGTCAATGCCGAACCAGATGACAAAAAGCGGCAAAAGGGCAATTTTGGGAATGGGGAAAAGGGCCGAGACCAGCGGCGCAAGCCCGGAGCGGGCAAGCGAGAACAGACCGATGGCAATACCGAGCGCAACCCCCAGGCTGACGCCGAGGCTCCAGCCGGCGATGAGCCTGACGAGCGAGGCGGAGAGATGTTTGACCAGCAGTCCCGAACGCACCAGTTCAACCAGAGCGCCAAAGGCTTCTGAGGGTTTGGGCAGCACCAGCGGGGTGATAAAGCCGCTTCTGGTGCCCAGCTCCCACAGGATGAGAATAACCGCAAATACCGCCAGACCGGCAAAGCGCACCTTTTTGGGCGCAAAACCGCCGCCGCGGAAGGGGACCTGTTTTTTATCCATCGGCGGCATTTAAAAGCTCCCGGTCGGCGGCGCGCGCCTCATCACGCATCAATTGCCATAAATGGCGGCTGTGGCGCTCAAGCTCGGCCGTATGGGAGGCGCGCTCTTCCACCGGAATGTCGATTTCAATAATCTCCCGCACCCGTCCCGGACGGCGCGAGAGCACCACAATGCGGTGCCCGAGCTGCACCGCCTCAAGCAGATTATGGGTGACGTAGAGGGCCGAGAATTGCTCGCGGCGCCACAAACCGATAAAATCCTCCATTAAAAGCGCCCGGGTTTGCGCATCAAGCGCCGATAGGGGCTCATCCATCAGCATGATGGCGGGCCGCACGCTCAAGGCGCGGGCGATGGCGACGCGCTGCTTCATGCCGCCGGAAAGCTGGCGCGGCCAGGCATGGGCAAATTCGAGCAGACTGGTGCGGCTGAGCACATCCTTGATGATGGCTTTGCGCTGATCGGACGCCAAATTGTGATCCTCCAGCACGAGCGCGATATTGCCGCGCACGGTGCGCCATGGCAAAAGGGCAAAATCCTGAAAGATATAGGTGAGCGGGTTGAGCGAATTGGCCGGCGGCGCGCCTTCTTGCAGGATGCGCCCGCCGCCGGGTTTTTCAAGTCCGCCCGCCAGCCGCAGCAAGGTGGATTTGCCGCAGCCCGACGGGCCGATAATGGCGACAATCTCGCCTTCCTTGACCTCAAGGCTTATCCCTTCAAGCACCTCGACATTGCCATAGCTGTGCGAGACGTTCTCAAGGACAAGGCGCACGGGTTCCAGCCGCCTATTTGGCGGCAGTGAAGCTGGTGTCAACCAGCTGGTCGATGGTGATGTCCTTGTTTACCAGCCCTTGCGCCTTGAACCAGTCAAGCTGCGACCTGATGCTGGCAACATCGAGCCAGGCCCCCTTGTTGAGACGCATGGCGCCGTTGCGGATCGACGGCGCGGCCTTTTCATACGGCCTTGAGGCATAGACATATTTATGCACAAGCTTGACCATATCGGTCGCCGCCGCCTCGCCGGCGGTCTTGTCAACCAGGGCGGCGTTGAAATCAGCCGCCCCTTGCGCAAAAGCGGCCAGGAAGCGTTTGACCATATCCTTGTTCTGGGTGACGTTTTTGACCGAAGTGGTGACGGCGGTCACCTGATAATCGGGGGCGTAATCATTCACCCAGCCGATAATCTTGACCTTGCCGCTTTTGGCCAGCGCCTTGGCGATATGGGGCACGATGACCCAGGCGTCGATCTGGCCGGTTTTCAGCGCGCCAATGATGGCTCCCACCTTCATTAAGGGTTTGAGCCTGATCTGGCTCATGGGAATGCCTTCTTTTGCCGCGATGCGCCCCACCATATAGTGAAAGGACGAGCCGGTCTGGGTGATGCCGAATGAATGACCGCCCAGTTTGGCGGGCGAGGTAAGCCCGGCCTCATAGGCCTTGGCCGAGGCCAGAATGGCGGAGCCGTCAATACCCTTTTCTTCGTGCAATGCGCCGCCGATTATTTTGACCGCGTTCTTGTTGGCCAGATTGATCAGCCCGCCGGTGATGGCGGTAACACCAAAATCAATATCGCCCGAGGCGATCGCCACCGCCATGGGGGCGGCAGCCGAGAAGAACTTGAACTCGACATCAAGGCCGTTTTTCTTGAAATAACCGCGCTCAAAGGCGACAAAACTGGCCGCATGAGAGGTAAAACGCAAAGCGCCGACCTTGATCTTGTCGGCGGCCTGAACGCTCTCGATAGCGCCTCCCAGCAACATGGCCGCGCCGAGCCCGGCCATGACCGCGCGTCTGGTATATGTCTTTATGATGCTCACGTAAAACTCCTCCCGTTATATATTCGCCCCGATCATATCGCGTGGCGTTATGAAAGCAAGGAAGAGTTGGGAGAGAATGAAATCAGGCGGCGTCTTTCAGCGGGTCGTAGAAAAAGCGGCCGTTGATCTTGTCGGCGCGAAGGGGTCTGGAGAATAAATAGCCCTGCCCCAGATGACCGCCCGCAGCCTTTAAAGCTTCATATTGTTCTTTTGTCTCAATGCCTTCAGTCACGGATTTTAACTTCAAAACCGTGCACATGCCCAGAATTGTGCGGACGATGTTGCGCATTTTTTTGCTGGTGCAGAGGTCATCGACAAAGCTTTTGTCGATCTTGAGCTTATCGAGAGGAAGATTGGATATCTGGCTCAGGCTTGAATATCCGGTGCCAAAATCATCCAGTGAAATGGAAATGCCGACCCCCCGCAGATTACTGATCATGAGCAGGGCTTTTTCCAAATCCGCCATGATGGCGGTCTCGGTCAACTCCGCCTCAAAACGGCGCGGCGCAAGCCCGGCTTCATCGAGAATCGCCAGGATGGTCAGGGCGAAATTGGGATTGCAGACCTGCTCCGCCGAGAGATTGAAAGCAAGCTTGATGTCGGAGGGCCATGTGGCGGCAACCGCCGCGGCCTTGCGCAACAGACAGATTGTAAGTTGTTCGATCAGCCCCTTTTCTTCCGCCAGGGCGATGAAAATATCAGGCGTAATAAATCCGCGCTCGGGATGGTTCCATCTGGCGAGAGCCTCAAAACCGGTATATTTGCCGGTTTGCAAATTGACCACGGGCTGAAAATAAACCTCCAGTTCATCCTTTTCCAGAGCGGCTTTCAGATCGATCAGCAATCTGGCGCGCTCCAGAATTTCCGTCTCGTAACGCATGGCGAAAATCCGGGTTCTTCCGCCGCCGCCAAGCTTGGCCCTGTTTTGCGCCTGAACGGCGCGCTTGACCAGCTGACTGGGCGTTGTTCCGGATTCAGGGTAGATTGAAATGCCGATGGAGGTTGAAACATCGATGCGGTTGTCATCGATATAAACCGGCTCGCGCAAGACATTATGGATGGCGCGGCCGAGTTTTTCGGCCGCGTTTTCATTGGCAACATCATAGGCCTGGATATGAAACTCGTCGCTGCTCAAACGGGCGACCAGGCCGTTTTCGCCGATAAGTTTTTCAAGGCGGCGTCCGACCTCGACCAGAACCAGATCGCCGCCAATATGGTTGTACAGATTGTTGATGTTCTTGAAACTGTCCAGATCCAGAATGCAGACGGCGAATTTTTGTTCCGTACCGTTACAGGCCTTGACCTTTTTGATCAGTTTTTCCTTGAAATTGCGCCGGTTGGCCAGACCGGTGAGCGGGTCGGTATAGGCCAGTTTATACACTTTCTCGTGCTTTTCCTTCAGCTCGTTGCTGGAAGACACAAGCGAGGAAAACGCCCGGAAGCTGTTGAGCAATATGTAAACGGAAAGCAGCGACAAGGAGATATATCCAATTGAAATTGTCGCCAGAAGGTTGTTATGGCTTTCCATGAAAGCGATAAACAGCGGGATCGATGACGAAACGACAGAGGTGATCGAAGCCTGGGGAACCGAGGACATGCTGTACCCGGCGACGCCCACGGTCCCCCACAGCAAGAGGACGGACAGGCTCTGTTGATAAAGATTGCCGTAATGAAGCAGAACGATGGCAATCAGGGAAAAAACCAGACTCAGCACCGGCGACATGACGATCACCATGCGGATGTCTTTTTTTCTTTTTTCCAGCGAATAGCTCGCGATATTCCGGTGCACCTTTATCCAGTGAAAAAAGCGCCAGAATGAAAACAGCAAGGCCACGCCGGGAACGTAAATGATCGCCCAGGCCGGCGCGGTGTCCAGATTCACCGCAATGACGCAAAACATCGAAATGATGCCGGCCAGATAAAGACCGGGAAGCTGCCTTGAGAGCGCCCTGTGCTGCTCACAAACCAGCGCCTCGGAGTTCAGGTTGTAAAGATGGAATTCGTTTTTGAACTTATTGACAAACAAAGAAAACATTATGCCCCCTCAAGTTGCGCCCCAACAATTCCATGCAAGTCTTAATATGTACTAAAAAAACCGGTAAAACACGGCTGTTTTCAGCTTTTTTTTGAACCTGTCCAAAAGTTGGAATGTATGTTGCCGCCCGTCAGCGGCGCGCTGACGCCGGTTGTTCCGGGCAGGCTCAGGGGCAGGGCTTTTACGGCGCGGATGGCCA
>CAZIVB010000138.1:0-6772 GCA_964542565.1 uncultured Hyphomicrobiales bacterium | reverse complement strand
TCGCGGGTTTGCGGCAGCTTGCGGCCCAGCAGCCGTGCGGCCAGGACGGTGCGCAGGATTTGCGCCGTGCCGCCGCCGATGGTGAACATGCGCGCATCGCGCACCATGCGCTCAAGGGGCAGATTGCGCGAATACCCCGCCGCGCCAAAGAGTTGCAAGGCGTCATTGGTAACCTTGATCGCGGTCTCGGACGCCAGAATCTTGGCCTGCGCCGCTTGCGCAATATCGGGAAAACCGGTTTTTTCCGCCCCCTTCGCCGCCCGCCACAGCATCAGCCGCGCCGCATCCAGCGCAGTCGCCATATCGGCGATCATCCATTGCAGCCCCTGAAACTCGGCGATCGGCCGCCCGAATTGCTCGCGGCTCTGGACATAATCCAGCGCCAGCTCATAGGCCCCCTGCGCAATGCCAAGCGCCACCGTTCCCGCCCCGACCCGCTGGCCGTTATAAGCGTTCATCAGACCGGCAAAGCCGCGCGCCATGCCTTTTGGCGGCACGATCACCATATCTTCGGGAACTTCCAGATCCTCAAAACGGATTTCCGTCTCCGGTATGCCGCGCAGCCCCATGGCCGGCTCGCGCGCACCGATGATCAGACCTTTGGGCGTGCCCGTATCCGCGTCGCGCACAGCAAGAAAGCCGGCGATGCCAAGCTCGGCCCCGGTCTCATCAAAAGCGCGGGCGAAAATCATATGCAGCTTGGAGACGCCGCCGCCGGTTATCCAGTGCTTGGCGCCGTTCAATATCCACATATCGCCCTTTTTATCCGCCCTTGTGCTCATCATCGAAGCGGCGGAGCCTGCCCCCGGCTCGGTGATGCAGATCGCCGGTTTATCGCCCGCAAGCACCAGTTTGGCCGCCATGCGTTTTTGTGCCTCGGAGCCGTATTTCATGATCGCGCCAATCGCGCCCATATTGCCCTCAACCACAATCCGCGCCGTGACCCCGCAAACTTTGGCGATCTCCTCAACCACCAGCACCACATCAAAATAGGAAAATCCCGGCCCGCCATATTCGCGCGGCACGCTCATCCCCATGAACCCAGCTTCGGTAAGGGTTTTGACATTCTGCCACGGATAGGCTTCGGATTTATCGATAGCGGCTGCTCCGGGTTTAAACTCCTTTTCCGCCAGTTGCCTCGCGGTGTTCTGGATGGCGCGCTGGGTTTCGCTTAGCTCAAACATGTTTTTTTCCGTCCTATTCCTCTGCCGCGACAATGCCGGCCCTGATCAAACCTTGAATCTGTTCCTCACTCAGTTCCAGTTCAGCCTCCAGAACCTGACGCGTATGTTCGCCAAGACGGGGGGGAAATTGCCGGTAGCTGACGGGGGTCCTGGAAAATTTCATCGGATTGCCGATCAGATCCGCGCCGCCGCCCGCCGCCCGGTCCGTTTCCATATGGATTTTCATATTGCGAACGGACGCCTGCTCGGTGGCAAACACCCGCGCAATATCATTGATCGGCCCGCACGGCACATTCGCCTCGCCAAGCGCCTCAATCCAGAACGAAACGTCATGCTTTTTGGTCCGCGCCCGCACCAGTGGGATCAGGGTATCGCGGTTTTTCACCCGCGCCGGATTAGTGGCAAAACGCGCATCCTCAGCCAGACCGGCAAGGCCCGCAACTTCACAAAAGCGGCCAAACTGCTCATCATTGCCCACCGCCAGCATGAAATAACCGTCCGAGGCGGCAAAAACCTGATAGGGCACAATATTGGGATGCGCCGTACCGCGCCTTTGCGGCACTTCGCCGGAGGTAAGATAATTCAAGCCCTCATTGATCAGCCAGGCGATCTGGCTGTCAAACAGGCTCATATCGATATATTGCCCCTCTCCGGTCTTGTTCCGGTAATGCAGGGCCGCCAGCACCGCAACAGCGCCATACATGCCGCACATGACATCGGCAATGCCGACCCCCACCTTCATCGGTTCGCCGTCCGGCGCGCCGGTGATGCTCATAATGCCGCCCATGGCCTGTATCATGGCGTCATAGCCGGGCTTTTGTTTCCACGGCCCGCTTTGCCCGAAACCGGTGATGGAACAATAGATCAATCCCGGATTGCCCCTGGCAAGGGTTTTATAGCCAAGACCGTATTTGTCCAGCCCCCCCACTTTGAAATTCTCGACCAGAATATCGGCCCTTTGCGCCAGCGCGCGAACGAGTTTTTGTCCCTGCGCCCTGGAGATATCAATCGCCGCCGAGCGCTTGTTGCGATTGGCGCACAGATAATAGGCCGACCAGCCGGATTTCCCCTCTTGCGCCGCCTCCAGATAGGGGGGGCCCCATCTCCGGGTATCATCACCCGCGCCGGGGCGCTCGATTTTAAGCACATCCGCGCCCAGATCACCCAGATTCTGGGTCAGTGTCGGCCCGGCCAGAATCCGGCTCAAATCCAGCACACGCAAGCCCGCGAGCGGGCCGGGGTTATCATCAAGGCTCATCATATCAACTCCGGAGAGAATAGTTACATGCATTCATACCGATTGGAAAACGAGATAAACGGAAGTTGAAGTTTAAATTTTCCGGGGGTCAAAAAAACCGGGGCGGCCAGTGGTTTTCACCAATGGCCGCCCCGGCAATCTCTCATCGGTTCAACGGGGGTTTCAGCGCACCACAAACACCGAACAATTGGCATGGCGCACAATGCGCGCCGCATTCGGCCCCAGCAGATAATCCGCCTTTTCCGGCCGGTGCGAGGCCAGCACGATCACATCACAGCCCAGTTCTTCGGTCTTGACAAGAATGCGCTTGTAGATGGTGCCGGACACCGCATGAGTGCCCGCCAGAAGCTCCGGCGGAATGATACCGGCCACAATCTTGTCCAGTTCCGCCGCGGTTGCTTTCAGAGCGTCATCGGCAAAATTGCTGGGAAAGAAGCTCCCGACCACCGACATGCCGAAATCGGGAATGACCGTCATCACATGGATTTTGGCGCCTTCGCTCCTGGCGAGATTAACCGCGGTTGGCGCCGCCTTTTCCCATGATGATTCATGCCCGGTATCGATCGGCAACAGTATGGATGTGTACATGTCCAACTCTCCTTTTCTTAGGCCGCGGCGGTTTCGCCTTCAGGCCGATAGGTGCGATGACGGCGTCTCTGGATCATGATGATGAACCCGAGCAGCAACAGAGCCGGAATATAGAACAACTGCTTGGGCATGCGCTCGTTCGGCTTCTTGACCGTATCAACATACAAGGGATTGTCCGGATCGCTCATGGTGAACTGATCGGCAAAGCGTTTCTTCAAGTCCTTGTCCTTGAAATTCCAGGTGAAGCCGTCAAAAACAAGCTTGCCGGCTTCCTCAAAGAACTTGTAACCGGCGGCCTCAAGCCGCATGTCCCAGTCATCCTTTTTGCCCAGACGAATGGCGACGCTGGTGTTGTTCATCTTGTCGGCGTCAAACCCCGGCCCGACAATCCGCAAATGAATCACCGTACCCTCCGGCAATTCCGCCGCCAGGGTTTTAAGTTCAAAACCCGGCTGCGAATGGAAGGGCGGCGAGATATAATCAAGCCAGAATCCGGGCCGGAACAAGGTAAAGGCGATCAGCAGCAAGGCAACTGATTCCCAGATCCGGCTTTTGGTGAAGAACCAGCCCTGGGTTGCTGCGGCAAACAGCATCATCGCGATCGTCGCCGTGATAAACACAAAGACAGCTTGAAGCGGCCCCACATTGATCAGCAGCAAATCGGTGTTGAACAGGAACAGGAACGGCAGCAGCGCCGTACGGATATCATAGGCAAAGCCCTGAATACCGGTCTTGATCGGATCGCCCTTCGAGATCGCCGCCGCCGCATAGGCGGCAAGCCCCACCGGCGGCGTGTCATCTGCCAGAATGCCGAAATAGAACACGAACAGATGCACCGCCACCAGGGGCAGGATCAGGCCGGATTTGGCCGCCAGCACCACGATCACCGGCGCCATCAGGGATGAAACCACCAGATAATTCGCCGTTGTCGGCAGCCCCATGCCCAGAATAAGGCTCATGATCGCCACCAGCACCAGCATCAGCAGCAAGGAGCCGCCGGAGAGGAACTCGACAAATTCGCCGACCATGGCATGCGCGCCGGTGAGCGAGATGGCGCCCACGATAACCCCGGCCGCCGCGGTGGCGATACCGATGGAGATCATGTTGCGCGCCCCCGCGATCATGCCTTCGGTTACATTCTCGATGCCCTTGGTGAAATTGCGCACAAGATGGTAATCGCCGCGGAACACTCCCTTGACGAAATCCTGCGTCACGGCGATGAAGATCATCGCCAGACAGGCATAAAACGCCGAGAGCGCCGGAGAAAGCCGGTCCGGCGTGGGCAAAATGCACCACAGCAGGATGATGATCGGCAGCAGGTAATACAGCCCCGTTATGGCTGTTTCTCCCGCCTTGGGCAATTCCAGAATGGGCGCATTGGGATCATCAACCTCCAGATCAGGATGCCGTGAGGCAAGATAGGCCAGAACCATATAGGCCACGAAGGCAATGAGCATAACCACGTAGATCGAGATGCCCGGATAGGCTTCCTTGATGAAGCCAAGCGTATAATACACCAGGATAAACAGCACCGATATGCCGATGAAGCCGGACAGAAAACCCATCATCTTGCGCACGAATGTGAGCGATGAAGGCGGTTTTGGCAGACCTTTCAGGTTCAGCTTGCACGCTTCGATATGCACGATGTAAACCAGCGCGATATAGCTGACGATGGCCGGGATCAGCGCATGTTTGAGCAAGGTTGTGTATTCAACCCCGGTAAACTCCGCGATCAGGAACGCGGCCGCGCCCATAACGGGCGGCATCAGCTGGCCGTTGGTCGAGGAAGCCACCTCCACCGCGCCGGCTTTTTCCGCCGTAAACCCGGTGCGTTTCATCAGCGGGATGGTGAATGTGCCCGTGGTCACCGTATTGGCGATGGACGAGCCCGAATACAGCCCGCTCAAGGCCGAGGCGATAACGGCGGCTTTCGCCGGACCGCCGCGGAAATGACCCAGCAGCGCAAAGGCGATCTTGATAAAATACCCCCCCGCGCCGGCTTTTTCCAAAATGGCGCCAAACAGCACAAACAGAAAGATCATCTGGGTGGACACCGCCAGGGGCTTGCCGAACACGCCCTCTTCCTGCATCCAGAAATGCCAGGTGCCTTTAATGAACGAAGCCCCGCCCCAGTTGCCGCCGCCGATAAAGACATAGGCGGCCAGAACGCCGGCCACCACCACCAGCGGCAGGCCCAGCGAGCGGTAAACCGCCCAGACCAGAACAAAAATACCGACAAGCGCCACGGTCATGTCGAGGGGAATATTGGGGTGCACAAAATCGCCGGCGCGGTCGGCAATATTGGCATCCATGAATATCATGTAAAGAATGGCGCCCGCCCCCAGCACCAGCATGATCCAGTCATACCACGGGATGCGGTCGCGCACGCTTGTTTTGAACAGCGGAAAAGCCATGGTCGCCAGAACCAGCGCGAACATAAGATGGATTTTGCGTGAAATGGAAAGATTTCCAATGAACATAAAGAAATCAATTCGTGTCATCTCGGTCAGCAAGGAAGGCAGCGGCGAGGCGATATAGAGTTGATACAATGCCCAGATCAGACAGATAACCGGTATCAGAGCTCTCTGCCACCCCTGCGGATTTCGCGCGCCGGATTCAACCTCGGCGACGAGTTCGTCAGCTTTTGACATTGGTTGGTTGTCAGCCATTATTTTCACTCCCGTGAACACCTTATTAACAAGGTGTTTCCCCTTGGATTCCCCTTTTATTATTCTTACAGGACTTTTCCTGTTCAGCGCGCAAAGCCCCCGGCCCTGCACTTTATTGGGGTGTATTCAGATAAAAAAAAGCGGGAAGGCATGAAGCCTCCCCGCAGATAAGGTCCAGATTACATCCAGCCTTTTTCCTTGTAATATTTGATCGCGCCGCGATGCAACGGAGCCGAAAGGCTGTCCTTGATCATGGCTTTGGGATCAAGATGACGGAACGCCGGATGCAGCTTGCGGAACTGATCGATATTGTCGAATACCGACTTGACCACAACATAGACCACATCTTCGGGAACATCGGCGCTGGTCACGAAAGTGGCGCCCACGCCAAAGGTCTTGATGTCTTCTTTGTTGTTATACATGCCCGCCGGGATGGTCGCCTTGCGGTAATAGGGATTGTCAGCCACCAGCTTGTCGATCGCCGGTCCGGTTGCATTCACCAGATGCGAGGCGCAAGACGCCAGCGATTCCTGCGTCAGAGCCGACGGATGACCGACCAGCCAGAAATAGGCGTCGATCTTGCCATCACAAAGCGCCGCGCCGGTCTCGGCTGATTTCATGCCTGCTGCCAGTTTCAGATCAGAACGCTTCCAGCCAAGAGCTTTTTCAATGACTTCCCACGTGCCGCGCGTACCCGAACCCGGGTTGCCGATATTCATCCGCTTGCCTTTAAGGTCAGTGATATTCTTGATGCCGGAATCATCGCGGGCAAGAATCGTCACCGGCTCGGCATGAACCGAGAAAACAGCCCGAAGCTTCTTGAACGGGCCCTTGTCCTTGAACTTGGATGTGCCGTTATAGGCATGATACTGCCAATCGGACTGGGCAACACCAAACTGCAATTCGCCGGAGCGGATGGTGTTGATGTTGTAGATCGAACCGCCGGTTGATTCGGCCGAGCAGCGAATACCGTGCTTCTTGCGGGTTTTGTTGACCAGACGGCAGATCGCGCCGCCTGTCGGATAGTACACGCCCGTGACACCGCCGGTGCCGATGCTGACGAATTGGTCTTT
>CAZIVB010000137.1:0-6901 GCA_964542565.1 uncultured Hyphomicrobiales bacterium | reverse complement strand
GGGGAGCGGGCCGGTGCCGAATCAGATCACGCGCAACGCGCCAAGATGTATAATTACCCTTGCAGCGGGCGGTCTGACAAGGGCTATTTTATGTCCGCGCGTGATTGTGTTCAAATTTCATCACATCATTTTTATACATGGTATATGGTTTTTACCGGTATCAGTTGATAGACTGCGCGGCATTATGAGTTACGGAGATTTTGATGAGCGAAGATTCTTTTAAACGTCGTGCAGCCGTGCAAATCGATACAGATACTCCGACCCTGACATTGCCCAAGTTTTCCAATCCGTTCATCACGGCGCAGGGGCAGCCGCGGGCGCGGGTCGGTCTGCACAATCTGGACACCTTGTGGTTCAATACCGGCACCTTGTGCAATATCGAATGCGCCAATTGTTATATTTTCTCCAGTCCGAAAAATGACCGTCTCAGCTATATCCATGCCGCCGAGGCGGCCGCGTTTCTTGATGAAATCAAGTGCCTTGATCTAAAAGTGCGCGAGATCGGCTTTACCGGCGGCGAGCCGTTTATGAACCCGGAAATACTGCCCATGCTGGCCGATGCGCTTGAGCGCGGCTTTGAGGTTCTCATTCTCACCAACGCCATGAAACCGATGCTGCGGCCGAAAATATGCGCAGGGCTGCTGAAGCTCAAGGACGCCTATGGAGAACGCCTGACCCTGCGGGTCTCGCTTGATCATTACGAGAAGAAATTTCACGAAATGGAGCGCGGCATGCGAAGCTGGAACAGCGTTATTGATGGCTTGGACTGGCTCAGCGGCCATGGGTTCAAGCTCAATATTGCCGGGCGCACCTGCTGGAATGAAACCACCGCGGCAGCGCGCGGGGGCTATGGGCGGCTGTTCAGCGCAAGGGGCTATAATATTGACGCCAATAATCCGGGCGAGCTGGTTTTGTTTCCGGAGATGGATGAAATGGCCGATGTGCCGGAAATCACCACCGCCTGTTTCGGCCTTCTGGGCAAGAAACCCGAGGACCTCATGTGCGCCTCCAGCCGCATGATCGTCAAACCCAAGGGCGCGGCAAGGCCGGTTGTGCAGGCATGCACCCTGCTGCCCTATGACGAGCAGTTTGAAATGGGGGCCTCGCTGGCTGAATCCCTCTCGATCTCCCGCGGCGCAATCGATGAGGGCGATATCCTGCTCAACCACTGCCACTGCGCCAAATTCTGCATGCTCGGCGGCGGATCGTGCTCGGTTTAGTTTGTCGTTATTTTTGACTTTTTGGCTATTTCGCCTATATAATGGGCAAAGTTGCCAGGAGGATATGCAATGGCTTCCAAATCAGTTTCTTCCACGGGCCGTTCGGCGGCAACGGGCAGGTTTGTCCGGATGGCTAAAAAGACAAAATCAAGTAGTGTTGGCACTCACACCCAATATGGCACTCTGTCGGATATAGTGACGGCTGTTCGCTCGGATTCAATGGAATCATCGGCTTTTCTCGACAAGATCGTGAGGGATGGCATCTCCATGAAGATTGCCAGAGAAAAATTGCCTCTTATCGAATCCATGGTCTCCCACGATGTGTTTCCTCGAAAAACATGGGAACACGCCCGCAAATCGAAGCGCAGCACGTTGACTCCAGCCAATTCAGAGCGTTTCATCCGGGTTCTTCGCATAACAGAAAAGGCCAATGAGGCTTTTGGCGAAAATACTGGCAGAGACTGGCTGGAAACGCCGATGCATGTCTTTGACAACCGCCCCCCCATTGAAATGCTCACAACCGAATCCGGCGCCCGCGCGGTTGAACTTTATCTTGGCCGGGTGATGCATGGTTTCAATGCATGATTGTCTGGCGCATCGCCAATAAACGCTTTGCCGGTCTTGAAGGCTCCGGGGGGCTTTTATATTCGGGACGCTGGCACAGCAAGGGCAGGCCAATCGTCTATCTTGCCGAAAGCTCGGCTCTGGCCATCCTTGAGGTTCGGGTTCATATGGGTCTGGACAGCCGTTTTCTTGGTCAATATGTACTGATGAAAATTCATATCCCGGAAGATGTGGCTGTTGCACCGATAGATAAACTACCCGCAAATGAAAATGAGAGCCAAAAGCTTGGCAACAGATGGCTGCAAGAGGCTGCAACCGCACTTTGCCGTGTTCAAAGTATATTGGCTCCTGAATGCAATAACTACCTGCTGAACCCCCTTCATCCCGAGGCCGGGAAAGTACAGGTTATCGATAAAGCACCATTTGATTTTGACTCCCGATTATTCAAGTGAGGGATATAATCCGGTATTGCAAAACTCTGTGCTGGCGGTCCGGCGTATGAATGGCTAATTTGCGGGTTATGTTTGACCTGCGTCCGATATTTCTGGTGAGTGGCATTTTGCTCACCACCCTTGGCACCGCCATGCTTGTTCCGGGGCTTTATGATCTGGCGATGGGCAGCGCGGACTGGACCGCTTTTGCCGGTTCGGCGCTGGTGACCCTGTTTATCGGCGTCTGCCTCACCCTGGCCAATTGGGGCCGGACATCGGACCTTTCCATCAAACAGGCCTTTATTCTGACCTCGCTGATCTGGATCGAGCTTGTCGCCTTTGCCGCCCTGCCGATGGCCTTTTCCGAGCTTGATATGAGCTATACGGACGCTTTTTTTGAGTCCATGTCGGGGCTGACCACAACCGGCGCAACGGTGATTACCGGGCTGGACAACGCGCCGCCGGGGCTGCTCTTGTGGCGCGGGATACTGCAATGGCTCGGCGGGATCGGCATAATTGTCATGGCGATCACGGTCCTGCCGATGCTCCAGGTCGGCGGCATGCAGCTTTTTCGTCTTGAATCCTCCGACACCTCGGAAAAAATCCTGCCGCGCGCCACCCAGATCGCCGGCTCCATAACCGGGCTTTATGTCTCGCTCTCGCTGCTTTGCGCCCTGTTCTACTATATCGCCGGGATGGGCCCTTTTGATGCGCTTGTTCACGCCATGACGACAATCGCCACCGGGGGCTTTTCCAATCACGACGCTTCAATTGGCTATTTCGACAGTTTGTGGATCGACATGATCGCGGTCACCTTCATGATTATCGCCAGCCTCCCCTTCGCCCTTTACCTTCAGGCCATATCCGGGCGCACCGGGCCTTTATGGCGCGATTCCCAGGTGCGATTGTTTTTGTTCTTTGTCGCCGCCTTTGTGCTCATCATGTGGCTTTACCAGCTGGCGCAGAATGTCAGCGCGCCGGATCAGGCCATGCAATGGGCCGCCTTCAATGTGATTTCAATCCTCACCGGCACCGGCTACGCCACCACCGATTATGGCCTTTGGGGCCCTTTCGCCATGGTGTTTTTCTTCGCCATCATGTTTATGGGCGGCTGCGCCGGGTCCACCTCTTGCGGGCTGAAAACCTTTCGCTTTCATGTTATGCTGGAGCATATCCGCACCCAGATCAAATTGCAGCTTCATCCCAGCGGCATCTTTATTCCGCGCTATAACGCCAAGCCACTCAAGGAAGATGTGATCATGTCGGTTATGAGCTTCATCATGCTGTTTTTCTTGTGCTTTTTACTGCTGGCGCTGGCGCTCAACCTGCTCGGTCTGGACAATGTCACCTCGCTTTCCGCCGCCGCCAGCGCCATCGCCAATGTGGGGCCCGGCCTGGGGCCGATTGTCGGCCCGGCGGGCACATATGCCGCCCTGCCCGATACCGCCAAATGGCTGTTGAGTTTTGGCATGCTGCTTGGACGGCTTGAGCTTTTCACTGTGCTGGTTTTGTTCTTGCCAGCCTTCTGGCGTTCCTGAAGGATATAAAAATGACGCGCATACTCGCTCTTATCGCCATTGGACTCTGGGGCCTCAGCGCCGCCGCCTTCGGGGTGATTTATTACCAAAGCCGGCCGCAAATGATGGCTATGGACCGCATCGAGCTTTCGGTGAGCGCGCCGGAACGCAAATTTGTGCTGAAAGAAATGCGCCTGATGCTGGAATCCCTGCAAGGCATCCTGATGGCGCTTGAAGCCAAGGACATGACGGCGCTTGCCGAGGCCGCCGGTTCCAGCGGCAATGTCATGCTGCGCGCCCTTCCCCCCACATTAATGGCGAAAGTTCCCAAGGAATTCCGGGTTCTCGCCAGGGATTCGCATATTATTTTCAGCGAGATCGAAAATGCCGCCAAATCCGGCGCCGGGAATAACAAGATCATTGGCCTTTTATCCGAGCAACTGGGGGCGTGCACCGCCTGCCATGATATGTATCAGTTCAAACGCAATAACGGGTGAGGAGGGGCCTTGTTGCGGCGATCAACTTGTCGGCTTTCAGACAATTTTGTTGCAAACAGGTTGATCTATTGACCTTCCTGTAACGGGAAACTTTATATATTCACGATCAAAATCTATTGAGTGAAAGACCAATTCATGACCCCGGCAAATGAACATATCCGCCTCGCCGTTGAAGGCATGACCTGCGCCGCCTGCGCATCGGGGGTGGAAAAGGCTCTTGCCGCTCTGCCCGGCATTGCGAGCGCCGCGGTGAATCTGCCTCTGGAACAGGCCGAAATTTCCTATCTTTCTTCACAGACCGCGCCGGAGGCGATCAGGAAGGCCATAGAGGCGGCGGGGTTTGACGTGCCCGTGCAGACCTCAACGCTGGAGATTGGCGGCATGACCTGCGCGGCATGTTCCGCGGCGGTGGAAAAAACCTTGTTATCGGTGCCCGGCGTGATCGATGCGCGGGTTAATCTGCCGCTTGAACGGGCCGAGATCGACTGGATGACCAGGGCCGAGCCATTGGCGGAGCTTGTCGCCGCGGTGGAGGCCGCCGGGTTTGAGGCGTCGCCGGTTCTCACCGATGCAAGCGCGCGCGAGGCGCGCAAGGCGCAATCCGGGGCGAAAAACCGCCGCGATCTTGCGGAGCTTGCGGTATCAACCGCTCTTACCCTGCCCTTTGTCGCGCAGATGATGGCCCAGGCTGCCGGGATGGATTTTTATCTGCCGCCATGGCTGGAGTTTGTGCTTGCCGCACCGGTGCAGTTTGCCATCGGCCGGCGGTTTTACAAGGGGGCGTGGAAATCCGTTCGCGCCGGCTCGGCCAATATGGATGTGCTGGTGGCTCTGGGCACCAGCGCGGCGTTCTTTTATTCTCTTGCCTTGTTTATCCAGCGCGGCGCGGCGGCGGAGGGGCAGCTTTATTTTGGCGGCGCGGCGGTGATCATCACGCTGGTCCTTCTGGGTAAGATCCTTGAAACCCGCGCCAAACGCAGCGCCAGTTCGGCCATTGCCGAGCTTGCCGCCCTGCGGCCGGAAACCGCAAGGGTAATGCGCGAGGGGCGCGATATCGAGATTTCCATCGAAGCGGTTAAAGAGGGCGATATTGTTCTGGTGCGCGCCGGTGAGCGCATTCCGGTTGATGGCGAAATCCTGCAAGGCAAATCGGAAATCGACGAATCCCTGATTACCGGCGAGAGCCTTCCCGTCGCCAAGTTCCCCGGCGATCCGGTCACGGGCGGCGCGATCAACGGCACCGGGCATCTGCATATCCGCGCCACCAAAATCGGCGCCCAAAGCCTGCTGGGCCGCATGATCGCACTGGTTGAGGATGCGCAATTGCACAAAGCCCCGGTGCAGCGGGCGGTGGACAAGGTGGCGGCCGTCTTTGTCCCCGTTGTTATCATCATCGCGCTGGTCGCCTTTGCGGGCTGGATGTTTGCCGGGGCGGGGTTTGAACACGCGCTTATCGCCGGGGTTTCGGTTCTGGTGATCGCCTGCCCCTGCGCGCTCGGCCTTGCCACCCCGACGGCGATTGTCGCCGGCACGGGGGCCGCCGCCAGATCGGGCATTTTAATCCGCGATATCGAGGCGCTGGAACGGGCGCATCTGGTCAACACGGCCGTGTTTGACAAGACCGGCACCCTCACCATGGGCGCGCCGCATGTCGAAAGCGTGCTGGCGCTGAACGGCGATGAAAATGCGCTTCTGGCGCTTGCCGCCTCGGTTCAAAAAGCATCCGAGCATCCGCTGGGCGCCGCTATGGTGGAGCAGGCAGGAGAATTGGGGCTCGATTTGCAACCGGCCCGCGATGTCAGCGCCGTTCCGGGCGAGGGCATAAGGGGGCATGCCGGGAAAAGGGAAGTCCTGATCGGAAACCTTGATTTCCTGCGCGCGAACCAGATTGATACAAAGGCGCTTGAAGAGCCAATCCGCACGCTTGAAGCCAAGGGCGAAACCGCGGTTTGCATCGCCGCAAATGCTCAGCCCCTTGGCGTGATCGGCCTGATCGATCCCTTGCGGGAGAGCTCCGCCGAAGCGGTGGCCCTGCTCAACGGGCGCGGTATCGAGACGGTTCTGCTCTCGGGCGATTCAGAGCGCGTCACCCGGATGATCGCCGAACGCGCCGGTCTTGCCCGCGCCCGCGGCGGGGTGAAACCGGAAGCCAAATCGGCGGAAATCAGGGCCATGCAGGAGGCCGGCGCCAATGTGGTCATGATCGGCGATGGCATAAACGATGCGCCGGCGCTGGCGCTGGCCGATATCTCGGTTGCCATGGGCACCGGCACCGATGTCGCCATGGAAACCGCCGGAATCACGCTGATGCGCTCCGACCCGCGCCTCGTCGCCGCAGCGCTGGAGATTTCAAAGGCGACCTGGAACAAGATCCTGCAAAACCTGTTCTGGGCCTTTATCTATAACCTGATCGGCATCCCACTGGCCGCATTCGGCCTGCTCAACCCGGCATTTGCAGGGGCCGCCATGGCCATGAGCTCGGTCAGTGTCGTCTCCAACTCGCTGCTCCTGCGCGGCTGGAAGCCAAAATTCGCCGCCGCCAAAACATGACACTTGCACTTGCCCCCGCATCGCATTAGGTAAAGGCACGAAATCTGATAAGCCGGCTTAGCTCAGTTGGTAGAGCACCTGATTTGTAATCAGGGGGTCGGGAGTTCGAGTCTCTCTGCCGG
>CAZIVB010000136.1:0-6948 GCA_964542565.1 uncultured Hyphomicrobiales bacterium | reverse complement strand
ATTTTCCCGCGGAAGGGATTCGCCGCGGCGCACAACCGCCTCGGCGCGTCCCAGATCGACAACGATATTGCCGTATTCGACCCGTTTTACAAGCCCGTGCACGATCTCGCCGGCGCGGTCCTTGTATTCTTCATACTGGCGCTCGCGCTCGGCCTCGCGCACTTTTTGAAAGATCACCTGTTTGGCGCTTTGCGCCGCAACGCGGCCAAAATCCACCGGCGGGAGCGGTTCGGCGATAAAATCGCCCACCTTGGCCGCCGGATTGCGGGCGATGGCGTCTTTCAGCTCGATCTGGGTGGCTTCCATCTCGACGTTTTCCACCACTTCCAACAGCCGCGAGAGGCGAATTTCGCCGGTTTTGGGCTCGATCTCGGCGCGGATTTCGTTTTCCATGCCATAGCGCGACTTGGCCGCCTTTTGAATGGCGTCCTCCATGGCGGAAATGACGATCGCCTTGTCGATGCTCTTTTCGCGGGCCACGGCTTCCGCAATCTGCAACAATTCCAGCCGGTTTGCGCTTACGCCTGTCTGCGCCATGGGTTTGTCTCCGTTTTCTTTCCAGCAACTCGGGTAAAGGGCCTAAACCCTCAATCCAACATTTTCACGTTTTCTTACTCTTGTGCCGCCGCGCATGGGAGGTTTTCTTTCCCGCCCTTGTTTCGGGCTCAAAAACAATATGCGCTTCGGCGATATTCGTCAGCGGCAGACCGATGATCCGCGCTTCGTCAAACTCGGCCAGCTCGACAAGGATTCGCGCCTCGCCATCGGCTGCGCCCTCTATTGTACCACGAAACCGGCGGCGGCCGGCAATGAGTTCGTTCAATTCGATTTTGACATGCTGACCGGCAAAACGTTCAAAGTCACCGGCGCGCACCAGCGGCCTGTCAATGCCGGGGGAGGACACCTCCAGATGATAACTGCCCGGAACCGGCTCCTCGATATCAAAAAGCGGCGAGAGGGTGCGGCTGATATCGGCGCAATCGGCAATCCCCAGCGTTCCTTCGGGCGTCTCGGCCATAATCTGCACCGTGCAGCCGTTCTCGCCCGTCACCCTGACCCGCACCAGACGATAGCCCATATCTTCCAGCACGGGCTCGGCCAGCAGCGCCACATCGCGCGCCGGTCCCGTCTCAAGCCAGAAGCGGTCTTCGCCCTGTTTATCCCTATCGGCAGTCTGCAAAATTGCTTTGTTTCCGTTATCCGTTCACGCCGCTCAAACAAAAAAAGCGGACCCGCAGGTCCGCTCCCCGATGCCCATCCAACAGGGCGTATATGAGAGCTCGTCTTAATTCAACGAGGCCACCATACTGACTGCGCGGGAAATTGCAAGGATTGAGTTCGATTAAGGCTTGTTTTTGTGCTGATACTTTTTTCTATAAAACGTATCATGTGAGATGCTTTTTAACTTTGATATACCGCTATAGCGATGCCATTGCGCCGAACATGCGATTATAGCCGATTCAGCATACTCAATCTGGCTTAAATTTGGTCTTGTTGCTCAGAATGGATCGTCATATTACTGATGAAGTAGATTCGCTGACCATTCAGCAGACGATCGAATTTCCGGCTCCCCTCAATCCCCGCCCAGTGCATAAGCCGTTTTTTGAAGAACATGTGGGTATACCAAGGTATTCCGTTCCGTATCAGACGCCGCCTGCGGTCGCTGTCCAACAGGCAGGCCCGGACGATATTATTGGTTATGTTAACCAGTTTTCCATCGAAACCGGCTTCCACAAGCCGCTGCTCAAGGATACCCAGGCGGCGCGGGGATCGGGAATCGACGTAAATAAACTGAGCATCAGGCCGCAACACGCGGCGAACCTCTTTCAGGAAGAGAACTTCATCTCCGTAATCGTTCGAGGCTTCCACGTTGATGATGGCGTCAAACGATGCCGTCCTGAAAGGGAGTTGAAGAGCCGTCCCACGTATAAAAGCCATGTCGGGGTTGGCGGCGTAACGTCTCCGGCAAAACGATATCGCATTCTCCGACCAGTCGAGCCCGACGCCAAGGATTCCCCCGCCCCCCCGGTTGACAACATGTTCAAGTCCGCCACCGCGCCCGCAGCTGATTTCAAGAAGCCGGATCGGCACCTTATTCATATTTCCCACCTGCAGCCGCTTGTACACTTCTTCATACATTTGCAGCTGAAATTTTTGAGGGTTTTCAATACAGGTCGGCGCAAAACCATAGTTGTTGATCGTTATGTCACCCCAATCAGCCGAGTATAAAAAATTGTATAATTCCTGCTTGCTCTTACCTCTCGTAGCGATGAACAAACGCAGCGCAGGAGTAATTGCGGCTATGATTATTAGTAAAACAGTTAGAAAAGCCAAAATTGAAAATGACATGACTGCCTATTGAACGATATTCATAAGTGATATCTTGATAGCATAGAACAAATAACTGGAGAAGAGTTCATTAACGGCAGGCGCAGGGCAGGCCTTGAAATGCCTTTCAGAAACAAAATTGATCCCGCAGAATGAATGGTTTTAATGCGTTTTGACCTCAATCCCGCATCATGATGGGGACTTTCTGCCGCTACAGATTGTTTTTCAGCAAACCACCGGAATGCACGGCTTCCCTGAGGGTTTCAGAGGCGGTTTCGATGCGGTTTTCGAGCTCTTCCATGAATTCGCGCGCCTTGAGGCCCTTGCCGATGGGGGGCTGAAACTCAAGCGTGATGGTGCCCGGGCGCTTGGTGAAACCGCGGCGGCCCCAGAAACAGCCCGAATTGAGCGCTGCGGGGACCAGGGGAACATTCGCGGTCTTGTAGAGCGCCGCAACGCCGGGGTGGTAGGTTCCCTTGCAATCGGGCGACGAGCGGGTGCCTTCGGGGAAGATAACCACAGAGCGGCCCGCGGCCACTCTCTTGCGGGTCTGCTGCATCATGTCTTTCAGCGCCGAGGCGCCGCCGTCGCGGTTGATGGCGATCATCCGGGTCTTGCGCAGCAGCCAGCCATAGACCGGAACCGAGAGCAGTTCTTTTTTAAGAATATAGGCGGGATCGGAGAAAAGGATCAGGAAAATGCCCACATCCCATGCCGATTGATGCTTGCAGGCGATGACAACCGGGCCATCGGGAAGGTTCTCCTTCCCGGTAATCCTGTAATCAAGGCCGACCAGAACCTTGAGCAGCCACATCATATATTTCATCCAGATTTTAAAACACATCTGGGTCGCCTTGCGCGGAAAGGGCAGCAGGATGAGGGCCGCGACCAGAATAAAGGCCGAGGAACCAAAAAAAATGATATTGAACAATATCGAACGAAAAGCTTGCATGAACATTTACCCTGACGCCCGGCCTTGCCGACCGGCTTGTTGCTTAAGAGGATTAGCAGGTTTGAAGAATTTTACTACTGAATTTCCAAATGATTTTCCCGCCCCCTCCCGCCGCTATAAAGAATGAGCGCCATGCGTGTAAATCCGGCATTTTGCTCGCGCGCGAAACGCCAAGGACCACGGCGCGGCGCAAAAAATTTCACCGGCGTAAAAAGCTGAGATAAACCGGAGTGCGCCCCTGCCTTAGCGCCTTGGCCTCATAGCGTGTTGCGGGCCAATCCGCCGGGCGGGCGCGCCAGTCCGCCGGGCTCTTTGCCTGCCATTCAAAGCCGCCATGGGCGTGAATACGGGTCAGGGTCCAGCGGATATAGTCCGGGATATCGCTGGCAATGCGCAAGAGGCTGCCCGGTTTTAAAACCCTTGCCAGTTCATCGAGATTCTCAGACGAGACAAAGCGGCGCTTGTGATGGCGCTTTTTGTGCCACGGATCGGGAAAGAGCAAAAAGGCGCGGCTCAAAGAGCCCTCGGCAAGGGATTCAAGGACATCGCGGGCATCCGCGTCATGGATGCGGATATTGCGCAGGCCCCGCGCCTCAATTCCGGCGAGAAGCTTGGCGACGCCGTTGATAAAAGGCTCGCAGCCGATAAAGCCGGTCTCGGGATGATTGCCGGCCTGCTCCAGAAGATGCTCCGCGCCGCCAAAACCGATTTCAAGCCAGACATTTTGTACCGGGAAATCAAACAGGGCGCGCGGATCAAGGCGTTGATCAAGGCTGCATTCCAAGCGCAGCGCGGGGAGCAGATCGCGCATCAGTTCCGCCTGACGGCCGCGCAGTTTATGCCCCTGCCGCCGACCATAGACAAGGCGGCGGCGTTTGATATCGCTCATGGGCCCTGAAGCGTTACAGCGCCGATTTGATGGCGTCGGCAAGATCGGTTTTTTCCCAGGAAAAGCCGCCATCGGCTTGCGGCTTGCGGCCAAAATGGCCATAGGCGGCGGTGCGCTCGTAAATCGGGCGGTTCAGTTCCAGATGCTCGCGAATGCCGCGCGGGGTAAGGTCCATGACCTCATCAATCACGCCCGCCAGTTTCTGCTCATCAACCGAGCCGGTGCCGTGGGTGTTGACATAGATCGAAAGCGGTTTGGAGACGCCGATGGCGTAGGCCAGCTGAATGGTGCAGCGCTCCGCCAGATCAGCGGCAACGATGTTCTTGGCCAGATAGCGCGCCGCATAGGCGGCGGAGCGGTCCACCTTCGTCGGGTCCTTGCCGGAAAAAGCGCCGCCGCCATGGGGCGCAGCGCCGCCATAGGTGTCCACGATGATCTTGCGCCCCGTCAGCCCGGCATCGCCGTCCGGGCCGCCAATGATGAACTGGCCGGTCGGATTGACGTAAAACTCGTCCTCCGGGCACATCCAGCCCGCAGGCAAAACATTCTCGACATAGGGACGCACGATTTCGCGGATATCTTCTTGCGAATACTCCGCCCCGTGCTGGGTGGAGACGACAACCGAGGCCGCTCCGACCGGCTTGCCGTTTTCATAGCGCAGGGTGACCTGACTTTTTGAATCCGGCGCCAGACCCGGCGCTTTTCCGGCGCGGCGGTCCTCGGCCATATCATGCAAGATGCGGTGGGCGAAATGAATCGGCGCCGGCATGAGCATATCGGTTTCGCGGCAGGCATAGCCAAACATGATGCCCTGATCACCGGCGCCCTCATCCTTGTTGCCCGCGGCGTCAACGCCCTGGGCGATATCGGCCGACTGGGCATGAAGAAGAACTTCAACCGAAGCGGTTTTCCAGTGAAACCCCTCCTGCTCATAGCCGATCTGCCTGACGCAGTCGCGGGCGACTTGTTCGATCTCCTCGGCCGAAACCGGCTTTTCGCAGCGGGTTTCCCCGGCGATGACAATCCGGTTTGTCGTCACCAGCGTCTCGGCGGCAACGCGCGAGAAGCAATCCCGCTTGAAATGAACATCGACAATCGCATCTGAAATCCGGTCACAGACTTTGTCGGGGTGGCCCTCGGAAACGGATTCGCTGGTAAACAGGTAGGAGTTCTGGGTCATGGATTTATTTCATTCTTTGACAATTGTAAGGCACATAAAAGGCTTGGGCGTACAACTCCGTGCATACCGGCCCCTTGCGCAATCAAGCGTAGAAAGCAGAGATAGGGGAATCGGTCAACCATATAATTGAAAGAAGCGCAGAAAACGGCGTATTTTTCAGGTTTCCTTATCGGAAATGCTCAGGACCTTGACCAGTTCAAGAATTTTCTTGCGGATCTGGGCGTCTTCGATCCGGGTGAAATAGCGATTCAGTTTCAACCCCTCGGTGCTGTTTACCTGGCGGTTGAAATGGCTCTGCTCGGAATCGGAAAACCCGCCCGCGGCCATATCCAGATCACGCAAACCTTCAAAAAAGAAACTCACCTTCACGCCCAGCGCATCGCCAATATCCCATAGCCGGCTGGCGCTGATCCGGTTGGTGCCCTTTTCGTATTTCTGAACCTGCTGAAAGGTCAGCCCGAGGCTCGAGCCCAGCTGTTCCTGACTCATGCCCTGAACAACACGGCGAAACTTGACGCGACTGCCAACATGGACATCGACCGGATGAGGCGTTTTTTTTATCATCTTTTCTGCACTCCTGATTTTCCCAGAAGAGCTACCGTTCTCGTTTTGCCGCATCTGATTACCAGATGGCCCTTACTTATTCCGACCCGGTAAAAAGGTCAACCTATGCTTTCATATTATGCACCAAAAGCTGGTGCTGATGATAGCGGTAAATGGTCAAAAGACCAAATCCAGCAAGAAAAAACAACAAGATGAGATCGCCGTAACGCGAATATATCGTGGCGGGAAGCGCTTTGGGCAAGGGCGAATCAATCACCCCTTTCAGGTCCAGGCCGATCTTGCCGAGGATACGCCCGAACGGGTCAATTACGGCCGAAATGCCCGTATTGGCGTTGCGGATCACCGGCAGACCTTCCTCAACCGCGCGCACCCGGGAAAAATGCAAATGCTGGTAAGGTCCCGCTGTCCTTCCATACCAGGCGTCATTGGTGACATTGATGATCCATGCGGGGCGCGTATCCGCGCCGGTCACCGCGCCGGGAAAGATGATCTCATAGCAGATCAGCGGCGAAAACGGCGGCGCCGCGCCCGCCTTGAGGCTTTTCCTTTGCGGCCCCGGCGTAAAACCGCCGCGCTGCCTTGTAAGCTGCTCAAAGCCGATGCTCTCAAGAAACCCCTGAAACGGCAGGTATTCGCCAAAGGGCACCAGATGCACCTTGTCGTATTTTGCCACCAGTTCTGCCTCGCCGTCGAGGACAAGGATATCGTTGTAAAAGCGCTCTTTTGCCGTGGCCGTGGCTTTTTCGCGCCGGATGGCGCCGGTGATCAGCACCGTGTCCTCGGGCAGCAGCGCGGCGATGGCGGCGCGGGCGGCGGCGTTTTCCAGTATCAGGAAAGGCAGCGCCACTTCGGGCCAGATGAGATGGGTGACATTTCCCACCCCCATATGCCTTGGCGATGTCGCCTTGTCGCTCAACTCCAGCATTGTGTTTAATATGGCGCTGCGGTTCTCCGGTTTCCATTTTTCCTTTTGCAAAATATTGGGCTGGACAAGGCGCAGGGAAATACCGGCCACGCGCTCTTGCCCGGCTTGTG
>CAZIVB010000135.1:0-7013 GCA_964542565.1 uncultured Hyphomicrobiales bacterium | reverse complement strand
GCAAACAGCGGAGAAATTCTTGTTCGGGTCAAATACGAATGCAAATTCGCGGTCGAAACAGTTCACAGTAAGCGTTTTGGTATCTTATTGTTTTTACACAATTTTATGAAGGTTCATAAATCCTGAACCTCGTGCAAAAGTGCACACCCTTCGGAGAAAATAGGCGCGGAGAGAGAGAAAAAGCGAAAAAACAGTGTTTTGACTGGTACTGGAAGTGCACAGCAATCACCCGAAAACCGCACATTTCCTGCGGTTCTTGGTATGGTCAACGCCAACGGAGATTTTACCTGTTTTGAATAATGGCGGAGAGGAAGGGATTCGAACCCTCGAGACGGTTCCCCGTCTACTCCCTTAGCAGGGGAGCGCCTTCGACCACTCGGCCACCTCTCCACCGCCGCTTATGCCTGTATTTTCCGGGGGTTTCAAGGGGGGGTAAAAATCTTTTTGTCCAATGGGCTGAACGGTGCGGCAACGGGCTGATATATGCGGGGCAAAAGCGGCGCGGTCAGCTCCGGCGGCGTGGTTTTTCGTGCAAGGTCCGGTTTTGAGGCAATAAAGCGTCTCCATGGCGACCCCGGCCGGGCAGGCTGCCGAATACCCCCTATTTGCTCTGAACCTCGACGGCCCGGGCGATATCCTCGGCGAAAATAGAATGCAGCGCGCTTATCAGCGTAAACGCTTCCTTGGGTCCGGAAGAGCCACGCAGAATGACTTCCTCGAACTTGTTTAACAGATACATATAGGCCGTAATATAATGGCGGTTCGGCAAACCGATTTTCTGGTGTTTTTTATGCATTTTCTTCAGGCGGGTGTCATATTTTTCATCGATGCCATGCAGAATAATGTGCTGCCAATGTGATTTCTGGCGTGATTTGACGGATTCAATGTCTATTTTATTCAAAAGCTGGCTGTAAACCGAATCCTGAAGAAGGTCGTAAAAGTCATCAAGGATAACATCCACCTTTTTCGACATCAATGCCCACAGCCGGTTTCGTATTCCGGAGCCAAGCTCGATATCGTCAAACAGGGGACTTTTGACTGAAATTTTTGTCATCACCATCCCTCGCGTTATTGTCCGGCGCGTTGTCCATGCGGGTCTCCATTGATTTTCTTTCAACGGAATTTAGCCACTATATTAAGCCACTATAGAGGGTGGATTTATTCAAATCCAGTATTTAGCAGGAGCTGCGGATTTGCACATTTGTTACCTTTCCAACGTATTAAAATCGCAATGCGCAGGGAAGAGTGGCGCGAAATGGCGGTAAATGGTAGTTCTGTCAGGCATGTTGGTGTTTTGGAGATCTGGGATGCAGGTTAAAGGATATGTTGGCCGGATGTGTTCGGTAGCGCTTGTGATGATACTGGCGCTGGCGGGCCCCGATAGTGCCGGTGCGGAGCAAAACCGGAGATTGCCGCTTGACCGGGGGGAGATTGCCTTGTCTTTCGCGCCGGTTGTCAAGCAAACGGCGCCGGCGGTGGTGAATGTGTATTCGCGCCGGGTGGTGCGTGAGCGGCGCTCGCCGTTTTTTGACGATCCGCTGTTCCGGCGCTTTTTCGGCGATGACGCTTTCGGGGTGGAGCGCAAGAAGGTTCAGCGTTCGCTGGGCTCGGGTGTGATTGTCGATCCGTCCGGCATTGTGGTGACCAATTATCATGTCATCAAGAACGGCACCGAGATCAAGGTGGCTTTTGCCGACGGGCGCGAGTTTGAAGCTGATGTCATGCTGCGGGACAAGCGCACCGATCTGGCGGTTTTGCGCCTGCGCAGCCGGGGGGTGAAATTCCCCTATCTTGCCTTTGGCGATTCGGACCGGTTGCAGGTTGGTGATCTGGTGCTGGCGATCGGCAATCCGTTCGGCGTCGGCCAGACGGTGACCAGCGGGATCATCTCGGCGCTCTCAAGGGCGCGGGGCGGGATATCGGATTACCAGTTTTTCATCCAGACCGATGCGGCGATCAATCCGGGCAATTCGGGCGGGGCGCTGATCAGCATGGACGGGCGGCTGGCCGGGATCAACACGGCGATTTACACCCGTTCGGGCGGCTCGAACGGCATCGGCTTTGCCATTCCGGTCAATATGGTGCGGGCGGTGGTGGAATCGGCCAAGACCGGCACCCGGGTACGGCGGCCCTGGGTCGGGGCGAGCTTGCAGAAGGTTACGCCCGAGATCGCCGAATCCCTTGGGCTGAAGCGGCCCGTGGGCGTGCTTGTTGGCTCGGTTTTTCCCCGATCGCCCGCCGCGAGGGCAGGCTTGCGCGCCTCAGATGTCATCCTTTCGGTTTCCGATCACCAGATCCGCTCTAAACAGGGGTTTAATTATTATCTGGCGACCAAAAAGCTGGGGGAGCGCGCCGAGCTGAAGGTTTTTCGCGGCGGCAGGGTGCGCACGGCCAGGCTGGAGCTGATGGCGGCGCCGGAAATCCCCAAACGGCGCAGCCGGGTTCTGCGCGGCGAGCATCCGTTTTCCGGCGCCAAAATCGCCAATCTTTCCCCGGCGCTGGCCGAAGAGCTTTCCCTGGGAGAGAGCGCCTATCGCGGGGTTGTGGTTCTGGATGTCATCAGGGGCAGCGAAGCGCACCGGCTGAAATTGAAACGCGGCGATATCATCGAGGTAATCAATGATTATAAAATGCGTTCGGTTGCCGATGTTGTCCGGGCGGTTCGCAAACGGACCTATTCATGGAGCCTGACGGTGCGGCGCGGCAAAAAACGCCTCAGCACGGTAATTAACCGGTAAAGACAAGAAGATGAGCCCGGATTCCGATCTGTTTGGCGCCGCCTCGCTTGAGGGTGATGCGCCGCGGCCGCTGGCGGACCGTTTGCGTCCCGATGCGCTGGGTCAGGTGGTGGGGCAGGATCATATTCTGGGCGCTGAAGGGGCGCTGCGCCAGGTTCTGGATGCCGGGCATATGGGATCGATCATATTCTGGGGCCCGCCCGGATGCGGCAAAACAACCATTGCCCGGCTGCTGGCGCATGAGACGGGGCTGGAGTTTGTCCAGATGTCGGCCATCTTCTCCGGCGTTCAGGATTTGCGCAAGGCGTTCGAGCTGGCCCGCATGCGGCGGCTTGAGGGTCGCGGGACGCTTTTGTTTGTTGATGAGATCCACCGTTTCAACCGCGCCCAGCAAGACGGGTTCTTGCCCGTTATGGAGGACGGCACCATCACGCTGGTGGGGGCGACGACGGAAAACCCCTCCTTTGAGCTGAATGCCGCCTTGCTGTCGCGCTCCATGGTGTTGACCCTGAGGCCGCTTGACCATACGGCGCTGGAGCAGCTTCTTGTGCGGGCGGAAGAGGAGACCGGGCGCAAATTGCCGCTTGAGAGGGGGGCGCGCGAAAGCCTGATCCGCATGGCGGACGGGGACGGGCGGCATCTGCTTAATCTGGCCGAGACGGTTCTGGAGGTGTCTTCAGGCTGGGAGAAGACTAAAAAGCTTGATCATGACGCGCTGGCTAAAATCGCCCAGCAGCGGGCGCCGGTTTATGACCGGGACCGGGACGGGCATTACAATCTGATCAGCGCCCTGCACAAATCGGTGCGCGGCTCGGACCCGCAGGCGGCGCTCTACTGGATGGCGCGTATGCTGGCGGGCGGCGAGACGCCGCTCTTCATCGCCCGGCGGCTGGTGCGCATGGCGGTTGAGGATATCGGGCTGGCCGACCCGCAGGCGCTCGTTATTGCCAATGCGGCCCGGGAAGCGTTTGAGTTTCTGGGTGCGCCGGAGGGCGAGCTGGCGCTGGCCAATGCGGTGATTTATCTGAGCACCGCGCCCAAATCCAACGCCGCCTATAACGCCTTTGGCGCGGCGCAAAAGGCGGCGAGAAAGACAGGCTCGGCCGCGCCGCCCAAGCATATTCTCAATGCGCCGACAAACCTGATGAAGGATGAGGGGTATGGTGATGGCTATATTTATGATCATGACACGCCCGATTGCTTTTCGGGGCAGGATTATTTTCCCGACGGCATGGGGCGCGAGGTTTATTATCGCCCGGTTGCGCGCGGATTTGAGCGCGAGATCGGCAAACGGCTTGACTATTGGGACGGGCTCCGCAAAAAGCACTCAGGCAAACATTGACAGGATCACCTTGAATGGCATGGCTGGATAAACTTCCCTGGGGCACACTTGTGATGGCGGCCTTGCTGCTGGGGCTGGCGCCGTTTGCTCCCGAGCCGCATCTGCTGGCGAAATTGCGCCTGCTGATGGCGGGGGAACTGGTAAAACCGATTGATATTTTCGATCTGCTGATGCACGGCGCACCATTGCTGCTTCTCGGGCTGAAATTTGTCCGTTCCCGGCAGTTGCGGCCGGGCTCATGAATATTACTTTTTTGGCATCGGTGGCGGCGGGCGGGGCTATTGGCGCGGCCTTGCGCTATATGGTGGCGGTAAAGGCGCTGGCGCTTTTCGGGCCCGGTTTTCCGTGGGGAACGCTGTTTGTCAACATAGTTGGCAGTTTTGCCATGGGGCTGGTGTTTGAGTTTTTTGCCGATCGTATAACTCCAAATACGGTGCAGCTTTTTCTCATGACCGGGATTCTGGGCGGATTTACCACCTTTTCGGCCTATTCGCTGGAGGTCGTCAGCATGATGGGAAACCGGGACTATGTAATCGCGGCGCTTTACGCGACCGGCTCGGTACTGGCCTCTGCTCTTGCGCTGCTGGCCGGGCTTTATCTCATGCGGATGTCGTTGCCATGAGCGGGGTTGAAATTGTACAGGTGAAGGTGGAGGAGGCCGGCATGCGGCTTGACCGCTGGTTTCGCGCCCATTACCCGCAACTTCCGACAACAAGGTTGCAAAAACTGCTGCGCAAGGGGCAGGTGCGCCTTGACGGCAAGCGCGCAAAGGCCAATGCGCGCATAGCGCCGGGGCAGCAAATCCGGGTACCGCCCCTGCCGGATATGGCGCAAAAACCCGCTAAAGGGCCAAGTGCCGCCGATACCGAATTCATCCGCAGCCTTGTTATCCACAAGGACCCGGCAATACTTGTTTTGAACAAGCCGCCGGGGCTTGCGGTTCAGGGCGGCTCGAAAACCACGCGCCATATTGACGGTATGCTGGACGGGCTCAAATTTGAGAGCTCCGAGCGCCCGCGTCTGGTGCACAGGCTGGACAAGGATACCAGCGGGGTGCTGGTGCTGGCGCGCACACGCAAGGCGGCGGCGTCTCTGGGGCAGGTTTTTCAGGGCAAGAGCGCCACCAAGCTTTACTGGAGCCTTTGTCTGGGGGCGCCGCGTCCCGCCATGGGGGTGATCGATCTGCCGCTGGGAAAATCCGGCGGGCCGGGGGGCGAGCGGGTTACAGCCGGAGGGGCGGGGGCCAAGAAGGCTATCAGCGAATATGCGGTGGTGGAGACGGCCGGCAACCGGGCCTCTTTCGTGATTCTCAAGCCGGTCACCGGGCGTACGCATCAGCTCCGGGTGCATATGAGCGCCATCGGCCACCCGGTTATCGGCGATGGCAAATATGGCGGCGAGGAATGCTTTATCGGCGGGCTCAGTTTCAAACTGCATCTGCATGCCCGCTCCATAACCCTGCCGCATCCGGCGGGGGGCAAATTGCATGTCGAGGCGGAGTTGCCGGAGCATATGCGCAAGGGCTGGCAGGCGCTCGGCTTTGAGGAAAGAGCCGATTTTGACCCCTTCGCGGATGAATAGCCATGGCCGGGGATGATATTCAGACGCGGATCAGGGCGCAGTTAAAGCCGCAATTGCCAAAACGTTTCTACAAGATTGTAAATGTTTGTGAAACGCCCGGCGGCTATGGGATTGAGCTTGACGGGCGGGGGATAAAAACAAAGGTAAAAGCCGCCCTTGCGGTGCCCGCAAGGGAGCTGGCGGAGCTCATTGCGGCGGAATGGCGCGATCAGGGCGAGTTTATCAATCCGGCCGCCATGCCGCTGAGCCGGATCGCCAATAGCGCGATTGATCTTGTGGCCAAAAACCCGGAGCCGGTGCGGGGGGAAATACTGGGCTATGCGGCAAGCGATCTGCTGTGTTACCGCGCCGCTTCGCCCCGGGCCCTGATTGCGCGGCAGGATGAGCTCTGGTCGCCCATATTGGCGCTGGCGGCGCAAAAACTCGGCGCTAAGTTTCAAACCACGGCAAGCCTTGTGCATCTTGAACAATCAAAAGCGGCCTTGGGCGCATTTGAAAACTGGCTTGGCGGCGAGGGGGCCTTTGAGCTGGCGGCCGAGCATACGCTCACCGTGCTTTCAGGTTCTGCTCTTATCGCTTGGGCGCTGGCGGCGGATGAGATCTCGCAACAAAAAGCCTGGCGGGCGGCGCATGTGGATGAGGACTGGCAGATCGGGCAATGGGGCGAGGATGAGGAGGCGAAAGGCCGCAGCGAAGCGCGTTACATTGAGTTCAAGGCCGCGGCTGATTTTTTATCCATGGTGAAGTCCTGATCCTTTTTCGGTTTTACGCCATTGGGAGAATAACTTATCGTGCAGGTCTATGATAAGTAAGAGATGTTGCGCGGGCGCAAGTGCGACTTTTTTCATTCCCGCCTTCGCGGGGATGACGGGGAGAGATAGAAGCGCGGTATGCGCCGCGGAAGGAAGAGGCGAGGCTGATGCAGAAAATTCTTGAGGAGCTGGAAAAACGCCGCGAGACGGCGCGGATGGGCGGCGGCAAGGCGCGCATCGAGCGCCAGCACGCCAAGGGCAAGCTGGTGGCGCGCGAGCGTATCGGGCTGCTTCTGGATGAAGGCTCGTTTGAAGAGTTTGATATGTTTGTCGAACACCGCTGCACCGATTTCGGCATGGCGGACGCGACCATTCCGGGCGACGGGGTGGTGACCGGCTGGGGGACGGTGAACGGGCGCATTGTCTATGTCTTTGCCAAGGATTTCACCGTGTTCGGCGGCTCGCTTTCTGAAGCGCATGCCCAGAAAATCACCAAATTGCAGGATATGGCGCTGCAAAACCGGGCGCCGGTTATCGGCATTTTCGATGCGGGCGGGGCGCGCATTCAAGAAGGCGTGGCGGCGCTGGGCGGCTATGGCG
>CAZIVB010000134.1:0-7125 GCA_964542565.1 uncultured Hyphomicrobiales bacterium | reverse complement strand
CTTCATAGAAGGATTTGATCCAGTCCATCTCGCTCTTGCCCTCGGTGTATTTGTCCTTGAAACCAAGTTTGTCAGCGATGGCGGTAAAGATCTCGAAATCACTGCGCGATTCATAACGGGTTTCAATCAGCTTGGGCATGGCGACCATGTAACGCCCGGAATACTCACTGGCCGAGACAATATCATTGCGCTCGAAGGTGGTATTCACCGGCAGGACAATATCGGCAAATTGCGCCGTATTGGTCCAGAAGATTTCATTGACGATAATGGTCTGGGGTTTCTGCCACGCCTTGATCTGGCGGTTGCGGTCCATCTGGTGCGAGAGCGGGTTGCCGCCGGCCCAATAGACCAGCTTGATATCGGGATAGGTGATTTTTTCACCATTGTAATCGACCACCTTGCCCGGGTTCAGCAGCATGTCGCTGAGGCCCCGCGCATAGGGCACGGCGGTTTTCACCGGGTTCTTGCCGGATGGAATCCCGCCCAGCGCCGCGCCATTTGCGGTAAGCGAGCCGCCATTGGCGTAATGATAGCTCAGGCCGAAACCGCCGCCCGGAAGGCCGATATCCCCCAGCATGGCGGCCAATGTGACCAGCGACCAGTAGGATTGCTCGCCGTGATCCTGACGCTGAATGGCCCAGCCGCTCATCAGCATGGTGCGCCCCTTTGCCATGGTGCGGGCCAGTTCCTTGATCTTTGGCGCCGGAATGGAGGTGAGCTTCGCAGCCCATTCGGCCGACTTGGCCGGACTGCCGTCCTTGCCCAGCAGATAGGGCAGGAATTTCTTGAAGCCCACCGTGTATTTCTTGACGAACGCCTTGTCGTAAAGATCCTCGGTGTAAAGGGTGTGCATCATCCCCAGCATCAAGGCGGTGTCCGTATTGGGGGTAACGGGGACCCACTCCGCGCCGAGATATTTGGCCGTATCGGTGATGCGCGGGTCAATCGAAATAATCTTTTTGCCCGCCGCCTTGAGTTTGGCGAGATAATCATAAGTGGTGTGATCGGTCGGCTCCCAGCCGATCTGGTTGTTCTTGAACAAGGTCGCGCCCCACAGAACCACCGTATCGGTATGTTTCAACACGGTTTCCCACGCGCTCGGCTGGTCATAAACTTCCGTGCCGCCGATGACATGGGGCAGGATGACCATCGCCGCGGCAATGGAAAAATCGCCGGTATTATCGACAAAACCGCCAAACTGGCCGAGCATGCGGCGCAGCAGAACCGGTGAATTGTGCAGTTTGCCGACCGAATGCCAGTCAACGGAGCCGGTATGAATGGCCTCATTGCCATATGTCTTCTTGACGCGCTTGAGTTCCGAGGCGACAAGTTCGGTGGCCTTTTCCCAACTGACGCGGACAAATTTACCCTTGCCGCGCTCGGTGGTGTCGCTCCTGGCGCCGTCTTTCAAGAAGCCTTCGCGCACCATGGGATATTTCACCCGGTTGCGGGTATAAACCCGACCGGGAAAAGCCTGTATCACCGGCGAGGGCGAAAAGGCGTCCTTGGCGAAAGGCTCGATACGGGTGAGACGGCCCGATTCCACAAACGCCTTGATAATGCCCCAATGGGTTGCCGTCATCCTCGACGAGGCATCCAGCAAAGGAGCGGTCAAAAGAGTGTGGGCGCCGGCAAGCGGAGGCATCGCGGCCATCCCGCCTATTGCGGCCGTAGTGCCCAGAAATGATCGTCTGGTCAGCTTTGTCATGATACTTCTCCTGTGCGAATTGGCAATAAAGGACGGACTGCCCTCTCATCCCGATAAAAATCTACAGCCGGGATTCTATCAAATTCGGCGGTCACCTCTTAGAGGCACCTTATGAGGTTTTCATGGGTATGGACGGGCTGTTAAATCTCGAAATCGGTCGGCAAATCCAAAGATTTGGACGTGCGGGGAGATGCGCCGGACCGGGCGAGACGGGAGAGAATGCAAATCCCCTCGCGCATTTTGGTTTCAGGGACGGACGGGAACCCCATCATCACCAGGCGTTCACGCTGTTCATCACTGGCGATAAAGGACGCGGCCCCGTTTTCCAGCGGGTAGATGCCGACCCCTTTGCCGAGGGCCATTTGGCGCAATCTGGACGCCGGCATGCAATCGGGCGGCAGGGACCAGATAAGATGCATGCCGCAATCCGTGCCGCTCACATCCGCCGCGCCGAATTTGTCCTTGATCGCCTCGATAAGGGCGCTCTGGCGGCGCAGGTAAACCTGCCGGATCCGGCGTAAATGGCGGTTAAACCCGCCGCTGGAGATAAATTCCGCCAGCACCGCCTGCTCCAGCCACGGATTGCCGTTATTGAGCAGGCCCTTCAGCGTCGTCAGCGGCTCCACCAGCGCCGAGGGGGCGACGATATATCCGGTGCGGATGCCCGCGCCGATGGATTTGGAAAAGGTGCCAAGATAAATCACGCTCTCATGGCGGTCGAGACCGGCAAGGGCGAAGAGGGGCGAGCCCTGATAGCGAAAATCGCTGTCATAGTCGTCCTCGATAATATAAGCGCCTGATTTCCATGCCCATTCCAGCAGCATAAAGCGGCGCTCGAGAGACAATGTACTCCCCAGGGGATATTGATGCGACGGGGTGACATAGATGAGCGAGACCGGGCCCTCGGGCAGTTGCGCCACATCCAGCCCGGCGGCATCGACGCGAACCGGGGTGATTTGCGCCCTTGCTGCCCTGAAAACAAATGCCGCGCCCTGATAGCACGGGCTTTCAATCGCCACGCTGGTCTCCGAGGCCACGAGAAGGCGCGAGATCAGGCTCAACGCCTCCTGAATGCCGCCGACAATGATAATCTGCTCCGGGGTCACGTTTATCCCGCGCGCCGGACCAAGATGTTCGGCGATGGCCTGGCGCAATTCCGGCAGACCGGCCGGATCGTTATAGCGGGTCATTCCGGCCTGACCGTGCTCGATCTTCTGAGCCAGGATACGCCGCCAGACCCGGACGGGAAAAGTTGCGGCATCGGGCCTGCCGACAAAAAAATCAATCCGGGGTTTTTCGCTCCTGCGGGGGAAAATACTGTGCAGATGACCATGAAACAGCAACGGATGACGCCGGGCCAGTTGCTCTTCTTTTTCCCGCCGCGTCGGACGGCGCTGGGAGATATGCAGCGATTGCTCGGGCAGATGCGGCGAGACATACGTCCCCACCCCCGGTTTTGTCACCAGATAGCCTTCACAAATCAGACGCTCATAAGAGAGGATAACCGTGTTTTTCGAAACTTTAAGCTGCGCCGCCATCTTGCGGAAGGAGGGCAGAATAACGCCGGATTTGAGACAGCCCTCGACAATCAGCTTCTGGATCCCGCGAAAGATCTGAATCTGAAGGTTTTCATCCGATCCCCTGTCGATAACAAGGGGAAGGTGTTCGCTTCGTCGCATGGGTTCTTTTTCCGACAGTTCCATTTCCCGGGCGTCCTTTAAAGGAAAGAACCAGAACAGTGCCTGAGTGTAACATATTTCGCCGCAAAAGTATGGGTACAGAAAAACAACCTGTCATGGGACCGGTTCACGGCTTTCAAGCCCGGCGCCCAGCGAAGCTGCTGATAAATGCCTAAAGCAGACCAGGGTTGTTCAGACAAGCCGCGCCGTCTTGTTGCCCGGTTTACATGGCGTAAATTTCCCGCCCCCCAGTCTCAACCTCAATCTCGGCTTCGGTTTCGCTACTGGCCGCGGCGGGATCTTCCCTGTTGCGTTTTTCAGGACCGAAATAATCCTCCGAGCTGACAAACGGGCGCGGATACAGGACCATATGCGTCAGGCGGGTTTTCAGGGCTTCGGGCGCAAACGGCTTGACGAGAAATTCGGTGACGCCGATTTCCTGCGAAACGGCGGCGCAATACCGGTTGGCGTTGGCCGTCAGCATGAGAATGGGAATAAAGGAGCGGTTGGGGTATTTCGGATTTCTTAAAATCCGCACCAGATCCGCGCCGCTCATATTCGGCATGGTCCAGTCCGTGATCAGAATGTCCGGTTCGCAGGTCTCGACCATTTCAAGGCCGCTGACCCCGTCATCCGCCTCAAAAATATTACGCTCCCTGACGCCAAACGAACGCAGCACCGAGCAGATCAGACGGCGCATGCCGCAAACATCTTCAACCACTCCGATTTGCAGCTGATCAAACGCAATCTCGTCCATGACCGTAAAGACACCCTCCAGCACTTTCGCTAAATCGAAAGCTCAAAAATTGCTTTTGCACGGCTGTTGCCGGACCGGAGCAAAAAGCCGGTCTTGCCATGCTTGCAATCGAGGCGGGATCCTATACAAGAAGCCCTAAAATTGTGTTGATTACAACGAAAAGCGTTTTACGACTTGGATCGGGCCTTTTGAACCGGCCATAATTCTTGAGCGTAACGACAGACAGGCAAAGGAGTATGCATGCGGCCGTCAAAACGAGAACCCGATGAAATCCGCCCGGTATCCCTGGAGCGGGGCGTCTCCAAACATGCCGAAGGCTCCTGCCTGATCAAATGCGGCAATACCCATGTGCTGTGCACGGCCAGCCTTGAAGAACGGGTGCCGCCCTGGATGCGCGGCGCAGGCTCTGGCTGGGTCACGGCGGAATACGGCATGCTGCCCCGCTCCACCCATAGCCGCATGCGGCGCGAGGCCAATGCCGGCAAGCAGTCGGGCCGCACGCTTGAAATCCAGCGCCTGATTGGCCGCTCCTTGCGCGCCGTTGTCAATATGGAAAAATTGGGCGAGCGCCAGATCACGGTGGATTGCGATGTCATTCAGGCCGATGGCGGCACCCGGACCGCATCGATTACCGGCGGATGGGTGGCGCTTCATGACTGCATCCAGTGGATGATGAAGCGCAATATTCTGAAAGAGACCCCGCTCATCGATCACGTCGCCGCCATATCCTGCGGCATTTATAAAGGGGTTCCGGTTGCCGATCTTGATTACGCCGAAGATTCAGATGCCGATACGGACGCCAATTTTGTCATGACCGGTTCGGGCGGTTTTGTTGAGGTCCAGGGCACGGCGGAAGGCGCGCCCTATTCAAAAGAAGAATTTGACAGGCTCATGCAACTGGCCGGTACATCCATTGCCCGGCTGGTGGAGTTGCAGAAAATGGCGGTGAGTTGAGCCATGAAGCGCCAACACCGGCAACTGACCGGCAACAAACTCGTTGTCGCCACCCATAATGCGGGCAAATTGCGCGAGATCAACGAGCTGCTTGAGCCTTACGGCCTTGAAGCTGTCTCGGCTGGCGCGCTGGGGCTGCCTGAGCCGGTGGAAGACGGTTTGAGTTTCAAGGCCAATGCCGCCCTGAAGGCGCATGCCGCCGCAAAGGGGAGCGGTCTGCCGGCGCTGGCGGATGATTCGGGGCTGGCGGTTGAGGCGCTGGGCGGTGAGCCGGGCATTTATTCCGCCCGCTGGGGCGGCGAGGGTAAAGATTTCAGCCTTGCCATGGCGCGGGTGGAAGATGAGTTGCAAAAGAAAGGGGCAAGGGAGGCAAAAGACCGCGGCGCAAAATTCATCTGCGCCCTGACGCTTGCCTGGCCCGACGGCCATGAGGAAACCTTTCAGGGCGAGGTTGAAGGAACAATTGTCTGGCCGCCAAAAGGTGATCATGGCTTTGGCTATGACCCCATTTTCTTCAGTCATCAATACAATATGACCATGGCCGAGCTTGATCCCGAGATCAAACAACGCATCTCGCACCGGGCTGATGCTTTTGCCCGGCTTCAGGCCGCCTGCCTGGGTAAAAACGGCTAACCCCATGCCCCCCTTGCCCTTTGGCCTTTATATCCATTGGCCGTTTTGCCTCTCGAAATGCCCCTATTGCGATTTTAACTCCCATGTTGCTGATGCCGCCATCGATCATGACAGATGGCTGAGCGCCCTGCTGCGCGAAATGGAGATGTTGAGCCCCCGGGTTAAGGATGCATCCTTGGGCTCGATCTTTTTTGGCGGCGGCACGCCCTCGCTCATGACGCCTGAAAACGTTGCCCGCCTGATCGCGGGCGCCAGAAATCTCTGGCCTTCCGGCCCGGACATGGAAGTGACCCTGGAGGCCAATCCCACCAGCGCCGAAGGTGACAAATTCGCCGCTTTCAGGGAGGCTGGCGTCAACCGCCTGTCCCTTGGCATTCAGGCTCTGGAGACCGCCGCTCTGAAACGGCTGGGCCGGCGCCATAATGTCGATGAGGCGCTTTCGGCGCTTACGATGGCGGACCGGATTTTCGCGCGGGTTTCGTTCGATCTGATCTATGCGCGTCAAAATCAAAGCCTGAAAGACTGGGGGGGGGAGCTGCAACAGGCCGTGACTTTAAGCAAAGGGCATGTCTCGCTCTACCAACTGACCGTTGAGCCCCGAACCCCTTTCTTTGAGGCGCAATCCAGCGGCAGATTAAAACTCCCCGGCTCTGATCTCTCGCGTGATTTCTATGATCTGACCCAGGAGATCTGCAACCATGCCGGTCTGCCCGCTTACGAGATTTCAAATCACGCCAGGGCCGGCCATGAAAGCCGCCACAATCTTGGCTATTGGCGCGGGCTGGATTATCTCGGGCTGGGGCCGGGCGCCCATTCGCGGCTCCGGGGTCATGCGCTGGCCAATGAGCCGGATCCGCAAAGCTGGCTGAAGCTTGTTGAAACCCGCGGTCATGGCCTTGCGCGCGATACGCGCCTCAGCCCGCTTGAGCGAGCGGAAGAGCTTTTGCTGATGGGGCTGAGGCTCACAGAAGGTCTTGATCTTCCACGGCTTGCCGAGTGCAGCGGCTACCAGATTGCCCCGCCGGTTATTCAGGAGCTGGAAGATGACGGGCTGGTTGCACTCAAACCGGCAAATGCGGCACCAACCTCAGGCCCGAGGCGCCTTGTGGTGACCCCTCGCGGCAGACCGGTCCTGAATACACTGATACACATCCTCGCCGCCGGTTTGAGGAAAAGCCCGTCCTAGACATCAAGCGTTCATTCATATTCACGCTCGATGCTCAGCTTTGTTTGCGGCGATCATTTTATCGGCTTTCAAATGATTCCATTTGAAAGCCGGCTGATCTGGCGTTTATGCGATTGCCCTCGCCCGCGCCTTCGGCTATCTTCGCGCCGGACAAACAAAGCACCCGTAGCTCAGCTGGATAGAGCGCTGCCCTCCGAAGGCAGAGGTC
>CAZIVB010000133.1:0-7161 GCA_964542565.1 uncultured Hyphomicrobiales bacterium | reverse complement strand
CCCGGCCTGCGCGGGCGCGTGTTTCCGTTTTCCGCCCGCCCATCCGGGCGTGCGTCCGTTCACGGGCTGGCGCTGGCTTTGCCAGCTTGCCCTGCCACGGAGGGGGGAGAGCGCCCGCCAACAGCTGAGCTTCAATTTGGCGACTGGCAGCAGAGCGCGACGGCGCGACGGGCGGTCAGCCCGCGCCCGCGCAGGCCCGAGCGTTAGCGAGGAATGGCCGCGAGCGACCAGCAATGTGACTTAGTCACAAATCGTTGAAATTATTATGTTTTGCGACAATTCGTCACCTGATATCCCTATTCGCTCTCCTGTATTCTCCCGGCCATTCAGGAAAAATTGCATGTGATGCCTGGCCCGTTTTGGATGGGGAATGTGATGTTGCACAGATTGTCTGCTCTTGCGGTTTCTCTCGGGCTTGGCCTGGCGCTCGCAACCGGGGCGATGGCGGCGCATGAGCCGGACAAGGCGGTGAGCGGCGGGATTGATGAGTATAAAAATACCGCCCCCGCCAGGATGCCGCTCAGGGCAAAAAACACCTCCACCACCGATCATTCAAAGCTTAAAGAGCTTCAGGGCCCCTTCGCCGATGGCCCCGCGGTTACAAAGGCCTGCCTTTCCTGCCACAACAAGGCCGGGGAGCAGTTCCTGCACTCGATCCACTGGAAATGGGAATACAAGCAACCCAAAACGGGGCAGATTCTGGGCAAGAAAACCCTGATCAACAATTTCTGCACCAATGCGCGCGGCAATGAGGGCATGTGCTCCCAGTGCCATACCGCCTATAACCACAAAAGTTATGATTTCGATTATAAAAACAGCGCCAATATCGACTGCGTTGTCTGCCACGACCAGACCGGCGCCTATTACCGCACCCCCTCCACCCGGGGCTCTCCGGCCTGTGCCGTCATGTTTGAGGGCAACAAGCCCATTGACTGGGTGAAAGTGGCGCAAAATGTCGGCAAACCCACGCGGCGGAACTGCGGCAGTTGCCATTTTTACGGCGGCGGCGGCGACAATGTCAAACATGGCGATTTGTCCTCCGTCCTCACCGCCCCGTCAAAGGCGGTCGATATCCATATGGCGGCGGACGGGCTGAATTTCCCCTGTCAGAAATGCCACGTCACCGAGCAGCACATTACCGCCGGAAGCCGCTATCAGATGCTGGCGGTGGACCCTGAAGGCACGGGCGAGCCCGGCGAGCGGCGTCACGCGGCAAGCTGCGCGTCCTGCCATGGCAACCAGCCCCATCCCATGACCTCCCTGAAGGGCATCAAACTCAATGGCCATGTTGACCGGGTGGCCTGCGAGAGCTGTCATATCCCCGAATTCGCCAGGGGCGGCGTGGCGACCAAAACCGACTGGGACTGGCGCAGCGCCGGCAAGCTGAAAAACGGCGAGGGCTATTTCATCAAGGGCTACACGCAAGGCAATGGCGAGCACCGCAAGACCTATAAATCGATCAAGGGCAGTTTCAAATACGCCGAAAACGTCAAGCCGGTCTATGAATGGTTTGACGGCACCATGCGCTACACAACGATTGACACCAGATTCGACCCGGCCAAAACACCGATCGAGATCAATTCCTTCAAAGGCGCCTTTGACGATCCGGGCTCGCGCATCTGGCCCTTCAAGCGCATGAACACCTTCCAGCCCTATGACAAGGGCAACAATACCCTCGTTTACACTCACTTATGGGGCAAGGACGACGCCGCCTTCTGGGGCAATTACGACATGGGCAAGGCGATTGCTTACGGCATGAAGCAGGCGGGCAAGCCCTATAGCGGCGAGTTTGGCTATATCAACACCATCTCCTGGTGGCCGATCACCCATATGGTGGCGCCAAAAGACAAGGCGCTGGCCTGCTCGCAATGCCACGCCAAAAACGGGCGGCTGGCCAATCTTTCCGGCTTTTACATGCCCGGCCGCGATGGCTGGAAATGGCTCGACTGGCTCGGCTGGCTAATGATTCTGGGGGCCTTTGTGGTGGCGCTTGGCCATGGAACCGCACGCTTTATCCTGTGCCGGAAAAAGGCAATCGCCCAGTGCCGCGATGAGGAGGACAAAAAATGCCGGGAGTAAAAAAAAGCAAACAGGCCGTTGTTATTTACACCCGCTATGAGCGCTTCTGGCACTGGTCGCAGGCGGGGCTGATCTTCTTCCTCGCTTTTACCGGTTTTAACCTGCACGGCAGCTATGATCTGCTTTCCTTTGAGACGGCGGTAACCCTGCACAGCTATGCCGCGATCACGCTCATGCTGTTGTGGATTTTCACCACCTTCTGGAATTTCACCACCGGCAACTGGAAACAGTTCCTGCCGTTTTTCGGCATCCGCACCCCGGACGGCAAGCCGTCAAGCAAATTCATAATCTTCCTGATCCGTGTCTTCGCCGTGATGCGCTATTACGCTTACGGTATTTTGAAAGACGAGGAGCACCCGTTCAAGAAAACCCTGCGCCGCAAGCAAAACGCCTTGCAGGGAATGGCCTATCTCACCTTCATGATCTTCATGGGTCCCGCCTTGTGGCTGACCGGTATTTTCTATCTGACCTATGATTTCTGGAACGAGATTCCCAATGCCGGGCTGTATCTGACCATCATCGCCTTTATCCACACCGCCGCCGCCTTTATCATCATCGCCTTTGCCGTCATCCATGTCTATATGACCACCACCGGCCACACTCCGTTCCACTATATCAAGGGCATGATCACCGGGGTCGAAGAGATCGAGCTGACCGATGTCGAAAAAGCCTATCTGGAACAAGATCACCCGGAACGTCTGGGTTAGAGCATCATCTGGCAAAAATGTATGCGGTTTTTTAATCACACGGGGCTCCAAGCGCCAGCGCCAGCAGCGCGGCGGCATGCTTGTCAAAGCTGCGGTCCTTTGCCAGCTCGGCCAGGGTCTGGCGCAGATAAAACATTGAGCTGCCGCGCTCGCCCTTGCCCTGCCGGATGAGCCGCGCCTGCTCCTCCAGGCTCAGTCCGGCGGCAGAGCGCGGATGATCGTAATCATGCACAAAGCCCAGCATGGGGAAGGGGGGCCTGCCTTTTGCCCGGCCATGCAGGCGGCGCGGAATATAGGCCGCCTCGCGTGCGCCGAGATATTTGAGCGTGGCTTCGATTCGCGGCGCTTTGATCAGCAGGGCGCGCCCGGCCACCGAGCCGCCCGCATGCAACGAGGCGCAAAGCCCCGGCGCCGCCTCGCTGCCCCAGGCCAAGGTGGAGCGCAGGGTAAAGCCGCGCCGCCAGCCATGCACCCGCACCGGCAGGCTGCAGGCGCTCTCAAAATCCGGGTCCCACATCAGCGAGCCGTAAGCAAAGACCCAGAGATCGCCCTCATCCGTGAGGGGGTGCGCAAAATTTTCCATATCGCCATGTTTGAAATTTTATGGTTAACGAAATGTCAACGACTTCGCGCCAGTTTGTAAAAAGTCACAGGATGTTGAATCCGTTCAGGCATAAGGACCGGGCGCACAGATGAATGTTATCAACTGGATTATCATGGTGATCAGCACCGTGGCCGTGGGCCTCGCCGCGGCTCTGGGGCTAATGGTTTATGGCGCAATGCCGCCCGTCATGGCGGGAGTAAGCGCCTTTTTGATTGTGATGGCGCTGGTCCAGATTCAGATCATGCTGAGCCGCGCCCGCCGCAGGCTGGGTTTGCACGGCAAAATGCGCGCCCTGCTGAAATCCAATGTCGCTCTTTCCGAAGAGGTCCTTGAGCTTCGCGAGCGGGTGGAGCAGCAAATGGCCTATCTTGGCCGTCTGGAACAGATGAGCGCCGGTATTGTCGAAGAGCAGATCACCCCGCTTCAAACGGGGGCCGAGCGTCTTGGCGATGAAGTGCGCGCCATCAATGCCGTGAATGCCGAACTGACGGAAGGCTTTATCGCCAATGGCAAAAAGCTTGACGGTTTTGCCAAGCTGCTCAAGCGCCTTGAGAAAAAACAAAAAATCCTGGGTCAGAATTTGTCCCGCCCCGCCCCGGCCGTGCAGCCCGCTCCTGCCGCGCAGCCCGCCCCGGCCGCCCCGGCGGCACAGATGGCTCCGGCGGGGCAACAAACAGCACCGGCAAACCCGGCGCATCTGTCCACGCCGGCGCGCAGCTCGGCGGAGCGCGGCGCGGCGGCGCATGGCGCGGCGGCGCATGGCGCGGCGGAAAAACAGCCCGGCACGGAAGGCACAGAGGCCATTGACCCGGCCCGGCATGAGGTCATCCGCAACGCCCTGACGCAAAACCGGATGGATCTGTTCTTGCAACCCATTGTCACTCTGCCGCAACGCAAGGTGAAATATTATGAAGCTCTCACCCGCCTGCACACGGCGGAGGGTGAAACCATCATGCCGGATGAATACATGCCCGTTGCCAGAGCCTCCGGCCAGATGGCGAATGTGGACAATCTGCTGCTGTTCCGCGCCGTCAAGGTTCTGCGCCGTCTGGCGGACAGAAACCGCAAGGTGGGGATTTTCTGCAATATTTCCCCCGAATCGCTGACCGATGTCGCCTTCTTCCCGCAATTGATGGAGTTCCTTGAGCAAAACCGTAAACTGGCCGGGTCGCTGAATTTCGAGTTTCCCCAATCCATGACCGAAAATTTCGGCCCCATGGAGTTTGAAAGTCTGGCGGCGCTGAATGATCTGGGTTTCAGATTCTCGCTTGACCGGGTCAAAACCCTGAATGCCGATTTCCAGAAACTCAACGGGCTCGGTTTCCGTTTCATCAAGGTCGATGCCGATATTCTTCTCAACCGCATGAACGAGGCCGATACCTGGGTCCACACCGCCGATCTTTCCGACCTCATGCAGCGCCACGGCCTGCATCTGATCGCCGAAAAGGTCGAGACCGAACCCACGGTTCTGGAGCTGCTCGACTATAATGTCGATCTGGCGCAGGGCTATCTCTTCGGCAAGCCCGCCCAGGTCCGCGACGATATTTTAAGCGGCAAGCCGGTCAAACAGGCGATGAAAATGGCGAGCTGATCCGCCGCCATGCGCCTCAGCTTCAAATTTTACATCTCGCAAACGGGCAGGGGCCTTTGCTCTTCAATCGTCTCCATGGCGAAATTTGATGTCACCGCATCCAGCTCCACCCCCTTGATCAGCCGCCGGTAAAAGGCGTCATAGCTCTTCATGTCGCGGGTCACCACTTTGAGCAGATAATCGTAATCGCCGCCGATGCGGAAGAAATCGATCACCTCGGGGATGTTCGAGACATGGCCGCGGAACATCTCCAGCCATTCCGCCGAATGGTTGCGGGTCTTGATCATCACGAACACCACCAGCCCCAGCCCCAGTTTTTCCCGGTCGAGGCGCAGGGTCTGGCCGGTAATGATCCCGGATTTTTTCAAAGCCTGCAACCGGTTCCAGCAGGCATTGGGCGAAAGGTTCACCTGCGCCGCCAATTCGCGCTGGGAGAGCGCGCCGTCGCGCTGGAGAATTTGCAGAATTTTGCGATTAAAATGATCGATTAATTTAGCCATATATCGAACATAATATACGTTAAACAACAAAATCAATTAAAAAAATGGAGAAAATTCGGCATTATTCAGTGTATTATCCTTACAAACAAAAATAAATAATTTTAAGGAACACTCAAATGCCGCTGGATGCTTTTCGCCAATCCCTCAACACGGGTAACATTGCCGCTGATCTGCGCGCCGGTCTGATCGGCGAGGGGATGCGTTTTGAAACCCCGTTCGGAACCAAAGCGCTCATCTATGCCGATTACACCGCCTCGGGCCGCGCCCTGCGCCAGGTTGAGGATTTCGTCGCCGGGCAGGTGCTGCCCTATTACGCCAACTCCCATACCGAATCCTCCTTTTGCGGCGCCTATATCTCGCATTTGCGCGCGGCGGCGCGGCAGTTGATCGCGGCCAAAACCAATGCGGGCCCCGATTGCTCCGTGATCTTCACCGGCCCCGGCGCAACTTCGGCCATCAACCGGCTTGTCGCCCTGTGCGGTGTGGCGCAAGCGGCGGCATCCGTTCCTCCCGCCGTCTTCATCGGCCCTTACGAGCACCACTCGAATATCCTTCCCTGGCGTGAAAGCGGCGCCGAAATCATCGAGATTGACGAAGCGCCTGAAGGCGGCCCCGATCTTGCCATGCTCGAAGCGGAACTCGAAGCGCGCAAGGACCGCCCGCTTCTCATCGGCTCCTTTTCCGCCGCCTCCAATGTCACCGGCATCCTTACTGATGCGGACGCGGTGACGGCGGTGCTGAAAAAATACGGCGCACTGGCCTTTTGGGACTATGCCGGCGGCGGCCCTTATCTGCCCATTGACATGAATCCGGGCGAAGGGCTGGAGAAAGACGCCATTTTCCTCTCGCCGCATAAATACCCCGGCGGCCCCGGCGCATCGGGGGTGCTGATTGTAAGAAACAGCGTTGTTCACAGCCAGAACCCCACATGGCCCGGCGGCGGCTCGGTGTCCTATGTCTCGCCCTGGGGGCATAATTACCTGAACTCGATTATCGAGCGCGAAGAGGCCGGAACCCCCAATATCATCGGCGATATCCGCGCCGCTCTTGTCTTTCTGGTCAAGGCGGCGGTGGGCGAGGATTTCATTGCCGCCCGCGACCGCGAGCTTGGCGAAAGGGCGTTGGTGGTCTGGCGCAAAAACCCGAATCTGCATCTGCTGGGGGTGGATAAACCCAACCGCCTGCCGATCTTCTCCTTCGCGGTGCGCGACGGGCGCGGCGGCAATATCCACCATCAGCTTTTCACCCGCATGCTCTCCGATATCAGCGGCATTCAGGCCCGGGGCGGCTGCGTCTGCGCCGGGCCCTATGGCCACCGTCTGCTGCATGTGGACCATGCGCATTCCGAGCGCATCCGCCGCGCCATCCTCGCCGGTCACGAGATCGAAAAGCCCGGCTGGGTGCGGCTGAATTTCAGCTATCTGATGGATGATAAAACCGCCGCCTACATCGTAAAAAGCGTCGATGATCTGGCCACAAAGGCGAATGAATATGCCGGGAATTACGTCGCGGACGAAACAAACGCCAGTTTCCGCCCCGCCAAGCCCGCCCCAGCAACCCGCACCGCTTCAGCATAAACCCGCGCCCAGAGTACCCCCCCGAACACAAAGTGTTCGCAAGCCCGACCGGGCGCCGCGCGGTCAGGCCGCCCCATCGGAAGGCCCGGGCGCAACAAGAACC
>CAZIVB010000132.1:0-7167 GCA_964542565.1 uncultured Hyphomicrobiales bacterium | reverse complement strand
TGCAGCTTCTGTATGATATGCCGGTGCCGCTTGGCGAGCCGCATTATGCGGTGGCGATCAAGGCCGACAAGCTGAAACCCAAGGTCCGCTACAAACTGGGCTGGAACAGCCGCAAGGATCGCAAATCCAAATACCGGACGCGTCCTGGACGGGAGAAGGTGGTGCGCAAGGACGGCGTGGTGCATGTTTACGGCACGCTTATCCGCTCGCATATCACGCCGGAAATCATCGAGGTTGAAGAAGGCGAGACGGTTTCAATCCATATGACCAATGTGGAACGTGCCCAGGACGAAACCCATGGTTTCGCCATTTACGGCCACAATGTGAACCTCTCGGTTGAGCCGGGCAAGACCGCCTCGGCAACCTTCAAGGTCAAAAATCCCGGTGTCTATCCTTACTATTGCACCGAGTTCTGCTCGGCGCTGCATCTGGAAATGGAAGGTATTTTGCTGGTTCGGCCGAAAGGCATGAAAGCCACGAAAATCAAGTTCCAGGAAGGCCAGGCCTATACCGAAGCCGACTTCAAGAAACAGATCAAAACCAATATCGCGACGCAAGGCGTTATCGACAGCGTTGTGAAGTTCATCACCGAACGTAACTACAAGGACTTCCCGACGGTTGTCGGTCTTGTGGAAGATGCGGTCGAGCAGCTTGGTTTTGCCGCTGAGTCCAAGAAGAAAGCCGAGGACTTTGCCGCCAAGAAAGACTGGCAGAATGCCACTCTCTGGGCCCAGCAATGGTTCCAGTATCAGGTGAAAACAGCTGATATGGGGCTGCGCGCCAAGACGCATCTTGAGCAGAACGGCGCCAAGAAAGTGACTAAGTAACAGACTTGAAAGGTCTGTAAGTGCGAAAATCCGGGGGGCGGGTGAATTACCCGCCTCTCGTCTGTATTTACGAAGAGTTCCGGTGTATATAATGGCTGGAATCGCCGGGACGGCGCCGCCCGCCCGCGCTGCACGAACAAGCGCAGTGATGGGCAAGGCGTCTCCGGAAGGAAAAAACTACAGAATTTAAGGGTTATACGGATGAAGATTGTGGGTTTCCTCGTCAAGTACGGCGTCTCGGTGGCGGCCATTATTGTGTTTGTGGTCGGCATGAATTTCATGGCGGGCGTTTTGTACAAAACCTCGCCCCTGCCAGAAGCTGCCGCGCCGATGGCCAAAAAGGCCGGCGCGAAGGAGCAGGAAAAGGCCGGCTCCGATGCCGCCGGGCCGGGCGCTGCGACAAAGGTCGCGGCGGCGGCTCCTGCGGCGGCGCCCGCGAAGAAGAAAGTTTCCGTCAAGCGGCTTTACCGGGTCTGCTCGGCGTGTCATGAGCGTCCGGGACGGCGCAACAAGCCCGACAAACCGGCCATTCAGGACTATCCCAGCCTTTACGGCCAGGACGCCAAATATATGGCGGTTCAGGTGCGCGATATCATGTCGGGCAAGCGTGAGGGCGGTCTGAACGCCAATGGCGACAGGCGCGCGTCGCCGATGAAGGGCTCGCTGGTGACGGCTGAAGGCAAAGCGAGGGTGACTCCGGAGCAGATCGCCCTGATCAGCAAGTGGCTGTCAAAGAAGAAACCGCTTGAGAAGGCGGCGCCCGAAACGCCGGTTCCGGCGGAGCTTGTCGAGGAAGGAAAAGCCCTTTACAAGAAGAAGAATTGCCGCGCCTGTCATGGCAAAGCCGGTAAAAAACCTTTAAAAGGCTATCCGTTCCTTGCCGGTCAGAAGCAGGCCTATCTTGCCGCCCAGATCCTGGACATCAAAACCAAGGCGCGCACAAACGGCAAATCAAAAGCAATGTTCCCGTTCGTCAAGAAGCTGACGGATGACCAGATCAAAGCGATCGCTGCCTATCTTTCGCAGGAAAAACACTCCTGAGACAAGAAGCAGCCCAACCCGATTGGAGAAAAACGATGAATAAAACCACTAAAATACTCGCGGCCGTGCTGACGGCGGGCATCTTTGCCGGCGGATCGGCGATGGCGTGGAATGAAGGCGGCGGCGAACAGGACGAGGCCGAGAAAATCCTTGCGACCTTTGCCGGTAAAACCGATGCGGAAAAAGCCAAGATCAGGGAAGACGGCGTTGCCGTTTACGAAGTGTGCTCGGCTTGCCACCTGCCCGAAGGCTGGGGCACCCCGGATGGTACATTTCCGCAACTGGCGGGCCAGTCGGCCAATGTGATTATCAAGCAGCTGGCCGATATTCGCGCCAAGAACCGCGATAATCCGACCATGTATCCTTTCGCGCTGCCGAAAGAGATCAAGAATGCGGCGCCTGAAGTTGGCGGCGGTCCCTATGCGATTGCCGCGGTTGCGGCCTATATCTCCAAAATTCCGATGAACCCGGCCAATGGCGTTGGCCCGGGCACGGATCTTGAACATGGCAAGAAACTGTACAAGAAAAATTGTGTGCGCTGCCATGGCGAGAATGGCGAGGGCCACAGCGTTGATCATTTCCCGCTTATCCAGGGGCAGCATTTCAAATATCTCATTCGCCAGTTTGAGTGGATCAGGGACGGAAAACGCCGTAATGCCAACCCGGACATGATCAAGCAGATCGCCGGTTTTTCCGACCGGGATATGACGGCGGTGATCGATTATGTTTCACGCCTGAAACCGCCGAAGAATAAACTGGCGCCAAGCGCGGACTGGATCAATCCGGACTTCGACTAGGTCTGAAGTTCCAATACCGACAATTGTCTGCCGGCCTTGCAAAGCCGGTGGACGTTTGAGACATGGACGGGATTCTGAATAAAATGAGTGATCAAACCAATTCAAGGCGCGGGCTTGTGGTCAAGGGACTTGTCAGCGTTGCGCTTCTTTTGCTGGTCGTCATCTATTTCGTGCCGATCTGGTGGGTGTCGCTGACCGCGCCGCAATATCCCAAGGAAGCTTTTCCCGACGGGGTTCGCATCATGTTCAGCATGAACGGTGTGTTCAACGGCTGCAAATTGCAGGGCAAGGCCGAGATTCAAGAGGATGAAGCGGTTGATTGTGTGCATGAGATGGACGCGATCAATCATTTTGTCGGAATGTACCCCATCGCCTCCGGCGGCGTTCTGGAAAAAGCCTTTTCACCATTTTTGCTCTCCATGCTGGGGGTCATGCTCATCGGGTTCATGATTTTCAACCCCAAACGGCGAATCCTCGTTATGAGTGTAGGGTTTTTCGCCATTGCCGTGTGGATGGCGATGACGTTCTTCATGAATGGCGGTTTGCGCTATCAAAGCGCCGATTACCTCTCGGCCCTCGTTACGGCGCTGGGGCAGGGACATGAGGAGGCGGGCGAGGATATCAGCCCGATTATCGCCAGGCTGAGAGAATCACTGCAAACCAGCGGCGAGAGTTCCCTGAGTTCGCGCGCCGAGGTCATGGCTTCGGTGAAAAGAAGCGGTCAGAAGGGGCTGAAAGAAGCGCTCGACAAACTGCACAAGGGCTCGAAAGCCGAAAAAGGCAAAACTCTGAAAGAAATTCTGGCCGAGGCCAAGGCCAGCAAGCTTAGCGGCAAACAGCAGAGCATCCTGATCCTGAAACAGATTTATGAATCGGGCCAGATGCGCAAACCGAAAAATGAGCGGCGGCCCTGGGCTGAAAATAACTGGCAGACCCTGTTCTGGCATTATTCGGAAAATCTGGGACGCTGGTTTAATAATCCGGCTGAAATCAAACCTCTGGTCAAAATCATGACCACGGCGGGCTATCTGCTGTTTGGAGGCATTCTGGCGGGGATGGTGCTTATGGTTTTTGCCGGACGCAGCAATAACAGCGTCTTCTACTGGGTGCTTGTTCTGGTGCCGGTTCTGCTGCCCGTGATCTTCTTGATTGAATACGCCTCGTGGCTGTGGTGGTATGGCCATTCCATGAACGCCATGGGCGCGTTTTCCCTCAAACCCTTCATGCCGACGGTGTTTGGCCAGGGCAAGGTGGCGCAGTTCGCCACGCATTCTTACCCCTCATACGGCTTTGGCCTGATGCTTCTGTTCTCGGTTCTGCTGGCGCTGGCCGGGTTGATCCGCCGCAAGCAGATGAGGGAAGAGGCCGGGGCCTGAAACTCTTTGTGAAGAGGTGCGTTGTGTCTGGTTTGCGCTTGTCTGTCGTCCTTGCCGTGTTCGGCCTGCTCGTTTTATCCGGCTTTTCGGGCGCCGCGGCGGCGCGGGCTAAAAATATGGGGCCGCTGCAAAAGCTGATTGACGCGGCTGAAGAAAATGCGGTGATCGTTCTGGAACCGGGGGTCTATAGCGGTCCGGCGGTGGTCACCCGTCCGCTGACGATTGACGGTCGGGGCAAGGCGACGATTGACGGCGGCGGCAAGGGGTCGGTGATAATCCTGCGGACAAACGGCGCCACGGTAAAAAATTTGCGGCTGATCAATTCGGGCGATCAGCACAATGATCTTGATGCCGGGGTGCTGGTGCGCGGCGATTTCAATGTCGTCAAGGACAATATCATTGAAGAATGCCTGTTCGGCGTTGATTTGCAGCAATCAAGCAACAACATCGTGCGGCGCAACCACATATCGTCAAAGAGCGATGCCTCGCTGGGCGTCAAGGGCGACGCCATCCGGCTCTGGTACAGCCGCAACAACAAGATCATGGATAATGTCATCTCCAGATCCCGCGATCTGGTGGTGTGGTATTCGGCCGATAATATCATCAGCGGCAACAAGGTGAGCGATGGCCGCTATGGCCTGCATTTCATGTATTCACGCTATAATCTGGTGGAAAACAACCAGTTCTGGCGCAATGCCGTCGGCATATTCCTGATGTACAGCGACAGCGTGGTTGTGCGCAAGAACAGGGTTTTCAGGGCGCAGGGTCCGGCCGGGGTCGGGATCGGCTTCAAGGAAGCCAGCAATATGGAGATCACCGATAACGAAATCCTCTATAACAGCACGGGGCTTTATCTCGATGTCTCGCCGTTCCAGCCCGACACCACCAACCGGATTTACCGCAACACCATCGCCTTTAACGATACGGGGGCCAAATTCCTCAATGACTGGACGGGGAATTTGTTCACAGACAATATCTTTTCCAATAATATCCGTCACGTTACCGTTTCAACCTTCGCCAGCGCCAAACGCAATATCTGGGAGGCCAATTACTGGGACGATTACGAGGGCTTTGATCAGGACGGGGACGGGTTTGGCGACCGGCCCTACCGGTTGATGGTCTATGCCGACCGCATCTTGATGGATGTTCCCGACGCCGATTTTTTCAACGGCACGCCGATCCTGTCGATGTTTGACTTCATGGAGCGGCTGGCGCCATTTACCAAGCCGCTTTTGATGCTGGAGGACAAGGAGCCGCGGATGGCGCGCAAGTTTACCCCCCGCACGGCGGCTCCGCGCGGCGAGGAGACAAATGTCGGCAAAACCCTGGAAGTTTTCGGCGCCAATACCAACGCAAGGACGAAGGCCGGCACCAGTATGAATCAAAATGACCCCTTCGGGCTTAACGATCCCAATATCGGGTATTTGAAGACACCAAAATGATCCTTGTTTTTTCAGATACAGGCAGATTGCCATGAGCAATACAGGCAAACCCGCGAAACGACCGGCTGGCAAGAAAAAAGTCTCGCGCATTCAAAGGGAAAAGCGCCGCGCCTTTTTGCGCTCTATCGTGGCCGGTTCGGCGACGATCGGCCTTGGTCTGGCCGGTTACGGGCCGGTTTTGCAGGCAAGGGAAAAACGTCTGCGGCCGCCCGGCGCGCTTGACGAGCGGGAATATCTGGCTTCGTGCATCAAATGCGGCCAGTGCATCCAGGTCTGTCCGGTCGAGGCGATTGTTCTGGCCGATATCTGGGACGGGTTCGGCTACGGGGTGCCGCATATCGAGGCGCGGGTGCAGGCTTGTGATTTTGCCTGTGACACGCCGCAATGCGTGCTGGCCTGCCCGACCGGATCGCTGAGCCATGATCTGGACACCAAGGAACAGGTGCGCATGGGGCTGGCGCGGCTGTCACGGCCCGATGCCTGCCTGGCGCGTCAGGGCAAGGGGTTCAAGGGGGTTGCGCGCGAGAAGGGGCTGCATCGCTATATCAAGGTTGACCGCTGGAATCCGATTCTGATCGCCGATCATCCCTATGATATCGAGCTGTGTGATCTGTGCGTGCGCGAATGCCCGATCAAGGACGCCATATCGTTGCAGCCGATGAGCGATGACCCGGCTGACAAAAGGCGTACGCCGGTGGTGCATGAGGCCTGTGTCGGATGCGGGATGTGTGAAATGATCTGCCCGGTTGAACCGGCCTGCATCGTCATTGACGCCCGTAAAATGTGGGGGCAGTCATGAAAGATTTTTTCTTGTCGCTGAAGACCATGCTCGGCGCCGCGCCGCACCGCTATGAACGCAAGGACTTTACCCCCGAGGCCAGAGCGCTGCACAAGAGCCACAAATCCAATTCCGAGGAGCGCGTGGCCTCGATTTATTCCGAGCTGGACGGAAAAAAAGCCAGCTATGCGGTGCGCAAATACCGCTGGCCGTCGATTATCATTATCAATCTGCTGTTTATCGTCTCGTATCATTTTGATGTCCAGCTTGTCGAAGGGGCGCTGACCGCGTCGCGCTTTGTCGGCTTTCATATGGCGGACCTCAATTCGGCGTTGCAGGTGATGCTGGCTTTCAAGCAAATCCTGATCAATCTGGTGATTGGCACGGCGACGGTGTTTCTTCTGTGGTGGCTGGTGGGCGGAAGGGCGTTTTGCGCCTGGGTGTGCCCTTATCATCTGGTATCGGAACTGGCGGAAATGCTGCATCTGAAACTGGTGGATAAACGCCTCATTCGGGACCATCCCCTGCACCGGGGTGTCCGAAGCGTGCTTTATGTCGTCTTTATTATCCTGGCGCTGGTGACCGGCTATACGGTTTTCGAGACCATCAATCCGGTCGGCATTGTGAGCCGGGCGCTGATTTACGGCGTCAGCCTCGGGCTTGTCTGGGTGGCGTTTTTGCTGCTTGTCGAGATTTTTTACAGCCGCCGCTTCTGGTGCCGCTATATGTGCCCGATCGGCATAACCTACGGTTTTGTCGGCTCAATCTCGCCGCTGACCATTCATTACAATCTCAATTTGTGTCTGCATGAGGGCGAATGCCGCGCCGTTTGTCTGGTGCCGCATGTGCTGGATATGACGGTGAAAAACCGCGCCCATAAGGAGTTTCTTGATATCGGCGCCGATT
>CAZIVB010000131.1:0-7167 GCA_964542565.1 uncultured Hyphomicrobiales bacterium | reverse complement strand
CCGTGGCAGGGCAAGCTTGCGAAAGCAAGCGCCAGCCCGTGAACGGACGCACGCCGGAGGCGGGCGGAAAACATAAAATCCGGGCGGAAAACAAAAATCCCAAAAACAAGACCTGCTCAGTCCCGTTCCAGCCTGGCCAGCAAACTTGAGGTGTCCCAGCGGCCGCCGCCCATTTGCTGGACTTCGCCGTAGAGCTGATCGACAAGGGCGGTGACGGGCAGTTTCGCACCGTTGCGCCGCGCCTCGTCAAGACAAATGGCGAAATCCTTGCGGGCCCAGTCCACGGCAAAACCGTGGTTGTATTCGCCCGCGATCATGGTCTTGTAGCGGTTTTCCATCTGCCAGCTTTGCGCCGCGCCTTTTGAAATCACTTCGATGACGCGAGCGGCATCAAGCCCTGCGGTTTTGGCAAAATGCACCGCCTCGGCCAGCGCCTCGATCAGGCCGGCAATGGCAATCTGGTTGACCATTTTGGTGAGCTGGCCCGAACCTGCCGGTCCCATCAGCCGCGCCATGCGGGCGTAACAGTTGATCAGCGGTTCGGCCCGGGCGAAATCTTTTTCTTCCCCGCCGATCATCACGGTCAGGACACCGTTTTGCGCCCCCGCCTGCCCGCCCGAGACCGGCGCATCGAGAAAGCCTATCCCCTTGTTACGGGCAATGGCGTCAAGCTCGCGCGCCAGCTTGGCCGATGCGGTGGTGTGATCGACAAAAACCGCCCCCGCGCTCATGGCCGCAAAAGCTCCGGCCTCCCCAAGGGTTACGGCGCGCACATCATCATCATTGCCGACACAGGCGAAAACCATATCCGCGCCCGCCGCCGCCGCGGCCGGGGTGGAGGCGGTTTTGCCGCCGTATTCTTGCGCCCATTGGTGCGCTTTTTCAGCCGTCCGGTTGTAAACCGTGACCTCATGGCCGTTTTTTGCCAGATGCCCCGCCATGGGATAGCCCATAACGCCCAGTCCCAAAAATGCCGCTTTGCTCATATCGCCCCTTTAATCCTTGTCTCTACACGCTTATTTTAATTGTTACAATTTACGCCTTGAAATATGTAGTTAACATATCAAACTCATCGGGAAAGAAAACATGCAAGATGTCAAAATCGCCGCCCGCGTCCCCTCGCTGCAAAGGCTTGAGGCGGGGAGTGAATACTGGTGGTGCTCTTGCGGGCGCTCTAAAAAGCAACCCTTTTGCGACGGCTCGCATGAAGGCACCGGCCTTGAGCCGCTGAAAGTCACGGTTGAAAAATCCCGCAACTACGCTTTGTGCCAGTGCAAACATAGCCAAACCCCGCCCTTCTGCGATGGCTCGCACAAGGATTTGCCGGAGTAATCGCAACGGCAAAATCCGGCATGAGGCGGTGTTGTCCGGCTGTTGTTTCCAGATCTTGTATTCAGGCGGATGGTTGCGCGCTCTCAAGCTGGCGGTAGCCGCCGTTGTAAAAGACCAGCGGTTCGTCGTCGCGGCCCGCATGGATATCCAGAACGCGGGCGAGAAGGATGGTATGATCGCCGCCATTATCACGGCGCAGGGTCTGGCATTCAAAGCTCATCAAGGCGTTTTTCATCAGCGGCGCGCCGCGGTTGCGATAGGAAAAATCGCTCTCTTCAAGCGCGATGCGGCCGCGCATTGCATAGCGGGCGGAGGCGTGGGCGCTCCTGCCGCCGAGAATATTGACGGCAAAGCGGTCATTGCTTTCAAACACATCATGGATGCCGGCTTCGCGGCGCAGGCACCACAGGATAAGCGGCGGCTCAAGGGAGACGGAAACAAAAGAGTTCACCGTCACGCCATAAGCCTGGCCGTCACCGTCCCGGATGCTCATGATGGTGACGCCGGTGGCGAAACGCCCGAGGGCGCTGCGCAGGGATTTTGGCTCAACGGCCATTTGCATGCTCTTTATTGTAATTATTCCAAACCTGCATTTAAGCGATCCCGCCGCGCCTTGCAATGGCCAGATTCACCGCCTATGTGGTTATTATTGCCCGAACGGCCGCAACAGGAGCGATACTTCATGGCGCCGAACTCAACCGACCGCAGGATGCCGGAATTTGATCTTTCCATGCAGGGCGAGGCGCCGCACGCCTATGACCCTGAAACCCATCCTGAATTTTTCAGCGGGATTATCGGCAAGCGCGTGATGGCGTTTATTATCGATGCGGTGGTAATTACGTTTTTGTGGCTGCTGGGTTCGGTGGTGATTTTTATCCTCGGGCTGCTGAGTTTCGGCCTGATCTGGCTGCTCTGGGGCGCGGCGCTGATCCTGCTGGTGCTGGGCTATGAGGCGCTGACCCTTGGCGGGCCCTATTCGGCCACCTATGGCATGCGCATCATGGGGATTGAAATGCGCACATGGTATGGCGATCGTCCGGGGGTTTTGCAGGCGGCGGCGCATTCATTGCTGTTTTATTTTTCCGTCACCCTCACCACATTCCTGATCCTGCTGGCGCCGCTGTTCAACAATCGCAAGCGCTGCGTGCATGATTTTTTATGCGGCACCGTGTTTATCAACACCGAGGCTCTTGGTCAGCATCAGGCAGCGTAGGGGCGGAGAAAAAGTTTTTACAGCGCAAATTATTTTGACTTGATTCTTTGCTATGTGTTTTTACACTGCACGTTTGGGGTTTGGAGAGATCACGTGACGGAACAGGGACGACGCATACCGCAGTTTTACATGACTGCCCCTTCGCCCTGCCCCTATCTGCCGGAGCGCGAGGAACGCAAGCTCTTTACCGTGCTGGCGGGCGAGGACGCCCAGCTTCTCAACAATTCACTGACCAAGGGCGGTTTCCGGCGCTCGCAGAACATTGCCTACCAGCCCAATTGCAAGGGATGCGAGGCCTGTGTCTCGGTGCGTCTGCCGGTGGATGATTTCAAAATATCGCGCAATCTGCGCCGGGTCTGGAAGCAAAACCGCGATCTGAGCGGCAGGCTGTGCCCGCCCGGCCCCACATCGGAGCAATATTCCTTGTTCCGGGATTATCTCGACAGCCGTCACGCCGATGGCGGCATGGCGGATATGAATGTGTTTGATTACATGGCCATGGTCGGGGATACCGGTATCGAGACCTGCATATTCGAATACCGCCCGCGTCTGGCGCTGGATGCGGCGGAGGAGATTGTGCGCCCTCCCCTGCTGGCCGCGGCTCTTACCGATATTCTCGATGACGGGCTTTCCATGGTGTACAGCTTTTATGTCAATGACCAGCCCGGACGCAGCCTCGGCACCTTCATGATTCTGGATCATATCGAACGGGCGCGCAAAATGGGGCTGCCTTTTGTTTATCTGGGCTATTTCGTCGAGGGCTCGCCCAAAATGCATTATAAATCCCGCTTTTCGCCGCAGGAACGCCTTGGCCCTGAAGGCTGGGAGCGGATTTGAACCTTTCGTCTTGCCTCCCCCGGTTGACATGCCTTGATCGCAAGAGAGGGAGTGTTTATCTTTTCCCAATATGAGCCTTCCCGGCACGGGGAGGAAAAGCGGCGTCAGGAAGAGAGTTTTACATGCAGGTCAGGCAGGATTTCCCCGATTTAATCGGCAATACGCCGCTGGTGAGGCTTAACGCGGCCTCGGCGCTGACGGGATGCGAAATTCTCGGCAAGGCGGAATTTCTCAATCCGGGGCAGTCGGTCAAGGACCGGGCGGCGCTTTATATTATCCGCGATGCGCTGAAACGCGGCACAATCCGGCAAGGCGGGCTGATTGTCGAGGGCACGGCGGGCAATACCGGCATTGGTCTGGCGCTGGTTGGCAACGCCTTTGGTCTGCGCTCGCTGATCGTGATTCCCGAAACCCAGTCACAGGAGAAAAAAGACGCCCTGCGTCTGGCCGGGGCCGAGCTGATCGAGGTCCCCGCCGCGCCTTACAAGAACCCCAATAATTACGTGCGCTATTCCGGCCGTCTGGCCGAAGTGCTGGCGGAATCTGAGGAAAACGGCGTTTTATGGGCCAACCAGTTCGACAATACCGCCAACCGCGCCGCGCATATCGAAACCACCGCGCCGGAGATTTACGCCCAGACAGAGGGCAAGATCGACGCTTTTATCTGCGCGGTTGGCACCGGCGGCACGCTGGCGGGGGTGTCCATGGGGCTCAAGGCGCGCGATAAAAACATCACCATTGCCCTGGCCGACCCCATGGGGGCGGCGCTGTATTCCTATTACACATCCGGCGAGCTGAAATCTTCGGGCTCCTCCATCACCGAAGGCATCGGTCAGGGGCGCATTACCGCCAATCTGGAAGGGGCGGTCATTGACAGGGCCTTTCAGATCGAAGATGCGGACGCCTTGCGCATATTATTTGATCTTGTCACCCATGAGGGGCTGTGCCTGGGCGGCTCCAGCGGGGTGAATATCGCCGGGGCCATCGCGCTGGCGAAAGAGATGGGGCCGGGACATACCATCGTCACCATTCTGGCCGATTACGGCAACCGGTATCAGAGCAAGCTCTATAACCCCGAATTTTTGAAAACCAAAAACCTCCCGGTTCCGCGCTGGCTGGAGAGGGCAAAAATGGATATTCCCGATGTATTTGAAAAGACTTGAAAAATGACCAAAAAGCTGTTTAGCGACGAGCCCTATTTGCAGGAGTGCGAAGCCGAGGTTGTTGAGGTGAACGACCGCAACGGGATCATTCTCGACCGGACGGTTTTTTACGCCACCGGCGGCGGGCAGCCCGGCGACAGCGGCGTGATGGTGCTGGCTTCGGGCGGGGAAATCGCCATTGCCACAACGCTTTACAGCCCGGACAGGATGCAGATCATTCATGTGCCGTCAAACCCTGCCCCCCTGCCCGCTATTGGCGAGAAGGTGAGGCTCAAACTCGACTGGACGCGCCGTTATGCCCATATGCGCATTCATACCGGGCTGCATCTGCTCTGCGCGGTACTGGATTATCCGGTGACCGGCGGCTCCATCGGCGCAGGCAAGGGGCGGCTTGATTTTGACATTCCCGAAGCCGGGCTTGACAAGGAAGAGATCGCAAGCAAACTCAATGAACTCATCGAAGCGGATTTGCCGGTTTCCACCCGCTGGATCAGCGATGAAGAGCTGGACGCCCGGCCCGAACTGGTCAAAACCATGTCGGTACAGCCGCCGCGCGGCGCGGGCCGTGTGCGGCTGGTTTCCATTGAAGGGTGCGATTTGCAGCCCTGCGGCGGCACCCATGTGGCGCGCACCGGCGAGATTGGCAGACTAACCGTGCCGAAAATCGAGAAAAAAGGTGGCAAAAACCGCCGCGTCCGCATAGCTTTTGCCGAATAATTTTTAACCGAATCAGGACGTGAATATGAGCGAACAGGCTTTGAAGCATTTCGTTGAGACCGGCTGGCTGAAAGAGCATCTTGAAGACCCCGATCTGGTCGTACTGGATTGCTCCTGGCATTTTCCCGATGCGGGCGATGCGTGGGCGGAGTACAAAGAAGAGCATATTCCCGGCGCGCTGTTTTTTGATATCGATGTGGTCTGCGATACGCAAAGCAAGCTGCCTCATATGATGCCGGGCGCGGAAAAATTCGCCCGGCTTGTTGGCGAAATGGGTATCGGCAACGAGACTATGGTCGTGGTTTACGACACTTACGGCTTTTATTGCGCCGCGGCGCGGGTGTGGTGGATGTTCCACATCATGGGAGCCAAAAACGTCAAGGTTCTCAATGGCGGTATGCCCAAATGGCTCGATGAGGACGGCCCGGTTGAAGAGGGCGGGCCCAGACCCGGCCCTCCGCGCCTGTTTAACGCCAAAGCGGATACGGCGCGGATTTATGAAACCGGACAGGTTGTGGACATCATGAATGACAAATCGGCGCAAATCCTGGATGCGCGCTCTCCGGCGCGTTTTGTCGGCGAGTTGCCGGAACCGCGCGCCTGTCTGCGTTTTGGCCATATCCCGGGCAGCATCAATATATTCTTTAAGGATTTTCTTGAATTTGACGGTTCTCTTAAACCGCTTGATGAAGTGAAAAAGCTGATACAGGCTACCCCGCTTGATTTATCAAAACCTATTGTCACCACCTGCGGATCAGGCGTTACGGCGGCGGTTATGAACATTATTCTGGCCGAACTGGGGGCGCCCGAAACCGCCATGTATGACGGCTCATGGGCGGCGTGGGGCTGTGAGGACACCGAGTATCCCGTCGCCATGGGTCCGGCCTGAGATGCAAAAGACAACCACCGTCACAACCTGGCTGGAAATGGATAAAAACCCCCATTTGCATGTGCCGCGCCCGGTGGGGCATTTTGCGCTCATGGCGGTGAAATCGCCGCCGCTGCATTATTACCGCTATTTATATGGAACGGTGGGGCGCGATTATGTCTGGGTGGACCGCCTGCGCCTGAGCGATGAAGAGCTGGCGGCGATCATTCATGATGAGGCGGTCGAGATTTATGTCATGTATGCGGACGGTGCGCCGGCAGGCTATATCGAGCTTGATTTTCGCCCGGCGCGGGAAGCGGAACTGGCCTATTTCGGCCTGATGCCGGAATTTACCGGCCGCGGACTGGGCAAATTCATGCTGGCGCAGGCAATTGAACTGGCGTGGGAAAAACCGATACAGCGGCTGTTTGTCCATACCTGCACCATGGATCACCCGGTCGCCCTCGCCCTTTACCAGAAATGCGGCTTTATGCCCTATGCGCAGGAAGAAACAGAGGTTGAGCTTCCGGCGTAAACGCCTTTATGCGGTCATGTTTTATATCTAGATTGTCCCCGGTTAGTTCAGGAGGGCCTCATGAAACAGTTGTTCATTTCCACGCTTTGCGCCCTGATCTTCTCATGTTTCATTTTGCCCCTGACGGCGCAGGCGGCCTCTTCGAGGGCAAAGGCGATGGCCCGGACCCTTTCGGCCGCGCCGCCGCCGGCGCTGCGGGCGAAGAGATTTTCACTCCGGACCCTCAAGCGGCGGCATGATTTGCGGCGGTATTTGCGCGGGGTTGATATCGACACTATCAATTTCCGCTTCAATTCGGCTGTTGTTGACCCTTCCGAGGCGTGGAAGCTGGCCGATCTGGCCGATGCTTTTCATCTCCTGCTGCGGCGCAATCCTTATGAGATATTCCTCATTGAAGGGCACACCGATGCGGTGGGCTCAGCCGCCTATAACCGGCGGCTATCGGAACGCCGGGCCTGGAGTGTATTGCGGGTTCTGGTGCGCCGCTACGGCGTGCCTTACC
>CAZIVB010000130.1:0-7173 GCA_964542565.1 uncultured Hyphomicrobiales bacterium | reverse complement strand
TGGCATGGGTGGCCGGGTGGGGGAGCTGGCCGGTGCCGAATCAGATAAAACAAGACAGGCTCCAGATAAATTCAGATTTGCCTTATTGCTCAAATCGCGTATCAATCATGAAGCGGCAGGAAAGAGCTTTTCATGAACGAAACGTTATCATCGCGGCGGCCTGATATTGCGCGCTTGCAGGCGGGGATCCTTGCAGGGGAGCGCGCCGCGCTGGGCCGGGCAATCACGCTGATTGAAAGCCGCCGCCCGGATCATTTCCCGCAGGCGCAGGACTTGCTGCAAAAGCTTCTGCCCCGGACCGGCAAGGCGCGGCGCATCGGCATCACCGGGGTGCCGGGGGTGGGAAAATCCACCCTGATTGAAACTTTCGGCGGCAATCTGACCAAAGCCGGGCACAAGGTGGCGGTGCTGGCGGTTGACCCTTCATCACCGCGCAGCGGCGGGTCCATCCTCGGGGATAAAACCCGCATGGCGGAGCTGGCATCAGATAAAAACGCCTTTATCCGCCCCTCCCCCACCATGGGCACGCTTGGCGGGGTTGCGGCCAAAACCCGCGAGGCGATGCTGCTGTGCGAGGCGGCCGGGTTTGATATTGTCATTGTCGAGACCGTGGGGGCGGGGCAGTCGGAAACGGCGGTTGCGGATATGTGCGATATTTTTATCGTCCTCATGCTGCCCGGGGCGGGCGATGAGTTGCAGGGGATCAAAAAAGGCGTTCTGGAGCTGGCGGACATCATCTGTGTCAACAAGGCGGATGGGGAGAACGTCAAAGCAGCCCGCATTGCCGCGGCGGAATATGTCGCCGCGCTTCATATCCTCACCCCGAACAGCGCTGGCTGGCAGCCGCCCGTATTGTGCGTTTCGGGTCAGGCCAATACCGGGCTTGATGATCTCTGGCGCGAGGTTGAGCGCCATCATGCTATCATGACGCAAAGCGGCGAGCTGGACAAACGCCGGCGCGAGCAACAGATCAAGTGGATGTGGTCCCTGCTTGAGGACAAAATGCTGCAAAGCTTCAGAACCAACCCCCGGGTCATGGCCGGACTGGGCAAAATCGAGGCGCAGGTGCGCGAGGGTTCGCTTTTGCCTGGACTGGCGGCAGAAAAACTCTACAGTCTCGGGAATGTATAGGTTCTATTAAGACTTATCTGAGATCAATGACTTCACTTTAACGAGTCAAGCCCCACCACCAGTAGAACAACAAAAAGAAGACCATAATGCTGGAATTTTCATCCCGGATTACATGCCCTGAATGCGGCGAAAAATCGGTTGAGACAATGCCGGAGCACCACTTCGTTATTTTTTATGAATGCAAGTCCTGCGGCGCAATCCTGAAGCCGGTCAAGGGCGATTGCTGCGTATTTTGCTCTTATGGAACCGTGCCGTGCCCGACAAAACAGACCGCCTGGGAAAACGGCGAGCTGGGGCATTGCTGCTCCGACGACTGACACGCGCACCCGCCGGATACCCGCCGCCGCCCCTGCCCCGGCCGCTATGGCTTAAAAAGTCAAAGCCTCGGTCACAACACCATTGATCCGCGTCGTCACGGTCACTTTTGCGCCGCGCCTTTCGGTAGTAATTTCAACCGTCTGTCCGCCGGCATTCGTGAACCGCCGGACCTTGCGGCTGGTTTTGACAGGCTCGATGCGAACCGGGCCGGCTGTCTCCACCCCCCCGGTCAGGGTCTCAAGGTCGCCCAGCAATACACCCTGGATTTTGCCGCTTTCATAGATGCTCATGAACAAAAACAGGCGCGGTTGCAGGGGCGAGGACAAAATCACCGTAAAGCTGTTTCCATTCTTGAAATACCAGTTTTCGCGCCAGGTTTTGGTGATTTCAGGCGGCAGGTCGGCGATGATATCCCCATGCCGACTGTAAGAGGCCAGTTTCTGTTTATCCCCGATCAGGGCGCTATATTTCAATTTGGAAAACGCACCTGAAAGAGCCGGACCGCTATTGGATTTGGCAATATTGACGAGCGCCAGTTCCAGCCTTGTTTTCATGCGCATCCTGACAAGCTCGAGATCAAGGTCTCTGGCCGCTGCGCTCAAGGAAAGCCAGCTCATATATTCACGCACATCCTTGTTCAGCAACCAGATACTCATGTCCTTGTAATACTGGTGGATGCCGTTCAGCAAAGTGCCCTTCAGGCGGAGCCAGACCGGAAGCGCGTTTTTTCCCGAAACCGTGAATCGCGGCGTGATTTCGCGCCGGGCCCGCTCACCCGATGCAAAATAGATATCCGCCATTTTCCAGTCTTCGCCGGTTTTTTTCCATTTTGTCAGCAGCACCCCATCAATCCAGGGGTTGAAATAGCTCACGTAAAAATCGCCCTGATTCATTTTGGGCACAAGCATCGAGAACGCAAAAAAATGGCTGAGCTGCCGGTCTCTTTTGCCGAAATAGGGCATGATGGAGCCGTTCCATTTCGCCAGCGCCCCGGCATTCATGAATTTGGCCGCAGCCTCATCATGAGCTATGGTCATTTCATATCGAAAGCGCTCGAAAACATTCATTTTGATTGTATCTGGAGCGGTCTTCGCGCTTGCAGGGCTGATGACAAAAATCATGCAGACAGCAAGAAAAAGGATCATTGAGTGTGCTTTTCCGGCCATGACTGGCTTCCTCTGCTTCAAAACCCCAGGCTTTGGCGCAAGCTGGTAAAACCCCCGATATTGTTTTGATAATTTCTTACGCTCGCTTCTTTCACACCGGCGCTGGCAAATCGGTCATATAAAGCTGTGGAGATTATGCCGCCTGCAAAAGCGCCGCCTATGCCCACCACGGCGCCGGCAGCGATCCCGACCGCAAGCGCCGGAGCGGAAATCACCCCTGCCAGACCGACAAGTCCTGCGGCGGCAGGCGCGGCAAAAACAGCCCCCGTGACGGCACTCGCGACAGCTCCAACCGTCGTTCTTAATTGCCGGTCATAATTCTCGCTATATTCCTGGGCGTTATCGGAAAACGCCGTATCCACAGTCGCAGTGCTGATAGAGGCTATTGATATAAGGGTGCCCAGACCCTCAATGTTCGTTCCCGCGCCAACAAAACCAGGTGTTCCCACCGCGCCGACAACTGCGGCACTCCCGTCAGCAAGGGGTCCCGACAATTGACTGATGGTTCCCAATGCCGAACGCATACGGGTTGCAAGTTCAGTGTCCTCACGCCTGACGACCGGCGGCCTCCAGGGGGTCGTGGGCGCGCTTATCGAGGGAACTGGCCGCGAAGCCGGAGCCGGAGCCGGAGCTGGTTGCGGCAATGCAACCGGCGGCGTGGTCGGTGGCGCAATTCTGGGGGGGGCAGGCGGTCCTGGCGGTTTCACGGTGACCATCGTCGTAACCGGATGCGGCCTGACCCGCGCCGGTATCACCCGCCGCGGCGAGGCCGGGGTATCAAACCGGCCCGGAGAAATATCCGCCCTTCCCTCAGGCGCTGGTGCTCCCGCCGCTGCGCCGCGCCGCGGGCCCACTGCCGGGCCGGCTGGCGGCACAACCCTGACTGCAGGCCGCGCCCGCGAGGGTGAAGGCGTCCGGGGCGCAACCCTCACGCTCCGCGGGGCGCGCACCGGCGCTCTTCGCACCCGCTTGACTCGGCGGATTTTCTTTTTTTTCTTCCGTTTGACTTTTTTGGTCTTTTTCCATTTAGGGTTTGGTCTGGCCGATTTGATCGAACCCAGATAATCCCTCAGTCCGCGCAATTTCCTCTCGAAGGGCTTGTTGTAACGCTTCTTGTAACGCTTGGTGCTGGTCCGGTCGCTGAACATATCCTCACTGCCGCCGCCGCCGCCATCGCCGCCTTCAGAAGCAAAAGTTCCATCCGCAAAGGCCGTAAGGACAAGGCCGCAGATCAATCCGATGGCCAGAGATTTACCGATATGTTTAAGGAAGACTGCTGCCGGGATGCCCATAAATGCTTTTCCCTTTATTTATTATTTTGTTCAGGTATATTATCCATATTGATCAATATATCAAGTTCAAATATTTGAAATACAATTCTATTTGCGTGACCTACCATCAAAATTAGTTGATGATAAACAAAGTCCATTATGAAATATGCTGCAAAAACATACAGATGGCCCGGAATACCTGATTTTGGCCATTGAGCGCGGGACGGCTCTGAATCCGAGAAAAACACGACAGGCGCCGATTCAATCAAAAGATGAATCAATTCAGAATTTTTCTGGTTTTGATTGAATCAAAATACGGCACATGACGCAAATGGTTTTGTCATTCCCGCGCAGGCGGGAATCCAGGAGGTGCGGAGACAAGTCATTGATATTGCTGGATTCCCGCCTGCGCGGGAATGACGAAAAGAGGGGTAACAAGCGCAAAAACAGCACCTGTCGTGCACTGTTGGATCAAAATCTGAAAAGACTCTAACTCTTTGTTTCCGCCGCACTTCTTATCGGAAAACCGGTTCCAACTTTTCCGGAAGTGCTCTAATCCACCTTTTTCAGTTCCACATCGACCATCAGGTCGCCGGCGATCTCTTCAAGCGCTGCGCAAAGCTCATCGAGAGCCAGCGCATCGGGCAATATGATATCGGCCTTGGCGCTGAACATGGCCTCGCCGGACATGGAGCCGGTAAAAACACTGGTGTTCAGGCTGTCCACATTAACCGATTTTTCGGCCAGCACCCGGCTTACATCGCGTACAATGCCCTTGTGGTCCTGCCCCATGATCTCAAGCCGGGCCTTTGTCCCGATGGGGGGCGGGCAGACGGTGTTCGTTTCAAACGTGACCCTGATGCCCTGATGGCCAAGCGCCTCAAGGGCGGATTTGAGGCTTTCAATCTGCGCTTCGGGGACCGAGATTTTTACAATCCCGGCAAATTCGCCCCCCAGACGCGACATTGCGCTGTCCACCCAGTTGCCGCTGTGAGCGCTGATCACCCTGGCCAGCGCTTCAACCAGACCGGGACGGTCTCTGGCAATAACCGTCAGCACCATCTCCATTTTCACCACACTCCCTGACTTCGATACCGGGCCACTATATCAGATTATTATTGCAGTTTCGAGCGCTCTGGAGTCTGCCGCGTTTAACTGGCGCCGGCCCGCTCCCCTTTCCTGCCACTCACAGGATAACAATGGCATGGGTGGCCGGGTGGGGGAGCGGGCCGGTGCCGAATCATATAAAAAAGCCACGCTCTGGCATGTCATTTGCTCCTTATCCGTCAGTATTCCCGAAAGGAGACAGATTGCATGCCAATCAACCGCCGCTCGTTCCTGACAGGCTCGTTACTACCCTTTTCCGCCGGCGCAGGCGCGCTGTTGGCCTCCACCGCCGAGGTACCGGCCGCGCCGCGTACCGGCGCGGGACTGGTTGCCGATGCAGGTTTTGACCAAAGCGGGGCCCTGCAGCGCCTTGTTGATCATTCTGCGGCAAAAGGCATACCGGTCCTGCTGCCGCCCGGCAGGGTGATTGCCGGGAATTTGCGCTTGCCCGATGGGCTGCAATTTGTCGGCATGCCGGGTAAATCGGTGCTGGAATGGTCGGGAAAGGGCGAGTTTGTCTCCATATTCAATGCCTCTGACATCCGCATCGCCGGGATTACCTTTGATGGCCGCGGCGCCGCCATGCGCAACGCCGGGGCAGAACCCTATCCCGGGCTCATCCGCGCCGCGGGGGCAAGAAATCTGCGTATCGAGCATTGCCGGATCACAAACAGCGCCGCCAATGGCATCACGCTGGAGAGATGCTCCGGCTCGCTCAGCTATAACGAGATTGATAACGCGGCAAAGGCGGGAATATTTGCGCAAAACTCCACCGGGCTGGAGCTCAGTCACAACACGGTGCACGATATCGCCAATAACGCCGTACAAATCTGGCGCTCGGCCCAGGGCGAGGATGGCACGATTGTCAGCAATAACCGCATCAGCAAAGTCGCCAGCAGGGATGGCGGCAGCGGCCAGAACGGCAATGGCGTCAATGTGTTCCGGGCCGGTAATGTCATCATTTCCGATAACCGGATCAGCGATTGCGCCTTTAGCGCCGTGCGGGTGAATGCGGGCAACGCGGCCCATATCAGCGGCAATTCATGCTCGCGGCTCGGCGAGGTGGCGATTTTTGTCGAATTTGGCTATCTGGGCGCGGTGGTGAGCAACAACTCGGTTGAACATGCCGCGGTTGGCATCGCCATCACCAATCTGGATGTGGGCGGACGGCTGGCGGTGTGTCAGGGCAACCTTGTACGCGAGCTGTTTTACCGTGGTAAAAAATCAGACCCGGAATCGGGCGGCGTCGGCATTGCTGTCGAAGCCGATGTGGCGCTGAGCGGCAATGTGGTTGAAGGCGCGCCGCGCGCCGGTCTGCTGCTGGGCTGGGGGCCTTATATGAAAAACCTCAATGCCACCTCCAACGTCATCAGCCGCTGCGGCACCGGCATCGCCGCCACCATTGTCGCAAAGGCGGGAAAGGCGATCATCGCCAATAATATGATCTCAGAGTCAAAACACGCCGCCATACGCGGCATGGCGTGGCTGAAACCGGCAACCGGCGATCTGCTCAAAAAGGGCGCAAAACACCCAGAAAACCTTATTCTTTCCGGCAATATCGCAAGTTAGGAAACACTGGATATTCACAGTTCACCGGATTCAAAAGCCGCCAAGAGCTTTGGATTACGCACCTGCTGCCCCGCCCTTTGCGGCGGGGCTTTTTCTTGTCGGCTTACTGTCGACGGGGTCCGGCCAGACCTTGGCGGCCTGGCCGGGAATGCCGGTCATTTCACGACATTGACGCATTTCCCGAGTTTGGGAACCCATTTTTGTCCACGGCGGCAGACGACTTTTGCCTTGCCCTGCAACATTTTGAACGTACCCAACGATTTCAAAGCCGGACTGAACTTCGGTTTGACGGCTTTCGGCTTTTTGGGCTGTTGCTCTATCTTGACATTCCATACACATTTACGGCCATCCCATCTCTTGCCCCTGGGGCAGAGCACCTTGCCGGGGATGGGCTTGACAGGGTAGATGCTTACGCAATAGCGGCCGTTCCATCTCTGGCCCTTGGAGCAGAGTATCTTGATGGGCTTGGGAGGCTTGAAGATGCTTACGCAGTAGCGGCCGTTCCATCTCTTGCCCTTGGGGCAGAGCACCTTGCCGGGGATGGGCTTGACAGGGTAGATGCTTACGCAGTAGCGGCCGTTCCATCTCTTGCCCTTGGGGCAGAGCACCTT
>CAZIVB010000129.1:0-7300 GCA_964542565.1 uncultured Hyphomicrobiales bacterium | reverse complement strand
TTTCCGCCATAATGCTCCCCCAACACGCCTTTCAGCCAGAATGCAATGATTCAAATCAAAATCAAGCCGCACCCTAGCGCGTTGGGACAATGATTTCAAAGGCTGATTTTCAAAGGCTGATTACAAATAGGTCTTGTTGCCGGCATTGCCGGAGCGGCGGTATTCGATACGCATGACATCATAGGGCCGCCGGCTGATTTTGCTCATGACGGAGTACATTGAGTTGGAATCGCCCATGGACGTCCGCAGGCGGTTTTGCACCGAGCCGCCGTTTTTCTTGCGGTGCACCATGACCAGATTAAAATTGCCGTTACTGGCGCTTCCGCTTATGGCGGCGTTATTGGGCCCGAAATTACCAAAGGAGCGGCCGACAATCTTGCCGCTGGCCTTGTCAAATCCCAGATATGTCGTCCGTCTGACCGTCATCAGGAAGCTCTTGCAACTCATTGTTTGTTTAAGCAGTTTCCCGCCCAGGATCCATGAATTGTTCAATGTGCATTTGACGTTCATTTCTGAAAATTTACGCGACGGGCGCACCTTGCCTTTTCCCTTCCAGCTTCCGACCAGAATGCTCAACTGGGCATTCTTGACATCGGGGGAGCGGATTTGCTGCAAGACCGACAAGGCGGCGTCATCGCGCGCAAGTGAGGGGCTGGCGCCCATGCTCAGGGTAATGGCCAAGGCGGCGGCAAGGGGAAGGGCAAAAAAGGTTTTCATCGGTTAAAGCTCCTTGAATTATGCCTCTCTCATCGGCGCGCTAAACGGCCAAATTATGACGAGGGCGTTATTTTGCCGCTTTTGAGCAATTCGCCCAGCATGTCCTTGAGCCTGGGGGATTTGAGCGCCATAAAGGGCAGGGGGCGGCATATCTCGATAGCGGCAAGACCGATGCGGGCGCTCAGGGCGCCGTTCAGCGCCCCTTCGCCGAGGCGTGATGAGATTTTGCTCATCAGCGAATGGCCAAGTATTTGGTTCAGCACATCCTCGCCAAGGGCAATCCCGCCGGTGAGCACAAGATGGGTCAGAACCATGCGCGCCAGATGCAGCAGGCCAAAAGCGCCGGGACGGCCGCCGTAAAGGGTTGAAATACCGCGCAGGAGACGCAGGTTAAGCGCCGCGACAAAAGCGATATCAACCACTGCGGAGGGGCTGATCGCGGTTAATATGGATACGCGCCTTGCGGTTGAGGCCACAAGAGCGCGGGCCTGCCGGTCAAGGGGGAGCATCAATTCACGCTCCAGAAGATGCAAGCGCGCCTCGGCGTCCAGAATATCCTCGTCATGCTCGCCAATGCGGGCCAGCCCCCAGGCAAGGTCCTCGCGCGGTTCATAAAGCCGGGTGAGGGCGCTTTGAACGCTTAACGCCTTATTGGCGCTCTGCTCCTGACAGGCGGTATCTGCCTTTGCTCTTAAGCGGCCAATGCGGCGCTGGCGCAAAAGGGCGATAATTTCGCGCCCGGCGAGCACAATCGCCGCCATGGCGGCAAGTAGCAGCAAGGCGCTGGCCGTCCAGCCCAGCCAGGGATGGGCGCTAAATAAAGCGCTCACGATTTGCGTGACATAAAGCCCGAGGCCGAGAAAGAGCAACGAGGCAAGCGCCGAAACCAGAACCGCCCCCCAGCGCATCTTCCTGCCGCGGCGTCCCTTTACCGGCACGGGCGAGATATTGGCAATTTTTTCGTCCTCAAACGGCAGCGGGGTAATTTTTATGGTTTGCGGTTCAGCTTCAGCCGCTGTTTTTTGGGAATCAGGCGCGGATTGTTGCTTTTTCGGCGTGGCTTTGGCCTTTTTCTGCGGCGTCAGCCGGAAGGCGGCGGGTTTGCGCGGGCTCATGTCAGCCTGTCTCCAAATAAAAACTCAATCGCCCTGTCGAGGCGGATATGGGGCAGAATTGGAACCGGGTCCGTGGTAATAACGGGCGGGCGGAAACGGATGAAACGCAAATCCTCCACTCCCGTTTGCGTATCGCGTAACGCATCGGCCGGGTTTTGCGGCAGATCGCCGGGGAAAATCGCCAGTTCCTCCTCGCCGTCAAAGACCTCGTCCCCGAGGCGCTCGCCCCTGATCGGAATGCCGGTGATGCATTTAAGATCAACACCGCCGCGGCGCACCAGAGCTTCTCTTGTGGCCCGCACCGAGGCCAGCGCCAGCGTCGCCACATCGGCCCCGGCAATTTTGGCCCGCTCCATGGCGCTTTTGGTCAGCAGGCTTAGAATATTTTGTAAACGGTCATGGCTGGTGTGGTGCAGATGGTCCGCCTTGCTGGCGGCAAACAGGATTTTATCAATACGGCGCGATACTATGGCGGAAAGCCAACTGTTCTTTCCCGGCCGGAAGCTGAGAAGAATATCGCCCAGCGCATGTTCAAGGTCTTTTACGGCGGCGGGCCCGGCATTGAGTGCAAAAAGCGTATCCACCAGAACAATCTGCCGGTCAAGGCGCGAAAAATGATCGCGGTAAAACGGTTTGACGACATGGGATTTATAGGCCTCATAGCGCCGCTGCATCATGGCGTGCAGGCTCTTAGGCGCGGCCTGCGCATCGGCCTCCAGCTCCAGCGGCGCAAATGTCAGCGCCGGTGAACCTTCCAGATCGCCGGGCATTAAAAACCGCCCCGGCGGCAGGGTGGAGAGCGAAATTTTTTCATCGCGGCAAGCGCGCAGATAAGCGGTAAAGGTCCTGGACGCCTCGCGGGCGATTTGTTCATCGGCGGCCATATCTCCCTTAAGGCCGGAAGTGTAGGCGCGCCATTTGGCCGCCAGCGGCCGGCGCAGCTTTTCGCCGCTCTGGGCGATGGCGTTTTTTGACCATTGCGCATAGCTCATATTCAGGAGGGGTAGATCAAGCAGCCATTCGCCGGGATAATCGATAATATCGATATTGAGCCGGCCACGGCCAAGATTGCGGCCAAACCAGCCCAGCGGTTCATATTCGAGGGTAATGCGCAACTGGCTGATGCGCCTTGTGCTTTGCGGCCAGTGGCGCGCGGGGCCGGTAAGGGCTTCGAGATGATCCTCATAGGCAAAACGCGGAATATTGTCATCGGGTTGCGGTTGCAGCCAGGCCCGTTGCAGACGCCCTTCCGCCAGAGCGCGGAAAGCCGGCAGGCGGCCGCCATGCAGCAGATTATTCACCAGCGCGGTGATAAACACCGTCTTGCCCGAGCGCGAGAGCCCCGTCACGCCAAGCCGGATTGTGGGATCAAACATGCCTCTTGCATAGTCCGCTATGCCGCCAAGAGCATGCAGGGTATCGCCGGGAAGATCAGAATATTTCAAGGATATCCGCCTTTTGTTAATACAATCCAAGAGATAGGATGAGGCAGCGGCTCTGGCAAGGGAAGTGACGGATTATGATTCCCCGGTTTTCACGTTTAATGTTTTCGGGGTCATAAAATCAATGAGATTTCCACTCCTGGCCCTGATCTTGCGCCAGCCATTGGCATCAAAGCGCAGCACGGCAAGGGCGGCGGTGGGAAACTTTGACCACATATTTTGCCAGGTGCCGCGATCGCCTTCTCCGGCCAGGGTGAGGGCCAGCTCCTGAATGCCCGGATTATGGCCGATGAGCAGTAAATTTTCAGTCTCCTCGGGCGCCATTTGTATAAGTTCTAAAAGATTTGAAGAATCAGCATGATAAATAGCTTTGTTCATGTAAATATGGCGCGGCGTAGCCAGATGGCGCTGCACCATTTCGAGGGTTTCGCGGGTGCGTTTGGCCGGAGAGCACAAGACGGTATCGGGTTGATAGCCGGCATTTTTCATATATTCGCCCATCCGCGGCGCGGCATTCCAGCCGCGCGGCGCCAGTGGGCGGTCAAAATCTCTTAAAGCCGGTTCATTCCAGCTCGATTTGGCGTGACGCAGGAGGTAAAGATGAAGCATAATTGACAACTTTAACGCCATTGCCTGCAAAGGCAAGCCCAGGCCCCACCGGAAATGCGCATGATGAATGAATACCCGGCCAGTTATTACGCCCATAACATGATCGAGACGCCGGAACCGGTGCCGCTCACGGGCAGGATCAGCGCCGATGTCTGCATCATCGGCGCGGGCTATGCCGGGCTGACATGCGCGCTGGAGCTGGCAAAGGCCGGTATTGATGCCGTTGTCCTTGAGGCCGAGCGGGTCGGCTGGGGCGCTTCGGGGCGCAATGGCGGCTTTGTCTCGCCCCGTTACGCGCAGGATTTGGACGCGATCATCAAGACCTCCGGGCTCCAGCAGGCGCGCGAGCTGTTTGAACTCTCCCGCGAGGGCGTTGCCGCTATTCGCGCCATGATCACCCGCTATGATATGCGCGGCGTTGACCTCGTGCCGGGATATCTGCATGTGCAGCGCTATGATGATGCGCAAAATATCGATAAAATTCAAAACCAGCTCGCGGTGGATTTTAGCTATGAAGTCAAGACCCTGGACCGGGAAGAGCTTGGTGATTTGCTCTTAACCCGGCGCTATCATCAGGCCTGGTATGAGAGCGATGAAGCCTTTCACATCCAGCCGTTGAATTATGCCCTGGGGCTGGCCAGGGCGGCCAGAACCGAAGGGGCGCGTATATTCGAGCACTCAAGGGTCACCCGGCTGGAGCGGGGCGGTGATATCAAGACCGTTCATACGCAGCAGGGGCAAATTCGCTGCAAGCATGTGGTCTTTTGCGCCAGCGCCTATATGAAGGGCGTGTTCGCGCCCGTATCTTCAGCCATTTTGCCGGTTGCGACCTATGTCGTGGCGACCGAGCCGCTGGGAGAGCGGCTGGCTGCGGCGATAAAAACCGGCGCCGCCATAGTGGAATCGCGCCGCGCCAGTAATTATTATCGCATTACCGGGCAAAACCGCCTGTTATGGGGCGGGCGCATCACCACAAGGCAGAGCGAGCCCGCGGCGCTGGCGGCGATGATGAAACGCGATATTCTTGAGGTTTATCCCCAGCTCGGTGATTTTAAAATCGATTTTGCCTGGGGCGGCCTGATGGGCTACGCGGTGCATAAAATGCCGCTCATTGGGCAAATCAGGCCCAATATCTGGGTGGCCAGCGCCTTTGGCGGCCACGGCCTCAACACCGCGACCGCCGGCGGTATGTTGATCGCCGGGGCCATTGCTCATGGCTCCGGGCGTTACAAGCTCTTCGCGCCTTACAAAGCGCGCTGGGCCGGCGGTATGCTCGGGCGCGCCGCCGTGCAACTGAGTTACTGGAAAATGCAGCTTCAGGACAAAATCAGGGAAACGATGCCGCCCGGATAACCCTGTTTGTTCCTTGCCGCGGCCTGCCCGGAGCAGCGCCTGAACCGGTCTTTGCAGCGGGCCGGTGCAGTCTCGCAATGAGATTAAATTAGTTAAAATTTGCAGCGGCAAAGCAAGCATATTTACATGCCGTCTTGATATGCTGCCCTTCAGATAAACGTTCCGCAACTTCAACATTCGGTTCTGAAAGGCAACATTTTCGGATATGCGCGCGCACCAGTATATTATATTCGCAATTGCCGTTCTCTCGGGCGGCACCGCCACCTACAGGGCGATGGAATCCGAAAGTCCCGCCGCCGTCATGGACAAGATTGTTGCGGTTGAACCTGCAAAACCGGTTCAGCTCATGCAAACCGTTATCGTAGCGGCCCGGCCGCTGGAATTTGGCAAAAAGATAACGCCTGATGACCTTAAAGAGGTTAAATGGCCCGCCGATGCAACCCCTGCGGGGTATATCTCCAGCAAGGCGGATATTATCGTCAGTGGCAAGCCCCCCCGTATAGTCCTGGGGGCCATCGAGACTAATGAACCTGTTTTGGGCAGCAAACTCTCGCGGCCGGGTCAAAAAGCCACCCTCTCGGCGCTTCTCGGCAAAGGCATGAAAGCGGTAACCCTGCGGGTGAACGCGGTGGCTGGCGTTGCCGGATTTGTCCTGCCCGGCGATATTGTTGACATATTGAACACGCGCAACAAGCAATCCGATGTCGAATCCGATCCTGATACAGTCAGCACCTACACCGATGTGCTGATCCAGGGGGTAAAAGTGCTGGCGGTGGATCAGCGCTCGCGCAGTGAAACCGACAAACCGGTGATCGCCAATACGGTCACCGTGCAGGTGACAACGCGGCAGGCCCAGAAGCTGGCTCTGGCCGCCTCCATCGGCAAGTTATCGCTGATGCTCCGTCCCTTCGGCGCACCCGATAGTGAAAAGGTGCAGCGCATAACCCTGAACGATCTGGGCAATGGATTGTCCGGTTCCCATTCAGGGCAAGATGACGGCGCCATGGTGATGGTTGGCATCACCCGCGGCGTGCAGAGAAATGAATACCCGGTTCGGGCGCGTCTGAACTTGAATTGACAACAAGAATAAGAACTCGGGCATCGAGGCAGGGGAAGATATTGACATGAGCAAGACGATGATAACAGGGCGAATTGGCTGCCGATTGCGCCGTAAAATACCCGTTGCGGCAAAACGGGTTATTTTCTCTTTGGTTTCGCTTGCCTGTCTGGTTTTTTTCCCTGGCCTTGGCGCGCCGGATCTTAATGCCGCACCGGGCAATAAAGCCGATGTCCTGGGTTTGTCGGTCAAACACATCTCCCTGGCCCTGAACAAATCCAGAAGGTTGCGTATCGGGCGCGCTTTTGGCGAAGTGGTGGTGGGAAACGCCGAGATTGCCGATGCCCGCCCCCTGACCAACAAGACAATCTACATCCTCGGCAAATCCATCGGCACCACCAATTTATCGGTCTATGACCAGAACAAATATCTCATCGGCATCATCGATATTGAGATTACCTATGACATCAAGTCCCTGCGGCGCAAATTGCGCCAGAGTGTGCGCACGGGCAATCTGAAGGTGACTTCGGTTAATGGCCGCGTGATGCTGAGCGGTTCGGTTCCCGATGCTCCCACCTTGCAAAGAGCCATGGCCATCGCCAACCAGTTCGCGCCCGATGCGGTGCTGAACTCGGTTTCCATCGGCTCCACCCAGCAGGTCATGCTGGAGGTTCGTTTTGTCGAGGCGTTCTCCAGCGCCAGCCGCGAGCTCGGGCTGCGCTGGGATGTGCTGGGCAAGCGTTTCGCCGGTATGATCGGCGGCGCGGGCGCAACTACCGCCGGCGGCCCCGTGGCGGCGGCGGGGCTGGCAAGCTCGCTGCCTTCAGGCTCGGCTCCCTTTGGCTCGGTTGTCGGCAGATTGCTGAGCGGCGGCACCACGGCGGACAGCATCATTCAGGCGCTTGAAACCAAAGGTCTGGCGCGGCGTCTGGCGGAACCCAATCTGGTGGCGCTGTCGGGCGATACGGCGAGCTTTCTCGCCGGGGGTGAATTTCCCTTTCCCGTTC
>CAZIVB010000128.1:0-7327 GCA_964542565.1 uncultured Hyphomicrobiales bacterium | reverse complement strand
GGCACGATTGACGCCACCGAATGGGTCGGCCCGTGGCACGATCTCGCCTTCGGTATCTACAAGATCGTCAAGCATTACTATTACCCGGGCTTCCATGAGCCGGGCACGGTTTTGAGCCTCGGGGTGAGCAAAAAGCTTTACGACGGCATGAGCGCCGCCGACCGGGCCCTGTTTGAAGCCTGCGCCACGGCTGAAAACAACTTTGGTCTGGCCGAGTTCAACGCCAACAACTCCGCCGCCCTGGATACGCTGGTGAGCAAGCACGGCGTTGAATTGCATGAGTTCTCCGACGGGATCTTCAAGGCCGCGGGCGCCGCCGCCAAGGATGTGCTGGCATCGGCCGGGGCATCCGATCCCCTGACCAAGAAGGTCTATGACAGCTTCATGACTTTCCGCAAGAACGCCGTTAGCTGGTCGCGCATTTCCGATCAGGCCTATATGCAAAAACGCGGGCTTGTTTCCTTCTAGGGGTAACAAAGCCTGACAACAAAGACCCGCGCCGGAACGGATCCGGGGCGGGTCATTTTCAAAACCGGAGCAGGACCCGTGGGGGGGATCGCGTGAAATTTCTCAATGCGCTGGCCACAGGCATAGACACCCTGAACGAGTACACCGGCCGCGGCGTCGCCTGGGTGGCGCTCATCATGGTGCTGGTGCAGTTTGCCGTCGTCATCATGCGCTATGTATTTTCCATCGGCTTCATTCCGATGCAGGAATCCATCTGGTACATGCACGGCACTTTATTCATGGTCGGCGCGGGTTATACCCTGCTGCATGACGGCCATGTCCGGGTGGATATTTTCTACCGCGAAGCCAGCGCCAGGCGCAAGGCCCTGGTGGACATGATCGGGGCGCTGGTTTTTCTCATTCCGCTGATGGCGCTCACCCTCTGGCTTTCCTGGTCCTATGTCATCAATAGCTGGAAGACCTTTGAAGGCTCGACCGAAATTAGCGGTCTGCCTCTGATCTTTTTGTACAAAACCGTGATCTGGGTGTTTGCCATCCTTTTGGGCCTTCAGGCCATCTCCATGGCGATTCGTTCTCTTCAAACGCTTCTGGATGATGAACCCGGGCTGAAAACGAGCGGGAGTTAGCCATATGGAAATGTTTCTCCAGCCCGCCGCCTTTTGCGCTTATATGTTTCTGGTCGCCATTTTCCTGCTTCTGAGCGGATTTCCGGTCGCCTTTACCCTGGCCGGAACTGCGGCCGGTTTTGCCTTTTTGGGCTATTTTATCGGTATTTTCGACATTACCTTCCTGACCGCCTTTCCCCAGCGCATTTTCTCCACCATGTCGAACGAGGTGCTGGTCGCGGTGCCGCTGTTTGTCTTTATGGGGGTGATGCTGGAGCGCTCGAAAGTCGCTGAAGAGCTGCTCGACAATATGGGCCGCCTGTTCGGACGCGTGCCCGGCGGCATTGCCTATTCGGTCTCCATTGTCGGCATGTTGCTCGCCGCCTCCACCGGCATTGTCGGCGCTACCGTTGTCACCATGGGGCTTTTATCCCTGCCCACCATGATCCGGCGCGGTTACAGCCCCTCTTTCGCCTGCGGCTCGATCTGCGCCTCGGGCACATTGGGCCAGATTATCCCGCCCTCCATCGTACTGGTGCTGCTGGGCGACCAGCTCTCGGTCGCGTTTCAGAACGCCCAGTTCGCCAAGGGCATTTTTGCTCCCGACACCGTTTCGGTGAATGATCTGTTCGCCGGGGCGCTTTTTCCCGGCCTGATGCTGGTCGGCATGTATCTCATCTACCAGATCGGTTTTTCGCTCCTCAACCCCTCCAAGGCGCCGCCGATCCCGCCTGAAGACCACGAGGGTGAAACCACAAGAGAGTTCTATCTCAATCTCATCGGCTCGTTATTCGCGCCGCTTATTCTTATCATCGCCGTTTTGGGCTCGATTCTGGCCGGCCTTGCCTCACCGACGGAAGCGGCCGCCGTCGGCGCCATCGGCGCCATCCTTCTGGCCGGTTACCGGGTAAATCCCGCCCGCAGCTTGCCGGTTATCATCGGCACCTTGTCTCTGGCCGCGGTTTTGACCCTCAGCATTTTCTTTGATCTTCGCATGCAGCGCAATGTCATCCCGGGAAGCGAAAAAATCGCCATCGGCATTGCCCTGATCCTGTCGCTGGGAATCATCTGGGGCGTATTCACCGCTGTTCTGCGCACCTATGGACACCGTAGCAACGGCGAGAGCGTTCTGATCTCGGTCATGCGCCAGACTATGCTGATCTCGTCCATGGTGTTTATCATTCTGGTCGGGGCCGGTATGTTCTCTCTGGTGTTCCGCGGCTTTGGCGGCGACATTCTGATCGAGGAGTTTTTGTCCAACCTGCCCGGCGGCACCATTACCGCCATGCTGGTGGTGATGGCGGTAATGTTCTTCATGGGCTTTTTTCTTGATTTCCTCGAAATCATTTTCATCGTTGTGCCGATTGTCGCCCCGATCCTGCTTCAGATGGAGGTTGCCCCCGGCGTATTGATGAGCCCGGTCTGGCTCGGCGTCATGATGGCGATCAATCTGCAAACCTCCTTCCTCACGCCGCCCTTTGGCTTTGCGCTGTTTTATCTGCGCGGCGTTGCGCCCAATTCGGTGCGCACCATGGATATCTATCGCGGGGTTGCGCCTTTCGTCCTGATCCAGATTATCGGACTGGTTCTGATCTGGTTCATGCCGCAAATCGCCACCTGGCTTCCCATCGCGGTTTACGGCAGATAAACGCCCGGATTCGGGTCGCGGCAAGTTGTGTTGACAGCCCGTCTTATATTATGTCAGTATTATTGACCTAAATACAGGCGGCGGGATTGAAGGTATTTCAGAGCACCATGACACTGGCCAGGGTTAGCCTTGAAGACAAATATGATTTAAACAAAACCCGCATTTATGTCAGCGGCTCACAGGCGGTTGTCCGCCTTGTCCTCATGCAGCAGGCCAGAGACAAGGCGCAGGGCCATGACACCGCCGGTTTCGTAACCGGTTACCGCGGCTCTCCGGTAGGCGGCATCGACCAGCAGTTCTGGCGCGCCGGCAAACCGCTTGAAGCCGCCAACATCCTCTTCCAGCCCGGCATAAACGAGGATCTGGCCGCCACCGCCCTCTGGGGCACCCAGCAGGCCGAACTTGCCGGCGAGGGCAAATATGACGGCGTCTTCGGGCTCTGGTACGGCAAGGGTCCCGGAGTTGACCGCACCGGCGATGTCTTCCGCCACGCCAACCATGCCGGCACATCGGCTCTGGGGGGCGTTGTTGCGCTGATGGGCGATGATCATACCTGCGAATCTTCCACCAGCGCCCATCAAAGTGAATTTGCCCTTGTGGACGCCATGATCCCGATCCTCAACCCGGCCGGGGCGCAGGAAATCCTTGATTACGGGCTATACGGCTTTGCCCTCTCGCGCTTTTCCGGTTGCTGGGTGGGTTTGAAATGCATCAAGGACAATATCGAATCCACCGCCATTATCAACGCCTCTCCCGACCGGGTTAAAATCAATACCCCGGATGATTTTCAAATGCCCCCCGGCGGTCTTAATATCCGCCTCAATGACACAGCGCTGGAAAAAGAAGCGCGGCTGCATGATTTCAAACGCTACGCCATTCAGGCCTTCACCCGCGCCAATCATCTCGACAAGCTTGTTTATAGCGGCGGCAAAACGCCCAAAATCGGCATCATAACCACCGGCAAGAGCTATCTCGATACCGCTCAGGCGCTCGGCGATCTGGGCATAGGCGAGGCCCGCGCCGATGAGCTGGGGCTCAAACTCTACAAAGTGGCTCTCGTCTGGCCGCTGGAGCCGTCCGGGATAAAGGATTTTGCCAAAGACCTTGATCTGATCATCGTGGTGGAAGAAAAACGCTCGCTGATCGAGACCCAGATTCGCGAGCAGCTTTACCGCGCCCCCTCCGCCCCTCTCATTATCGGCAAGCATGATGAAGCAGGCCGCGATCTTTTCCCCGCCAAGGGCGCTCTGGAGCCCAACCAGATTGCGCTGGCCATTTCAACACGGCTGCTGGAGCGCATGCCCGATGAGGCGTTAAAGACCAAAAGCGAAGCCATCGCGCAGATTACGGGGCGGATTTGCAACACGCCCGAAATTGCCGCCCGCACGCCGTGGTTCTGCTCCGGCTGCCCGCACAACACATCGACCCGCGTCCCCGAAGGCGCAAGGGCGAGCGCCGGGATCGGCTGCCACTACATGGCGCTGTGGATGGACCGGCAAACCTATGGTTTTACCCAGATGGGCGGCGAGGGCGCCAACTGGATCGGCGAGGCGCCGTTTTCGACCCGCGATCACATCTTTCAGAATATCGGCGATGGCACCTATCAGCATTCGGGCCTGCTGGCGATCCGGGCCGCAAGCGCCGCCGGGATCAACATCACCTATAAAATCCTCTTTAACGACGCCGTCGCCATGACCGGCGGCCAGCCGGTTGACGGCGGGTTGAGCGTGGCCAAAATCGCGCATCAGGTCGCCGCTGAAGGCGCAAGGCGGATTTACATCCTGAGCGATCATCCGGAAAAATACCCAGCGCAGAGTGATTTTCCTCCCGGCACAACCATCCGGCACCGCGATTATCTCAACCCGGTTCAGGAGGAACTGGCGCGGGTAAAGGGGCTCAGCATCCTCATTTTTGACCAGACCTGCGCCGCCGAGCTGCGCCGCCGCCGCAAACGCGGCCTGGCAAAAACCCCCAAGCAGCGGGTGTTTATCAATTCCCTCGTCTGCGAGGGCTGCGGCGATTGTTCGGTGCAGTCAAACTGCGTCTCCATCATCCCCCTTGATACCGAATACGGCCGCAAACGCGCCATACATCAATCCTCCTGCAACAAGGATTTCTCCTGTCTCGACGGATTCTGCCCCAGCTTTGTCACCATCAGGGGAGCAAAACTCAAAGCCGGACTAACGGCCCGGCTCACCGAACCGGTGGTTGGTTTTGAAGACATGCCAATGCCGCAAGTTCCGCCTCTGGATAAAAACTTCGCTATGGTCATCACCGGCGTTGGCGGCACCGGCGTTGTCACCATCGGCGCGCTGATCGGCATGGCGGCGCATCTTGAGGGCAAGGGCTGCGGCATTATCGACATGGCCGGTCTGGCGCAAAAGGGCGGCGCGGTGATCTCCAATCTGCGCCTTGCCCCCTCGCCAGGCGACATTCAGGCCATCCGGGTCGCCGCCGGCGGGGCCGATCTGGTTCTGGGCTGCGATTATGTGGTCACCGCCTCGGAAAAAGTCCTCGCCTGCATCAAACCCGGGCGTACGCGGCTGGCGGTCAATAATCACGAAACCATCACCGCCGATTTTACCCTTGACCCGGATGCGGCCCTGCCGACGGATTTGATTAAAACCGCCATTGCGGCCAGGGCGGGCGGAAACAGTGTCGATTTCATCGATGCGGGCACATTGGCAACCCGTCTGATGGGAGACTCCATTGCCGCCAATTTGTTCCTGCTCGGCTTTGCCTGGCAAAAGGGCCTGTTGCCGCTCTCGCATGACGCCCTGATCAGCGCCATAAAACTCAACGGCGTCGCCGGTGAAATGAATACAAACGCCTTTTTATGGGGCCGCCGCGCCGCGCATGACCGTGCCCGGGTTGAGGCCATCGCCAATACAAAAAGCGCCGCCTCGTCCGACCAGCATCTGTCGTCCAGCCTCGACGAGGCCATTGCAAGGCGCATGGATGAGCTTACCGCCTACCAGAACGCCGCCCTTGCCGCCCGTTACAAAAAACTGGTTGAAAGGACAAGGGACGCCGAGGCCAAAATCGGAGCACGGAGCGAAGAGCTGAGCCGCGCCGTGATGTTCAATTATCACAAACTGCTTGGCTACAAGGACGAGTACGAGGTGGCGCGGCTTTTCAGCAATGGCGAATTTGAAGCCACCCTGCGCAATCATTTCAGCGGCGATATTGCTATCGAATTCCAGTTTGCCCCCCCCTTCATCGCCCAGCGCGACAAAGCCACCCGCCGCCTGCGCAAATTGCGCTTTGGCCCATGGATGATGCGGGCGCTGCGCCTGCTCGCCAGACTGAAAATTATACGCGGCAGCTTCATCGACCCCTTCAGATATCAGCCCGAACGCGCTCTGGAGCGCGCTCTCATCCGCCAGTATGAAACCGATATTTCAGCTGTTCTTGACCGCCTGAACCGCAAAAATTACTCAATTGCGGTTGAGATCGCCTCGCTTGCCGCCGGCATTCGCGGGTTTGGCCCCATCAAGATCGCAGCGGCAAAACAGGCCGAAGCCAAAAGAGACGAGCTGTTCACACGCTTTTACGCCGAATCCGCAACATCTTAGAATTAATGTAAATATTTTATCCCGGCTCATAATTTCCCCTTAGACAAAAGAAGGCTTGATTTGCGGCTCATTTGTGCGTTTGATGTCAGCAATAATTAAAAAGCAATCAATCAGTTGTCCGATCAGGGAGAAGCAATGCCCGCAAAGGGAGTAACGGGACAAGAGGGACTCGATACGTTTCCAAAACTGCTGCTGCACAATGCCAGGACCTTGCCGGATCATCCGTCCATACGTGAGAAGGATCTTGGCATCTGGCAAAGCTGGAACTGGAGTGAAGTTCTTGAGGAAGTCCGCGCACTGGCCATAGGCCTGCAAAAACTGGGTCTGCAGGCTGGAGAAAAAATTGCAATCTGCGGCGAGAACCGTCCGCGGCTGTACTGGACCTTTGTCGCCGCCCAGTCCATCGGCGCGATCCCCGTCCCGGTCTATCAGGATTCGGTCGCCGAAGAGATGGCCTATGTCATGGAGCATGCCGGGGCCGCCTTTGTCGTCGTGGAAGATCAGGAACAGGTGGACAAGCTTTTCCAGATCAGTGAGACCGTGAGCTGCATCCGCCATATCATTTATGACGACCCGCGCGGTCTGCGCGGTTATGAAGAGGAAAATCTGCACTCTTTTAAAGATGTGCAGGAGAAGGGCCGCAAGGCCGTCCGGGACGACCAGCAGACCAAAACCGGCTGGGAGGAAACGATCAATGCCGGCAAGGGCTCCGATATTTCGGTATTCCTCTACACGTCAGGCACAACCGGCCGCCCCAAGGGCGTGGTGCTGAGCCATGACAATGTTCTGATTACCGCCCGCGAGACCGCCATTCTTGAAGGCTTGCGCCCGGATGAAGAGGTGCTGGCTTATCTGCCCATGGCCTGGGTGGGAGATCATATTTTTTCCTACGGCCAGTCCTATGTCTGCGGCTTTTGCGTCTCGTGCCCGGAAAGCCCGGAGACCATGTTGCAGGATTTGCGCGAGATCGGCCCGACCTATTTTTTCGCCCCGCCGCGTATTTTTGAAAACATCCTGACCACCGTCATGAT
>CAZIVB010000127.1:3673-7330 GCA_964542565.1 uncultured Hyphomicrobiales bacterium | reverse complement strand
AGGCAATCGGGGCGTTTGCCGTTGGACAAGGTGGGCTGGAAGTCATAGGCATCCGAGGGCAGGCCATCGGCGATGATGGCTTCCATGCGCCCCTGGCCAAAAGCGCCGCGCGATTGCTTGTCGGAGAGGATATCCTGCAAGGAGACCACCTGCCCCGACAGCTCGGTGATGTTCTTTTGCGCCGCGTCAATCACCGCGAGGCGCTCTTGCAGGGCGCTCAGGCTGTCGGAGGTTTTCTTGGAGCTGGTCTCCACGCTCTGGCCCAGGCGCATGGTGACCTGATCAAGACGCTCATTCAGGGTCCGGGCCAGTTCCGATTCGCGCGCCTGGGCGGAAATGCCCAGTTCCGATATGCGCCCCACCTGCTCGGACTGGGCCTGCATCATGCGCGAGATTTGCATCTCCAGTTCGGCGGCGCGGATGCTCCTGGCCATGGCCTCACGCCGCCGCGCGCTCTGGCCGCGCAGGACCAGAACAACAATGAGAAACAGAAAAAACAGCGCCGCCGCCGTCGCCGCGACCAGAAACTCGCCCAGCAAAATGGCGCGGCCATTGATTTCAAACAGAACGGATTGCATGCAAACGGGTTTCCTTGGACTGATTCGTTTGGCCCAGTATAGACCAAAACAGGAACATTTTGCATGCATTGACCTTTTGCGGTCAATCGCTTATCTGAAACGCATGGCCATACGAGAGATATTAACCGTTCCTGATCCGCGCCTGCGCGAAGTTTGCAAACCTGCCGCGCAGGTGGATGACGAGGTGCGCGCACTGCTCGATGATATGCTGGAGACCATGTATGACGCGCCGGGGATCGGGCTGGCGGCAATCCAGATCGGTGTGGCCAAAAGATGCATCGTAATGGATATCGAGAGAGACCCGGAAGGGGCGGGAGACAGCGGCAATCCCCTGTTCATGGTCAATCCCGAGATCATCTGGACTTCAGAAGAGATTAATGATTTTGAGGAGGGCTGCCTCTCGGTTCCGGAATATTATGAAACGGTTGAGCGCCCGGAAAGCTGCACGGTGCGCTATCTTGATTACAACGGAAAACCGCAGGAGCTGGAATGCGAGGGCATGCTGGCGACCTGTGTTCAGCACGAGATCGACCATCTCAACGGGGCGCTTTTCATCGACCATATCTCCAGGCTCAAACGCGACCGGATTATCCGCAAATTCACCAAGGAACTCAAATTGCGCCGCATAGGCGCGGCCTGATCCTCCACCGAGCATAAAGGCTTCTTCATGCGTTTGATTTTTATGGGGACTCCCGATTTCAGCGTACCGGCGCTGGCCGCCTTGATGAGCGCCGGGCACGAGATTGCCTGCGTCTATAGCCAACCGCCGCGCGCCGCCGGGCGGGGCATGAAGGCGCGGCGCTCGAAGGTGCATGAATTTGCCCTGCGGCATGATCTTGCCGTGCGCACGCCGAAAAATTTCAAGGAGACTGGGGATGTCGAGGCTTTTGCGGCCTTAAGGGCCGATGCGGCGGTGGTTGTGGCTTATGGGCTGATCCTGCCCAAGGCCATTCTGGATGCGCCGCGTCTGGGCTGTTTTAATATTCACGCCTCGTTATTGCCGCGCTGGCGCGGGGCGGCCCCCATCCAGCGGGCGATTATGGCCGGGGACGAGATGAGCGGCATTACCATCATGGCGATGGATGAGGGGCTCGATACGGGGGATATCTGCTGGGTGGACCCGTTGCCCATCGGCCCGGATATGAATGCGGCCGAATTGCATGATGCGCTGGCCAAAAGCGGCGGCGAAGCGATCACGGAAGTTCTGGCCCATATCGCCAGCGGCAATCTGAGCACCCGGCCGCAGCCGCAAGAGGGGGTGTGTTACGCCGCCAAAATCTCCAAGGCCGAGGCGCGCATTGACTGGACGCGAAGCGGGGCCGGGGTTCACAATCACATCCGCGGCCTCTCGCCTTTTCCCGGCGCCTGGTTTGCGGCCAAGGGCGAGCGCATCAAGGTTTTGCGCTCATCGCGCGTCAAGGGCAGCGGCGCGCCGGGGCTTGTGCTTGACGATCAGCTCACCATTGCCTGCGGCGAGGATGCGGTGCGGCTTGACGTGGTGCAAAGAGCGGGCAAGAAACCCATGCGGGGGGAAGATTTCCGGCGCGGCTTTTCCCTGACCAGGGGCGATCGACTGGAGAGCTGATGGCAATATTTTTCCACGCCGAAGACTGGCCGGTTGATATCTGGCTGGAGACGCTCAGCAAGCTTTCACCCGGTCTTGATATCCGCCTCTGGCCTGATCTTGGCGAGCGCGGAGATATCGAATATGCCCTGCTGTGGCGGCCAAAGCGCGAGATGCTGTTAAACCTGCCTAATCTGAAAGTGATTTTCTCACTCGGGGCCGGGGTTGATCATCTGCTTGGCCTTGATACGCTTGCGCCTGATGTGCCGGTTGTGCGCATTACCGAGCCGGACCTGACCAGCCGCATGAGCGAATATATTGTTCTGCATGTGCTCAGCCATCACCGGAGGCAGCGCGAATATGAGGCGCTGGCGGCAAAACGCGAATGGCGCGAGCTTGCCCAGCCGGCCGCCTGCGAGGTCAGGGTCGGCATTTTAGGGCTGGGCGTTCTGGGGCTTGACGCGGCGCAAAAGCTGAAAATGATGGGTTTTCAGGTCGCCGGCTGGAGCCGCCGGGCAAAGGCTGCCGAAGGAATTGAAAGCTTTGCGGGGATGGATGCCCTGGATGCGTTTCTCGCCCGCACCGATATTCTGGTCTGCCTGTTGCCGTTAACGCCGCAGACCGCGGGGATACTTGATTACAAGCTGTTTTCACGCCTTGCGCGCGACGGGGCGGGCAAGGGCCCGGTGCTGATCAATGCCGGGCGCGGCGGCTGTCAGGTGGAGCGCGATATCCTCAGGGCGCTTGAGGATGAAACCCTTTTCGCGGCCACGCTGGATGTTTTTGAAACCGAACCGCTGCCGCAAACAAGCGCATTGTGGAACCACGAGCGGGTGAGCCTGACCCCGCACAATGCCGCGCCCAGCTCGCCCGAGGCCATCTGCTCGCGGATTTTAGGCCAGATCCGGCGCTTTGAGGCCGGCAAGGCGCTGGAAAACCGAGTTGATATCCAGTTGGGGTATTGAAGTTTCAAACAATAATCTGACCGCTGCGCAAAGCCAGCGCAATCGTATGCGTGGGATTGGCCGCGCCCAGCTTGCGGCGGGCGCTCTCCATATGACAGATGACGGTACGCTCGGCGATATTCAGAATTTCGGATGTCTCCCAGGTGGTTTTGCCATGGGCGGCCCAGAGCAGCACCTCGCGCTCATTGGCATTTAACGCCTCAACAACCGGCAGGGTTGCGCCATAGGCTTCGGCGCGCAGAATATCGATCAGAAAACGGCTCGCCAGAGTGAGGACGTTTTTATCCTTTGGGCTCAGATCAATCCTGGTATTGCCCCCCAGTTGAACGGAGGTGTAATCGCCATTGGGGAAGGTCAGGGGGATCGAATAACCATGTTCAAGGCCAAAATAACGGCGCTCGGAAAAAATAATATATGAGTGCGATTTGTTTTGCAGCCGGCTCAGAACGTCCTCCCAGCGAAAAATCTCCTGCTGATGCGTCCTGCCGTATTTCTGGACCGGATCCTGCTTGTAATAACCACGCTTGAGATAACGCCTGCACCAGGCTTT
>CAZIVB010000127.1:0-3573 GCA_964542565.1 uncultured Hyphomicrobiales bacterium | reverse complement strand
TTTTTACAGATCGGCCTGCAATTCGCGGACAAACTCGGCAAGTCCGGTCTGGCGGCTGCGCTTGAGGCGTTCGGCGGCGAGAATATTGGCGATGGCCTTATGCGAGGCTTCAAGATCATCATTGATGAAGACATAATCATATTCGGCCCAATGGCTGATTTCCGACGCCGCCTCGGCCATGCGCCCGGCGATAACCTCTTCTGAATCTTCCGCGCGCCGGTGCAAACGCGCCGCCAGCTCGCGCGCCGAGGGCGGCAGGATAAACACCCGCACAAGGTCCTCGCCGGCATTGCCCATGAGCTGCTGGGTGCCCTGCCAGTCAATATCAAACAGGATATCACGGCCGGCGCCCAGCGCCTTTTCGACAGCGGCGCGCGGCGTGCCGTAGGAATTGCCGAAAACGGTGGCGAATTCAAGCAGCTCGCCGCGCTTCACCATGAGCTCAAACTCATCCCGGGAGATAAAATAGTATTCCTTGCCGTGGGTCTCGCCGGGGCGGGGCTTGCGGGTGGTGACGGAGACCGACATGTCAATGCCGGGATCATTGTCAAGCAGATGGCGCGAGAGGGTGGATTTTCCCGCCCCTGATGGCGAGGAGAGAACCAGCATGAGCCCCCGGCGGTGGATTTTCAACATGGCCAAGCTTTCCTATTCCAGATTCTGAACCTGCTCGCGGATCTGATCGATCACAGCCTTCATTTTCAGCCCCGTGCCGGTAAGGCCCGCATCATTGGATTTAGAGCATAAGGTGTTGGCTTCGCGGTTAAACTCCTGGGTGAGGAAATCGAGCTTGCGGCCAACAGGCCCGCCGGCCTGCAAAAGCGTGCGGGCGGCGGCAACATGGGCGTAAAGACGGTCAAGCTCCTCGCGGATATCGGCTTTTGCCGCCAGCAGGGCGGCTTCCTGATACAGGCGGTTTTCATCAAACTCGGATGAAATCTGCGTCAATCGCACCACCTGGTCTTTCAACCTCGCCCTGATCACATCGGCCTGGCGCGCCGGAGATTTCTCGGCCATGCGGGTCAGGCTTTCAATTTCATCGAGCTGGCCGGAAATCACCCCGCCGAGATTTCGCCCCTCAACGGCGCGCATCTGGTCAAGGTTTTTCAAAGCCGCTTCGAATGAGCTCAAAATGGCGCTGTTGCGGGCTTTGAGCGCATTTTCATCGGGCTCGATTTCGCCATATTCAAGGACGCCTTTCAAGGCCAGAACCGCTTCGGCGGAAGGCGGCGCCGTTGCCATGGCGGCGGAGACCTTGCCCATGGCGGCGATCACCTGCTTTAAAACCGCTTCATTGACGCGGATTTCCCCAGAAGAAGAGGAACGGTTCACATTCAGGCTGATCTGGCAATTGCCGCGGCGCAAATAGCGCGCGGCAAGGGCGCGAACCTCTTTTTCAATCGCTTCAAAACCTTGCGGCAGACGCAGGCGGATATCAAGCGAGCGCCCGTTGACACTGCGCAATTCCCAGTGCCAGACGCAATCTTCCGTCTCGCCGTCGGAACGGGCAAATCCTGTCATGGAACGAAGGGTCATGGCTTGTCTTTCGCGGAATCAGGGGGAGTTGGCGATGGGGTCCCGGGGGTTGCCAGAGCTTTTTTGGCGGCGGCGCGCCGGGCGCGTTCGACTTTACGCCATTTGGCGACATTGGCGTTATGTTGTTTAAGCGTTTCGGCAAAGGCATGTCCGCCGGTGCCGTCGGCGACAAAAAACAAATCCTTCGTCTTCATCGGCTGCAAAACCGCCTTGATGGCCGCTTCGCCGGGATTGGCGATCGGACCGGGGGGGAGGCCCTTGATGATATAGGTGTTGTAGGCGGTCGGCCTGGCAATATCGCTCAGTCTTATGGAGCGCCCCAGAGCCCCCTTGCCGCGCACCAGACCATAAATTATCGTCGGGTCGGATTGCAGCCGCATGCCCTTGTTCAACCGGTTGATGAAAACCCCGGCAATATGGGGGCGCTCGGAAACCCGGCCGGTTTCCTTCTCAACAATCGAGGCCAGAATCAGGGCCTCTTCGCGGGTTTTGAACGGCAGATTGGCGGCGCGCGCCGGCCATAACCGGTCAAGCAGACGCTGTTGCGCCGCCGCCATGCTGTTGACAAACGCTTTGCGAGTAAGACCGCGGGTGAAGCTGTAGGTCTCGGGAAGCAATTTGCCCTCGCCCGGGTTTGGCGGCATTTCGCCGGTCAGAACCGGATTGGCCTCGACCCGGGCCAAAATCTGCTGCGTCGTCAGCCCCTCGGGGATGGTCAGCTTGTGCTGCAAGGATTGCCCCGCCGCCATTTTCTCCATGGCGCGGCGCATGGAAATCCCCGGCTCGAAGGCATATTCACCGGCTTTAAGCCGGATCGAGAAATCATGCAAAATGACCCCGCCCCTGAAAATATAGGTATTTTCAATAACGCCGTTTTTTTCCAGCAGCCGGGCAATCGCGCTCACTCCCATGCCGGGTTGAATCGTAATCGATACGGATCTGGTCAACGGTCCGGGCTCTTCAAAGCGGTATTTGCCATAGAACAGAGCGGCGGCGGCGGCCAGAACCCCGAGCATGAACAGAGCGCCAAGAACATTCACAAAAGCTGAAAAACGGATGCGGGCGGAACGCGGCGCCATGAAATTTTCACCTTTCCCGGAGATCGGTTGCGCGGGGGCCGGTTCGGGCTCCAGCGCCCTGGCCGGACTTTTGGGCATGCGGTCACTATCCGAGGCAAGTCTGTCAGAGTGTTCCGCTGACCCCATTTCCGCTCCCGTTTACATATTGCGGATTACAGCTTTGCGCGAGAGAGAACGAGAGATGCATTCGTTCCACCGAAACCAAAAGAGTTTGACAAAACTGTGTTGATTTCACGTTTTATTGCTTTTTTCGCGATCAGATCGATGGGAGTGTCCACCGAAGGATTTTCCAGATTGAGAGTTGGCGGAATCTCGCCCGTATGGATAGCCAGAACCGAGAATATCGCTTCAACCGCCCCGGCCGCGCCCAGCAAATGGCCGATCGAGGATTTGGTCGAGGACATCAGCAGGCCTTGCGCCGCCGGGCCGAACAATCTTGACACCACGCCCAGTTCGATCTCGTCGCCAAGCGGGGTCGAAGTGCCGTGGGCGTTGACATAATCGATATCCGCCGGTGTCATTCCGGCGCGTTTTATCGCCGCCTGCATGGAGCGGAAACCGCCATCGCCATCGGCCGCCGGCGCGGTGATGTGATAGGCATCGCCCGAAAGGCCGTAGCCGATCACTTCGGCATAGATTTTTGCGCCGCGCGCCTTGGCGTGTTCCAGTTCTTCAAGCACGACAATGCCGGCCCCTTCGCCCATGACAAAGCCGTCCCTTCCCTCATCCCAGGGACGCGAAGCGCGGGTCGGATCATCATTATACCCGGTGGAAAGCGCCCGCGCGGCGGCAAATCCGGCAATGCCGATACGGCAGATCGGTGATTCGGCGCCGCCGGCGACCATGATATCGGCATCATCAAGCGCGATCAGCCTGGCCGCATCGCCAATGGCGTGCGCACCGGTTGAACACGCCGTGACCACCGAATGATTGGGCCCCTTGAGGCCATAGCGGATGG
>CAZIVB010000126.1:0-7422 GCA_964542565.1 uncultured Hyphomicrobiales bacterium | reverse complement strand
CTGGCGCTCATTCTCGGCGCCGAAGGCAAGGGGTTGCGGCGTCTGACGCGGGAAAAATGCGATCTTCTCGTTCGCCTCGACATGCCCGGTCCCATCAAGAGCCTCAATGTCTCCAACGCGGCGGTTCTGGCGCTTTACGCCTGTGGGCGGCGTTTGCGCTAAAATTTATTCCGCCGCCGCGATCTTGCGTTTGACAAGGCGCGTTTCGTTACCCTCGCACGGGACATGGGGGACCAGGAACGAGAGCCCGAGCGAGACCGCCGCCATCGCCGCGCCAAGGATAAACACCAGCGACGGGCTGATCAGCCAGATCATGCCGAATACGACCGGTATCCCCACCGCCGCGATATGGTTGATGGAAAAAGCCACCCCCGCCGTGGGGGCAAAATCGGCCGGATCGGCAATTTTCTGAAAATAGGTTTTCATCGCAATGCGCAGGGCGAAGAAGGCATGATCCAGTATGTATATGGCCATCGCCGCCCATGGATTGCTCACGATCGCATAGGCCAGAAACACCGCGATCAGGCCGCAATACTCGAAAATGAGCGATTTGCGCTCGCCCCATCGGGCGATCATCGCGCCGATTTTGGGGGCAAATATCATGTTGAACGCATTATTGGCCAGAAACAGCAAGGTGATCTCGGTGACCGAAAAGCCGAATTTTTCCACCATCAGAAACCCGGCGAAAACAACGAATATCTGCCGCCGCGCTCCGGCCATGAAGGTCAGCAGATAATACAGCCAGTAGCGTTTGCGCAGGAACAGCTTCTTTCTCTGCGCCACTTTTACCGGAAAGCGCGGAAATCCGATCCAGAGCGCAATTGTGATCAAGATGGTCAGCCCGCCGCCGCTCAGATAGACAAATGAATAATCCAGCTCCAGCAGTTTCCACGTTACCGAAATCAGGGCAAAGGCGAGCAGCGCTGCAAAGGACCCGGCGGCAATGATCTGCCCCAGCGCTACCGGGGCTTCTTTTTTACTCAGCCATTGCAGGGAAAGGGACTGGTTCATGGTCTCGTAATAATGAAACCCGATCGACATCAGCAAGGTTGTGCAGTAAAGGCCGATTTCAGTGGGGAAATACCCGGTGATCGCGGTGCCGACCCCGAGCAGCAGCAGCGAGACCAGCGCCAGGGTCTGCTCGCGCATCAGCAGCAACAAGAATACGGCGGCAAAGGCCATGAAGCCGGGAATTTCCCGGATCGACTGGAGCATGCCGATTTCCGCGCCGGTAAATCCGGCCCGTTCAACGGTGAAATTATTGATCAGGGAGCGCCAGGTGGCAAAAGAGAGCTGCATGGCGACGCTCATCAGCATCAACATGGCAACCGGGCTGCGCCAACCACCTTTAAACGCTATGCGGAACATACTCATTGGGCGCTTATATCAGCGCCCCGGGCGCAATCCCAATGATATTAAAAAATATTCTTTCAGGTATTCAGCTAATTCTTTTTATCGCTCTGGAGTTGTGCCTCCTCGATCGCCATCTCGATCAGATAGGACAGAAATTCGGTATCGGCGCTAATCGCCAGATGGCGCAGCGGGATGAGCATTTCGGCTATATAACCGGCGATCTCCACATCCTGAACCGATAGGGGCACCTTGACTTCAGGGCCGGTAAAAGGTGTGGCAGCGGGAAGTTTCTCCCCGTCCCTGCCTTGCTCGTGTTCAGCTTTACTGCTCTTTATCATTTTGACCGCCGCGCATTTTGATATGTAAATTGATTCGCCGTGAATCCGGCGCTGCAAGAATACAACCTTTACGCTACTTTGCAACAAATACCCGCACAGGTAGCAGTTATCATTCCCGGTCATGGATGTTGACAAGGGTTGAGATATCAACCTAGTTCTTGACCAATCGGTGCGCAATGCGATAAGCCGCGCCAGTAAAATCAATCTAAAATAATAAAATCACACAAGGCCCATATGCCAATGAATATCGTTATCGTGGAGTCTCCGGCCAAGGCCCGGACCATAAACAAATACCTCGGCAAGGACTATGAAGTCGTCGCTTCTTATGGTCATATCCGCGATCTTCCCTCCAAGGACGGCTCGGTCAAACCGGATGAGGATTTTGCCATGACCTGGCAGGCCGATGCCAAATCCGCCAAGCGCCTGAGCGAAATCGCCCGGCTGGTCAAGGGGGCCGACAAACTCATCCTCGCCACTGACCCGGACCGAGAGGGCGAGGCTATTTCCTGGCATTTGCTCGAGGTGCTGAAGAAAAAACGCGCCCTGAAAGATGTCAAGATTGAGCGGGTTGCCTTTAACGCCGTGACCAAGGCGGCGATTCTGGAGGCGCTGGCGCATCCGCGCGAGATTGACGCCTCTCTGGTCGATGCCTATCTGGCGCGGCGGGCGCTGGATTACCTCGTCGGCTTTACCCTCTCGCCGGTGCTGTGGCGCAAATTGCCCGGTTCGCGCTCCGCCGGGCGGGTGCAATCGGTCGCCCTTCGTCTGGTGTGCAACCGCGAGACCGAGATTGAAAGCTTCAAGTCGCGCGAATACTGGACCATCAAGGCGGGGTTGAAACCGGCGGAGGAAAACGCCTTTACCGCCCGGCTGGTCGCGCTTGACGGCGAAAAGCTCGATAAATTCGCCATTCCCGATGAAGCCCGCGCCAAAGAGCTCGAAGCCGCTCTCAAGCAGGCCGAATTTACGGTTTCCGATCTGCAAAAGAAGCCGCAAAAACGCAACCCCATGCCGCCCTTCACCACCTCCACCTTGCAGCAGGAAGCCTCGCGCAAGCTGGGCTTTTCCTCGCAGCAAACCATGCGCATCGCCCAGCAACTCTATGAGGGGGTGAGTATTAATGGCGAAACCCAGGGCCTGATCACCTATATGCGTACCGATGCGGTGCAGATGGCGCCCGAAGGCGTCTCCGCCTGCCGCGCCGCGATTGCCGCCAATTATGACAATCGCTATCTGCCCCCGGCCCCGCGCAATTACAAGACCAAGGCCAAGAACGCCCAGGAGGCGCATGAGGCCATCCGCCCCAATGATTTTGGCCGCAAGCCCAGGGAGGTTAGCCGTTTTCTTGATCGGGAACAGGCCAAACTCTATACCCTGATCTGGAACCGCGCCGTTGCCAGCCAGATGAGCAGCGCTGAGTTCGAGCGCACCATTATCGAGATTGCCGCTGGCCGGCACGGGCTGCGCGCCACCGGACAGGTGCTGGTTTTTGACGGCTTCTTGACCCTCTATCAGGAAAGCCGGGACGACGATAAAAACGGCGAAGAGGATATGCGCCTGCCAAGGGTGAGCGCCGGAGAGCGCCTTGAGTTGCAAAAACTCGACTGCAAGCAGCATTTCACAGAGCCGCCGCCGCGCTATACCGAAGCCAGCTTGATCAAGCGCATGGAAGAGCTCGGTATCGGCCGTCCCTCCACCTACACCTCCACATTGACGGTTCTGCGCGACCGGGACTATGTGCGCCTGGAAAAACGCCGCCTGATCCCGGAGGACAAGGGCCGTCTTGTGACCGCGTTTCTGGAAAATTATTTCGATAAATATGTCGAATTCGACTTTACCGCCGATCTGGAGGAAAAGCTCGACAAGATTTCCAATGGCGATGCCCAGTGGAAGCAGGTTTTGCGTGAGTTCTGGCGCGATTTTATCAAAACCGTTGAGGGCATCAGCGATCTGCGCGTTTCCGAAGTGCTCGACACCCTCAATGAAGCCATGGGCGATCATGTCTTCCCGCCGCGCGAGGATGGCGGCGATGTGCGCCAGTGCCCCTCTTGCGAGAATGGCCGCCTGAGCCTGAAAGTCGGGCGTTTCGGCGCTTTTGTCGGCTGCTCGAATTATCCCGAATGCCGTTTTACCCGCCAGTTGGTGACGATCAACGGCAAGGATGCACCGGCCCAGGGCAATGGCGAGCGCGAGTTGGGCGCCGACCCTGAGACCGGCAATATGGTCAAACAGCTCACCGGCCGTTTTGGCCCCTATGTACAAATGGATTCAGCTGTTGAGGGCGAAAAACCCAAACGCGCCAGCCTGCCCAAGGGCCTTGATCCTTCTGAAATTGATCTTGAACTGGCTTTGAAACTGCTCTCCCTGCCGCGTGAAATCGGCCCTCATCCGGAAACCGGCCAGCCGGTAACCGCCGCCATCGGCCGCTATGGGCCCTATGTCCACCACGATAAAACCTATGTAAATTTAAAGTCCTGGGAAGATGTCTTCACAACCGGTCTTAATCACGCGGTGGCGCTGATTGCCGATAAGGCCAAAAGCCGCTCCGCGCCCGTTGCGCTCAAAGAGCTTGGCGCCCACCCGGAAGACGGCGAGCCGGTGCGCATTCTTGACGGCCGCTACGGGCCTTATGTGAAGCATCTGCGCACCAACGCTTCCCTGCCCAAGGGCACGGAGCCTGAAAGCGTGACCATGGAACAGGCGGTGGAACTGCTCGCCGCCCGCGCCAAAAAGAAACCCGCCGCCAAACGCAAAAAAGCCCCGGCGAAGAAAAAACCGGCGGCAAAGAAAAAACCCGCCGCGAAAAAGAAAACATAGCAAGGCCCCCGTTTTGATTCATGCAATATCTTTAAGACCTTCGTTGATGTCTCCGTCATCCCTGCCCCCCGTTTCGTCATCAACCCGGTTGATGGCGGGGGGGGTGTTTCCTATCCAGAAAACATCTTGACCAAGCGCGGCACATATAAAGTCAGGCTTCCTTCCCGGGAGGAAATCCTTGAGTTTATTGCCCGGTCGGATCAGCGCGTGGGCCGGCGCGAGATCGCCCGCGCCTTTAATATCAAGGGATCGGCCAAGATCGGTCTAAAACGCCTGCTGCGGGAAATGAAAGCCGATGGCCTCATGGGCGGCAACACGAGGGACAAATCGCGCCAGGGCGGCAAGAGCGGCGGGCGCATGACAAAAGTCGGTGTGGCGCAGATTACCGGCCGCGACATGGACGGGGAGCTGATCGCCAAACCGGCGAACTGGAACGAGGACGAGCACGGCCCCGCGCCGCGCATAGTTGTTGCCCCCACATCGGCAAAAAACCCCGCCATGACCGCTGGAGTTGGGGATCGCATCCTGGCGCGCTTTGTCCCGCTGGAGCCCGATGGCGGGGATGGCTACCAGTTTGAAGCCCGCATTATCCGCCGCATCGGCAAGGCGAAAGAGACCGCCATGGGCGTTTTGCGCCGCAAGGACGGCGAAATGTTCATCGAGCCGGTGGATAAAAAGCGCCGCTATAGCTGGGAGCTGGCCGCCGGCGGCGCAAAGGACGCCAAACCGGGCGATCTGGTCTCGGTCGAGCTGGCGCGGCGCAGCGTCTATGGCCGCAGCGAGGCGCGCATATTAAAGAGTTTCGGCCCGGCTGATACGCCGCGCACATTCAGCCTCATCGCCATTGAAGAGCAGGGAATTCCCTGTGTTTTCCCGGACAAGGTCATAGCTGAAGCCGAAGCCGCTAAGCCCGCCACCGCCAAAGGGCGTGAGGATTTGCGCGCCGTCCCCTTCATCACCATCGATCCCGCCGATGCGCGCGATCATGATGATGCGGTCTGGGCCGCGCCCGATGATGACCCGAAAAACCCCGGCGGTCATGTGGTCATGGTGGCGATTGCCGATGTGGCATATTATGTGCGCCCCGGCTCCGCCCTTGACGCCGAAGCCTACAGGCGCGGCAACTCGGTTTATTTCCCCGACCGGGTGGTTCCCATGCTGCCCGAGCGCATATCCAATAATCTGTGCTCCTTGCGCCAGGGCGAGGTCCGCCCGGCCCTTGCCGTGCGCATGGTGTTCAACAAACACGGCAAAAAGCTCTCGCACCGTTTCGTGCGCGCGCTGATCCGCTCCGCCGCCAAGCTCTCCTATACCCAGGCCCAGACCGCCATAGACGGTGCGCCTGATGAGGCAACCGCGCCTTTGCTGGAAACCATCCTGAAACCTTTATGGGCCGCTTACGCGGCGCTGAGCGAGGCGCGCGACAAACGCGAGCCGCTTGATCTGGACCTGCCCGAGCGCAAGATCAAGCTTGACGATGAAGGCAACATCATCGCCATCACCACGCCTGAGCGTCTTGAAGCCCACAAACTCATTGAAGAGATGATGATCCAGGCCAATATCTGCGCCGCGGAAACCCTGGAGGCGAAAAAATCGCCCGCCCTCTACCGCATTCATGACGCCCCCTCGGAGGAGAAACTGCGCGCTCTGGCCGAGTTCCTCAAAACCCTCGATATCAAACTGGCGCGCGGCCAGAGCATGCGCCCGGCCCATTTCAACCGCATTCTGGCCAAAACCGCCAATACGGAAAAATCCGAGCTTGTCTCGATAGTGGTGCTGCGCTCACAGGCCCAGGCGGTGTATTCGGCTGAAAATCATGGCCATTTCGGTCTTAATCTGCGCCGTTATTCGCATTTTACCTCCCCCATCCGCCGCTATGCCGACCTCATCACCCACCGGATGCTGATCAGGGCGCTGGATATGGGCAGCGACGGCATTGATAATGCGGCCATTAGCAATCTGGAAAAAATCGCGGCGGAAATCTCCGGCCATGAGCGCCGCGCCATGGCGGCGGAGCGCGACACCATCGACCGCCTGATCGCCGCTTACCTGCAAAACCAGGTTGGCGCCACCTTTTCGGCCCGTATCTCCGGCGTCACCCGCGCCGGGCTGTTTTTGCGCCTTGCCGGCACCGGCGCTGACGGGTTGCTGCCCATTTCCAAACTCGATGATGACTATTATTACCACGAGGAACGCGAACACGCCCTCATCGGCGAGCGCAGCGGCAAGACCTACCGGCTTGGCGAGACCATCGACGTGCGTCTGGTGGAGGCCGCGCCCGTGCGCGGCGCCTTGCGGTTTGAACTGCTGCAAAGCAAGGGGAATGCAAGCCCGGCCCCGCATAAAAAATACCGCAAGGGGCGCGGCGGGCCCCCGCAAGGCCGGCGGCGAAGACGATGAAGGCGCATCTTGATGAACTCAACGCCAAAATCAAACCGGCCCGGGGGCCCTATATCCGCCCCAAGGACGCCGCAACGCTGATTGTGATTGACCGCTCGGGAAAACAGCCGAAATATCTGATGGGAAAGCGCCATGAGGATTCCGCCTTCATGCCGGGCAAATATGTCTTTCCCGGCGGGCAGGTGAGCCCCTCCGACAGCCGCGCCCGGCCCTTGCAGGATCTGGCGCCGGTCACCGCCGGCAAGCTCACCTGCAATATGAAAGGCCGGGCCAGCAAATCGCGCGCCCGGGCGCTGGTGATGGCGGCTATCCGCGAAACCTTCGAAGAAACCGGACTGGCTCTGGGCGCGGCGCATAAAGGCGCCATATCCTCACGCTCGCCGGAGTGGAGGAGCTATTTCCAGACCGGGCTGGCGCCAAAGCTGGATCACTTCTTTTTCGCCGCCCGCGCCATCACCCCGCCGGGCCGCCCGCGCCGCTTCGACGCCCGGTTTTTCATTGCCGATGCCGGTGA
>CAZIVB010000125.1:0-7433 GCA_964542565.1 uncultured Hyphomicrobiales bacterium | reverse complement strand
TCTATCGGACAAGAAGCCCGGCCTGTTTTCAGCAGACCGGGCTTTTTCAGCTCCGGTCAGGGAAAAACATCATCACCTTCGCGAAGGTCGGCCTGTATCCAGTTGCAAAAGCGTCAGGATATCTTCGGCCGAGGACAAAAGCACATCGGCGACGGGGGCAAGATCACCGGCCGCGCTGGTTCCGTTCAAAACGCCGATAGTGAGCGCGCTTCCGGCGCGCCGCCCCATTTCAAGATCATGCGGATTATCGCCGATTACGGCGGTTTCATGCGGGCCGATCCGCACCGCGGCGCAAAACGCCTCAACCATGCCCGGCTCCGGCTTGAAGCCAAAACCGCTGTCATATCCGCAGGAAAAATCGACCAGATGTAAAATATCCAGCCCGGAAAGCGTAAGCCCGAGACCTTGTTCAGAATCGCTGGTGGCGATGCCGATGGCAATGCCGTTCGCCTTGAGACATTCAAATACCGGCGCAACCTCAAACAGGGCGCGGGCGTTCAACGCCGCTTCCTGCATGAAAATATCCTCGATCGCGCTGGCAAGGGCGTCTTGCGAATGGCCATACACAAACGGCATCCAGGCTCTGGCGATCAGTTCAGGGTTTCCCGCCGCGAACAGACTGCCCGATTCGATCGCGCCCGCATCACCCGCATCCGCGGCCAGCCCGCCAATGGCCAGCAAGCGGCGGATGAGCGCCGCATCGCCGCCCGCCGCCATATGGGCGATGCGTTTGAAGGATGGCAGCCAGGTGGCTTCAAAATCAAGCAGCGTTCCATCCTTGTCGAAGACAATGCCCCTGATCATCTGCGGCCTGGTCATAATATCTGCGCCTTTTTCAGGATTTCAGCCGCGTCATTTCAGGGTCGTAATTCACCCTTGCCGCCCGGCGGGCTTTATAGCCGCGCCCGAAAGCTTCAATCTCGAAATCCGCCAGATGGCAAAGCTCAAGCGGAAGATAGCCAAAGGCGATGGTTTTCCCCAGCGTATAGCCATAAGCGCAACTGGTTGTAAACCCGGCAATTTCACCCTTGCACCTGATGGTTTCACCGCCGTGGAAGGGGGCAAAATCATCAACCAGGAAGGTGCATAATTTGCGCCTCACACCGTCCTGTCTGATTTTGGCAAGCGCCTTTGCGCCGATGAAATCGCTTTTGCCCTTCGCGACGCAAAACCCCAGCCCGGCTTCAAAAGGCGAGTAATCAGGGCCGATATCGGCGCTCCAGTAGAGATAGCCCTTTTCCATGCGCAGGCTGTCAATGGCCCGGTAGCCGGCATTGGTTATCCCGAATGCCTGCCCCTCGCGCATGAGCAGATCATAAACGTGCAGGGCGTATTCCACCGGGATGTGCAACTCCCAGCCAAGCTCGCCGACATAGCCGATGCGCGCCGCACGGGCCGTTGCCGAGCCGATCTCAAGCTCGCGAACGCTTAAAAACGGCAGGGCCGCATTGCTGAGATCGGCATCGGTGACCTGGGCCAGAATAGCGCGCGCCTCCGGGCCGCAGATATTGATCACCGCCCACTGGTTGGTGACATCGCGCATCTGCACCGGGCCGCCATCTTGCATATGGGATCTGATCCAGTGGCCGTCATGAACGCCAAAAGCGGAGCCGGTGACGATATAAAACCGCTCCTCGTCAAGATACATGATGGTCAGATCGGCCTCGATACCGCCGCGGGGATTGCACATCTGGGTATAGGTGCAATGGCCCGGCCGGGTGCCAAGATCATTGGCCGCCAGTCCTTGCAGGAACCGGTGCGCGCCCTTGCCGCTAATCTCGAATTTGGCAAAAGAGCTCTGGTCAATCAGGGCGGCGCGCTCGCGCACGGCTTTGTGTTCCTCGCCGACGACATCAAACCAGCCCGGTTTTCCCTCAAGCGAGGGCCGCATCGTCTCTTTGGCGTGGTCCGGCGCAAACCAGTTGGGGCGCTCCCAGCCGAATTTTGCGCCATAAACCGCGCCTTGTCCGGCAAGCCTTTGATAGAGCGGGCCAAGGCGCAATTTGCGCCCGGCGCCAAGCTCCTCGCCGGGCCAGTGAATCTTGTAATAGCGGGCGTAAGCATCAATAGCGCGCTCTTCCAGATAGCGGCTGTTTGCATGATGCGGGCCGAAACGGCGCACGTCAAAGGGCCATAAATCCATGCCCGGATCGCCGTCCAGTATCCAATGGGCCATGGCCTCGCCCGCGCCGCCGCAAGCGGCGATACCGGCAGTGAAGCCGCAGGCCATGTAGAAATTCTCAAATTCGGGCACCGGCCCCAGAATGGGCTCGCCATCGGCGGAAACCGGAATGGGGCCGTTGATGACCGATTGAATGCCCATTTCATTCAGGATCGGCAGACGCTTGGCGGCAGGCAGGGCAAAAAGCTCCAGCCGCTCCATATTGGTGGCAAACAGCTCCCGGCCAAAGGCAAATGGCGGCCGCGAGCGCCAGCAGCATCTTGTGCCTTCCTCCCAGCCGCCAATGGCAAAGGCGCCGAGATCGGGTTTGAGGTAAAAATTGGCGTCAGGATCGCGCAGGGTGGGAAGATGGGCGCTGATCTCCGGTCTCTTCTGGGTGACGAAATACTGGTGTTCGACAACCCCGGCCGCCAGCGGCACACCGGCCATCTCGCCAATTCTCTTTGCCCATATGCCGGCGCAGTTGACCAGAATATCGCAAGCCCAGTTGCCATGATCGGTAACCACCCCGCTCACGCGCCCTTTACGGGTGATGATATCCTCAACGCAGATGCCCTCTTTGATAATGGCTCCGTTGCTTCGCGCCCCTTTGGCGAGAGCCTGGGTGAGCGAATAAGGCTCGATATGGCCATCTGAAGGGATGAACGCCGCGCCCGCAACGCCCTTCGTGTCAATAAAGGGAAAGCGGCTTTGCGCTTCGCGCGGGCCAAGCTCATGGCATTCAAGGCCAAAGCTTTTCGCCTGGGTCATGGAGCGGCGGATATCGCTCAAACGGTCCGCCGAGGCGGCAAGGCGCAAGGAGCCCACTTCTCTCCACTCGGTGGCCTGTCCGGTCTCTTTTTCCAGATCGCGGAAGATCGCCACGGAGTTTTGCATCATCCGGGTGAGATTGCGCTTGCCCCTGAGCTGACCGACAAGCCCCGCCGCATGCCAGGTGCTGCCATGGGTAAGCTGTGCCTTTTCAAGCACCAGAACATCTTTTTCGCCCTGCCGCGCCAGAGCATAAGCCACCGCGCAGCCGATCGCGCCGCCGCCGATAATGAGGATTCTGGCGTGATGATCAAACCGGGTCATTTCTCCCCTCCGGGAAGTTTGCGGAAATCGGCGTGAATATGCTCGAAATTTTCCATGTTCCGCGCCGTGTAGGCGCCATAGTCAAAATCAATATCCGAATGTATTTCCGACACCATGCTCCACATGGCCTCGCGCAGGGCCGAGGCGCATTTCATGGCGCAATAACGCCGCCGCAGCGCCGCGCTCACCGGGCGTTCGTAATAGCTTTCAAGCAATCCGCGCTCCTGCTCCGGCGGCAAATGGTTATTTGCGCAAAGATTTGCCAGATCAAAAAGCGGCGAGTTGAACCCGGCATAATCCCAGTCGATCAGCCAGAGCCTTCTGCCGTCATCGATGAAATTGGCGGCCAGAAGATCATTATGGGCAAAGACGATCTCCACCGGCCCGAGCGCCCGCTCCAGTTCCTGCGCGATAGCCAGAAAATGCCCGAGCTTCCCGGCATGCGGACTAGCGCCTTTTTCCAGCGTATGGGCATAATCCCGGATCACATGGAAAACCCAGAAAAACAGCGCCGGCCCCCGAAGCTCCAGGAGAATTTGCCTGTGGCAGCGCCTGACAAGCTCAAGCACCCGGGCCAGCATGTCCGGCCTGCCGATATCTTGTTCCTCCAGGGTGCGGCCTGCAATAAATTCCACAACCAGAACGCCCGGCGCGGAAAAAAACACGGGCGGTGAAATCCCGGCGCGGCCCGCCGCCCGCGAGGCGGCATGTTCGTTAAAGCGCATAATGTTGTGAACGGGAATATCGCCGCCCACCCGGACGACATATTTTTTGCCGCTATCAACAACCGTGAAATTGCTGTTGGTCATCCCGCCGCCCAGCGGCTGCGGGTCAACTCTCGCGCTCCAGCATGGCAAAGAGGCTGCCTTAATTATGGCATCGCGCATGATTTGCCCCGTCAGGCTCAAACATCCTGTCCGGTAATAAACCGGAGGATATGCGGCTTATCCAAAGAAAGCGACGTTATCTTGAATATCCCGGCGTGGCAACGGGAAAACTTCGCGCCAACCTGGTACCATACTATTTGATAATTTGGCCCTTTACTGAAATGCCGCCCCTGTTATATGGTCTTCATACAGCACTGATAGAAAGGCGCATCCTGGGCCCTGGGGCGCAGGAAGTTGTGTTTTATCCAGCGAATGTTTTTGAAGCTGTTTTTCAGTTGCCGGATAAACAATAAACGCAAGATTCATCAAGGATCTTCAAAGGGAGTATATATTGCACATGACTAAAAAAACCAATCCAACCTTGAAAGCTGCAAAAGCCTTTAATCGCCGTACCTTGCTGAAAAGCGGTGCGGCCGCGGGCGCGGTGGCCCTGGCCGGTCCGGCGTTGATCCGCAATGCGCTTGCTGCTGGTGGCGAGATCAATATCCTGATGTGGTCGGACTATCTGCCGGAAAAATTCGTCAAGGAATTTGCCGCCAAAACCGGTATCAAGATCAACTTCACCGGCATTGGTTCAAACGAGGAAATCATCAACAAGATGAAAGCCAACAAGGGTCAGGGATTTGACCTTTGCTCGCCGACCAACAACAGAAATCTGCAATGGGCGCCGCTTGAGCTGCTTCAGCCCTTTGACATGACCCGGATCGATATCGCCAAAGTGAACCCCGCTATGGCGAAAATCGGCACCGATGGCTGGAATTTCAACGGCAAGGGCGTTCACTGGGTGCCGCATATCTGGGGCACCGAAGGCATTGCATGGCGCACCGACAAATGGGCCCCTGAAGGCGGCATTCCCAGCTATGGCGATGTCTGGGCGGATGCAAATGCCGGCAAGACCATGGGCCGGCCGCATTCCATGATGCTGGGCGCGGGGCTTTATATGGAAACCATCGGCGCGCTTGATAAAGGCTCGGTGTGGAAAGCCTATGAGACCGAAGCCGACTTCCGCCAGATCTGGAGCAAGATTACCGACTGGTGCATTGCCCGCAAGAAGAACATCAAGCTTCTGTGGAACGATGCCGACAGCCAGAAAAACGGCCTGCTCAAGGAAGGCGTTATTGTTGGACAGGCCTGGGACGGCCCGCCGCTTTCGCTTAAAACCGCCGGTGAGCCCGTTCAGTATCAGGCTCCCAAGGAAGGGGCCATGGCCTGGGTTGACGGCATGGCAATGCCGATCGGCGCCAAGAATATCGACGAAATCTATGAGTTCATCAAATTCGCTTATGAGGCCAAACCGGCCGGCGAGGCGATCAACTCACATGGTTACAACTCGCCGGTTCTGGGCGCGGACAAATTCGCCAATGCCAATTACGCCAAAAACTTCGCCGAAGCCTATCCCGGCGATGCGCTGGCCAAGCTTAACCCGTGGCCGCCTGAAGCCCCCTGGTATGCGAAAGTCCGTACCGAGTTTGTGAACAAGTTCAAAAGCTCCTGACCGGTTATCCTGACTTGCAAGAACAGCTCCCGGGCGCGTCTGCGCCCGGGGGATACAACTGAAAAAACAAAAGACACGGGCGAAAAATCCGGTCGGGGGGAGGTCTGATGAGTTCGGGCATTGGGGTTGATCTGCAGGATATGTGGATCAAATTTGGCGATTTTGTTGCTGTCCGCGAAGCAAATGTGAATATCAAGGGCGGCGAATTTTTCTCGTTTCTGGGCCCGTCGGGCTGCGGAAAAACCACCATATTACGCGCCGTATCGGGATTTCTGGAGCCAGCCGATGGCAAGGTTCTCATCGGCGGCAAGGATATGGCGGGCAAGGGGCCCAATGAGCGTCCCACCGCCCTGATTTTTCAAAATCTGGCCCTGTTCCCGCTGATGAAAGTCTGGGAAAACATCACTTTTTCCATGGAAGTGCGCGGCGCCAGCTTAAAAGAGCGCCGCAAACGCGCCGATGAGTTGCTCGAAATGATTGCTCTTGCCGACCAGAGCGACAAGCTCCCTTCCGAGCTTTCGGGCGGCCAAAAACAGCGCGTTGCCATAGCGCGCGCCCTTTGCGCCGAGCCCGATGTGCTGCTTCTGGACGAGCCGCTTTCGGCGCTTGATCTGAAATTGCGCCAGCATATGCGCACCGAGCTGCGTGAAATTCAAAAACAGGTCGGCATTACCTTTATTTATATTACCCATGATCAGGGCGAAGCGCTCACCATGTCGGACAGCGTCGCGGTGATGAAGGCCGGCATTATCGACCAGATCGCCGACGGCAAGTCGATTTATGATGATCCGGCGACAGCCTTCGTGGCCTCCTTTGTCGGCGAAAACAATGTCTTCCGCGGAACGGTCAAATCCATCGCCGAAGGCTTCGCCATTGTCGAAACCAACCGCACCGGTGATTTGCGGGCCCGGATCTCCACCGCCTGCCTCGGCAAACTCGGTGTTGGCGATGACGCCATGATGTTTATCCGTCCCGAGGCCCTGCATATTTCCGAGGAAAAGGAAAAAACCGATACCCGCATCAAGGCCGCCGTGCTTCATTCGGAATTCGAGGGCCAGAGCTACAATGTCTTCCTTGAGGGCTCCGAGGGCAAGGAGCTGAAAATGGCCCTTACAAATCGCGGCGAGGCGCGTCTTTTCGATGCCGGTGTGGAACTTACTCTCAAATATGACGCCAATCAGGCCGTTGCCGTGCCTGCGGGCGAACTGGCGAGCGAGTAAGCGCCATGGGTGGATTCATGAAAGATTATTTCAGGAGAAATGGCCTGGCGATGGGCTGGGCATTACTCCTTCTCGTTGGATTTTGGGTGATTGTCCTGATAATCCTGCCGCAGATTTCCATGCTTGACTTCTCGTTCCGGCCCAATCTGCCGCCACCGGAGATGGGAGGGCCAAAAGACACGTATACGCTTGAAAACTACAAATATCTGATTTTCGGTTCGGCCGGAAATGAATATGGTTATAACAAGATCGACCTTATGGTCTTTGTCCGCACCCTTGTTGCCGCGGCCTTTGTGACCGTGCTCGACCTGCTGCTGTGTTATCCGATCGCCTATTATCTGGGGCAGTCCAAGGGCGGCGGTTTTGTGCGCATTCTCGTCCTGCTTCTGATCATTCCGTACTGGATCAATGAAATCCTGCGCGCTTTTGCGTTCCGGATTATTTTTGGCGATAGCGGCGTGCTGAATGAATTCATGATGTTCTTCGGGCTCATTGACCAGCCCTATGATTTCATCCGCGCCAATGTGGCCCTCTATGCGGGGCTGGGCTATGCCTATATCCTGCTGATGATTTTC
>CAZIVB010000124.1:2455-7476 GCA_964542565.1 uncultured Hyphomicrobiales bacterium | reverse complement strand
TGAAAGACGCTATTGCGCCGCCTGGGGCAGTTGCGGCGGCGATTTCGCCTCCGCTGTGTCGCCCGCCTCCGGCTCACTGCTTGGCCCGGCTTCAGCCTGGCGTCCCTGCCGCCGCCAGGCGCGGCGCTTATTAAGGGCGCGCCATTTGCGCCGATAAACTTCCGGCGCCGCCAGCATCACCGGCGTGAGAACAAGGGTCAGCACGGTGGCAAAGCCGAGCCCGAAGATAATCGCGGTGGCCAGCGGCACCCACCAGCCCGCGGTAAGACCGCCAAAACCGATGGAGCGGGTGAGGAAATTGACATTCATCCCCAGCATCATGGGCGCCAGACCGATCATGGTGGTGATGGTGGTCAGCAAGACCGGGCGCAGGCGCTGCGAGCAGGCCAGCACGACGGCTTCGAGCATGTCCATGCCCTCCTGCTTGAAGCGGTTGAAGGTATCCAGCAGCACAATGGCGTTGTTAACCACAATTCCCGCCAGAGCCACCACCCCCGTACCGGTCATGATGACTGAAAAAGTCTGCCCCATCACCATCATGCCAATGAGAACCCCGACGACGGAAAGAACCACCGTCATGAGGGTCAAGAAGGTCTGGTAGAATGAGTTGAACTGGGTCAGCAGGATGATGAACATCAAAAACAGGGCCCCCATCATCGCCTTTTGCAAAAAGGCGGCTGATTTTTTCTGCTCTTCATCCGCGCCGCGGAATTTGAAAGACACTCCCGGCGGCCAGTCCCGGGTTTTCAGCCATTTTTCTATCTGTTTGATCTTGGCGTCCGGCATCACGCCCTTTGTGACATTGGCTTTAAGATACATGGAATAGAGCCCGTCGCTGCGCGAGATCGAGCTTACGCGCTGATGGGCCTCGCGCTTGACAAGATTGCTGATCGGCACCAGCCCCTTGGGCGTATGGATGCGCAACCGGTCAAGCTGATGGATTGAGCGTTCGTTTTTGGGGAATCTTGCCCTGATATCAATCTCGTCCTCGGCGTTTTGCGGCCGGTAGGTGCCGATCAATATGCCATTGGTGACAAGCTGGATCACGCCGCCGACCGAGGCGACATCGGTGCCAAAGCGTCCGGCCTCCTCGCGGTCAACTTTAAGCTCCCATTCAATTCCGGGCAGCGGGCGGTCATCCTCGATATCGCGAAGCTCGCCCGCTTCCTCGTCAAAATATTGCCGCACGCGCGCAACGACGGTTTTGAGCCTGTCATACTTGTCGCTGAGAATCTGCAGCCTGATATCCTTTCCTGTCGGCGGGCCCTCTTCCTTTTTTTGCAGATCGACGTAAATCCCGGCCAGCGCGGCGGTCTGCCGGCGGATATCTTCCAGTATCTCCTTGCCCGGCGGCCGCGAGCCTGCGGCGTGAAACTCAAGATAGATGCGCCCGATGGTGTCGCGCGGCGCGTCCCTTTCGGTATTGGGACCAAAATCAAGCCCCCCCGATGCTCCGGCGCTGGTAAAGGCGGAGCGCACTCCGTTTACGCCCAGAACAATCTTTTCCACTTGCTGGGTCAGATCGAGCTTTTCAAGGGCGGAGAGATTGCCGCGGGCGCGGACAAACACAACCGCCTGCTCGAAATCAGCCGCCGGAATAAACTCCACCCCCTTGCCGAAATAACCAAAGCTTTGAATGATAACGCTGATCAGCAGCGCAATGCTCAACACAACCTTGAGCGGATGCCAGATCAGCACATTGATGATGCGGGCATAAGGCCCCTTGACTTCAAAGGCATGGATTGCCGGCTGTGGCCGCGCCGCGCTGCCGGGCAAGTTGTCCGCCGCCCCTTTTTGCCGCCGGGAAGAGGGAGTGAAAACCTGGACGATTTTCCACAGCGAAGTGCCCAGAACCGGCAGGAAAACCATGGCGGTGACAAATGAGGCGGTGAGCACGACAATGACGGTAATGGGCAAAAAGCTCATGAATTTGCCCGCCACCCCCGGCCACAGCAACATGGGCATAAAGGCCGCCAGAGTGGTGGCGGTGGAAGAAAATACCGGCCAGAACATGCGTTTTGCCGCCAGTATGTAAGCCTGCGTACCTTCCATCCCCTCATCAAGTTTGCGGTCGGCATATTCAACAATGACAATCGCCCCGTCCACCAGAATGCCCACGGTGAGCACCAGTCCGAACATCACCATCATATTGACGGTAAGGCCTAAAAAGGCGACGCCGAGAAAGCCGATCATGAACGAGGTGGGAATGGCGATGCCCACCAGCAGCGCCGAGCGCAGCCCCAATGCCGCCACCACAATCACCATCACCAGCGCGATTGCGGTCAAAATCGAGGATTGCAGTGAATTGAGCGATTCAAAAACGAAACCGGACTGATCGAGGGTAAAATCGATATGAATGGCCTTCGGCCATTCGCGGGTGAACTCGGCCACGGTTTGGCGCACCGCCTCGTTGTTCTCGACAATATTGGCCCCCAGACGCTTGATGATCTGGATGGCGATGGCCGGCTTGCCGTTATAACGCGCATAGCCTGCCGCATCCTTGAAGGTGCGGCGGATCTGGGCAACGTCTTTTAACGTCACAACGCGGTCCCCCGAAACCTTGACGGGCAGGGAATAGACATCCGATGCTTTTTCAAAAAGACCCGGCACCTTGATGTTGAAACGCCCGGTTCCGGTATCGAGCGCCCCGGCGGGAACAAGCTGGTTGTTGCGGCTCATGGCGGCGATCAGCTCAGGCTGTGAAATTGCGTAGGATTGCATTTTCGCCGCATCGATAATGACCTCCAGCACCTCTTCGCGGTGGCCGGTCAGATTGGCTTCCAGAACCGTTGGAATGGCCTCGATGCGGTCTTTTAAACGCCGCACATGGTTGTAAAGGGTGCGCTCGGGCACCTCGCCGTAAAAGGTGGCGACAATCACCGGCACCAGCGAGAGATTGACCTCTTTCACCACCGGTTCCTCGGCCCCGGCCGGAAGATCGGATTTGGCCAGATCAACCTTTTCACGCACATCGCGTCCGGCGGTTTCCTGATCGGTCTCGGCCTCAAACTGCACCACCAGAACGCCATAGTTTTGCCCCGCGGTCGCGGTCAGCTCCTTTAGCCCTTCCAGGCTGCGGAGCTGGGTTTCCATCGGTTTGATCAGCAGGCGCTCGGAATCTTCCGGTGAAATCCCGTTATGAATAATGGTCACGGTGAAGATCGGCACCGGAATATCGGGATCGGCCTCTTTCGGGATGGTCAGATAGGAGATGGTTCCGGCGATTACCAGAACAATCATCAAGGTCAGCACCGTGCGCGGGCGGCGCAAAATGGCTTCCAGGGCCCGCATCATGGCCTTGCCTCCGCCATGGCGAGCACCGGTTCGACCTTTTGCCCGGCGCGCACATAATCCTGCCCCACGGTAATCAGGCGGATGGAAGCGGGCAGCCCGCCGACCCAGACCCCCTTGCCGCTGTCTTCAAGGATTTCCACGATCAGAAAACGCACAATATTGTCCTTATCAACAACGCGCAGCCCCACCTGCCCGGCATCATTGAGCGAAAGCAGCGAGGACGACAGAAGATGGGCCGGTCCGGGTTTGAGCGGAATAGCAATCTGCGCCGTCACCCCGTCGCGCAAAAGCTGTTTCTCGTTGGACACCTCAACCTCGATTCTGAATGTCCGCGTGGCGGCGTTCGCCGAGGAAGAGATGAAGCGGATATGACCCGTCACGCGCTCACCGGTGACAAGTCTGGCAAACGCCTTCATGCCGGTTTTCAACATGCTGATATCACGCTCGGAGACATCTCCCGTGACCAGCAAAGGATCGGGCTTGACAAGAATGGCGCAAATCCCTCCCGGTTGCAGCAGATCACCGGTTTTGGCCGGCTGGGCCTCGATTATGCCGTCAAAAGGGGCGGTGATGGTGGTGCGCTCGATATCGAGTTTTACCTGTGAAATCGCCGCCCGGGCTGCATCAAGCCGGGCTTTATGCGCCGCCTCGCGGGTTTTGGGCGTAAAGCCGCGGCGGCTGAGCGCCGAGCTGGCCTGATAATCAAGTCTGGCCTGCGCCAGCGCCGCTTCGGCCTCGGCCAGACGGGCGCGGCGCGCCCCCGGATCAAGAATGCATAAATGCGCGCCTTTTTTAACGAATGCGCCTTTTGGCTCCGGGACCGATATGACCTGGCCGCTGGTTTGCGCCCGCACACTGACCCGCGCCACCGCCTCGGTACGGCCGCGAACAATAAGGCTTTCGGTACGCATCTGCGCCTGCAGGATACGGATTTTCACTTTCGTGATCCGGGGTTTTTCCTTTGCAGCCGCCGGTTCGGGCTTTTGCCTGATCTCGCCGGCAAGTTGCTTGAGGGTCTCGCCGCCCGAAAGCACCCAGCCGATAATGGCCGCCAAAATGAGAATGGCCCAGATGATTGATCCAAATTTTCTCATGCTATTAAACTCGGCTATGATGGTTCAGATGCGGCAGGGTTAAGAGCGCTACCGGCGATTTTCGCCAGTCTTTCGCGGCTTTCGCGCAAATGTTTTGCGTCATTCTCATAGGCTGTGATGCCGCAGCCGATGGCAAACCGGCTCCCCTCGCGTTCAACTTGCTGCTGAACGTCTTTCAGGAAAATTACCTTCTCATCCAGCCATTTCAGCCGCTCATCCATCAATTTGTTGAAAACAACAGGCTCCACGAGCTCGGCGCACATCATGATCAGGAGAAATTCGGATTTGAAAATATCATCCGCCGGCGGCTGATGAAGCGCTTCGATAAAGGCGCGGCGGCCGGCATCGGTCAGGGTATAGATTTTCTTGTTGGGCTTGCCGGACTGCATTTCCTCACGGCACGAAACCAGACCCTCCTTGGTCAGCCTGCCAAGGGCCGGATAGATCGCGCCATAGCTTGCATTGATGAAATACGAAAAAATACCCTCCTGGGCGTTTTTGCGGATTTCATAACCCGTGGCGTCGCCAAAATACAAAATCGCCAGACATAATGTGCGTACATTCATGAGACCGGTATCCATTTTTATATATTCCGTTCGTATATATAACGAAAAAGAATATATCACAAGAGCG
>CAZIVB010000124.1:0-2355 GCA_964542565.1 uncultured Hyphomicrobiales bacterium | reverse complement strand
CATTTTTATATATTCCGTTCGTATATATAACGAAAAAGAATATATCACAAGAGCGTATTTAAATTTTTTAGCTGGACAGCCCCTGTCCGGCATGTTGCAATCAGGCCAGACGCGCAAGCAGGAAAGGAACGGGGCCAAATGGGAAGACTGGCGGGAAAAACCGCGCTGATAACCGGCGCCGGTTCAGGCTTTGGCGCCGGGATCGCCGCGGCCTTTGTCCATGAGGGGGCAAGAGTTCTGGTTGCTGATATCGTTGCCGATTCGGCCGCAAAGGTCGCGGATGCGCTGGGTTCGGCGGCAATTTCATGCACCATGGATGTCTCCGACAATGAAGATGTCGCCAAAGCGGTGAAAGCTTGCGTCGAAAAACTCGGCGGGGTTGATATCGTTGTCAATAATGCCGGGATTACCCATATTAACCAGCCGATGCTGGAGGTTGAAGAGGCCGAATTTGACCGGATTTTCGCTGTCAATGTAAAATCGGTTTACCTCATGGCGCGGCACGCCGTCCCGCTCATGCGCGCCAATGGCGGCGGGGTTATTCTCAATATTGCCTCAACCGCCGGGCTTCGCCCGCGTCCGGGGCTGACCTGGTATAACGGCTCGAAAGGGGCGATGATCACCCTGACGAAATCCATGGCGGCCGAGCTGGCGGCGGATAAAATCCGCGTCAACGCCATTAATCCGGTGGCGGGCGAGACCCCGCTGCTGGTAAAATTCATGGGCGGCGATACGCCCGAAACCCGGGCCCGTTTTGAAGCCTCCATTCCCTGGGGCCGCCTGAGCCGCCCTGCCGATATTGCCCATGCGGCGGTGTTCCTGTGCTGCGATGAAGCGGAAATGATCACCGGCTCCTCGCTGGAAGTGGATGGCGGGCGGTGCATCTAGATGAGCGGACAAGGCCGGGAAGATAACGCCGCCCAGAGCGCTTTTTGTCCACTGGGCCATGAGCCAGACGCAAGCAGGCTCAAAATCAGCAGCCATGAAACCGCCGATCAGGCCGAGGCCTGGTTTCACTCCCTGCTCGATACCGCCGCCGACGGGATCATCGTTACCGATGACAGCGGGCGCATCCTTGCCTTTAACAAGGCCTGCGAGGATTTGTTCGGTTACAGCGCCGATGAGATTACCGGGCAGGGCATCTCGAAAATCATGCCGCGTTCAGAAGCCGTCCATCACGGCCGCCATATCGCGCGTTATCTGGAAACGGGCAAAAAACGCATTATCGGCATCGGCCGCGATCTGGAGGCGCGCCACCGGGACGGGACGCAATTTCCCATCGAGCTTTCCGTCGGCGAGGCCAATACCAATACCGGCCGCCAGTTCATCGGCATTATAAGAGACACAAGATCGCGCAAAAAGGCCGAGGCAAGGCACCGGCGCTTGCAGGGCGAGCTGGAGCATCTGGCGCGGGTCAGCGCCATGAATGAGCTGGGAACCGCCATCGCCCATGAGCTTAACCAGCCCCTGACCGCGGTCATGCTCTATATGCAGGCGGCGACACGGGCGGCGGCAAAGACCGGTCTGGATGAGTCCATCCGCGAGATTCTTGAAAAGGCCGCCACCGAGGCCGAGCGGGCGGGCAAGATTTTGCGCGGCATGCGCCGCTTTGTTGAAAAGCGCGAGGTCGAGCGCCGCGAGGTCGCCATTCATGAGGTCATTCATGAGGCGATTGATCTGATGGCCCAGAGCCTGGTGGAGCGCTCCATCGAAGTGCAGTTCTCCTTTAGCCAGGCGGAACCGATGGTCAATGCCGACCCGGTGCAAATCCAGCAGATTCTGGTCAATCTTATCCGCAACGCCATGGACGCCATCCGCGAGCGCCAGGACAAGATCATCATCGTGGAAACCCGTATCAGCGGCGGCATTCTGGAAGTTTTCGTCGAGGATAACGGACCCGGGCTTGAAAATGATGTTGTGCCGACCCTGTTCCGGGCCTTTTCCTCATCGGGCAATGGCGGCATGGGTCTGGGTCTGGCGATTTCGCGCTCCATCGCGCGGCGTCATGACGGCGATCTGGCGCTTGAGCACAGCGATGGGCGCACGGGCGCAAGATTCAAACTGACTCTCCCCCTGATCGTGGAGCCGGATGATGGATAAAAACAGCATTTATATCATAGATGACGACAGCGCGGTGCGTGATGCCCTCGCCATGGTTTTCAGGCAGGAGGGCTACCGCGTCGAGGCGTTTGAAACCGGCGATGCCTTTTTGAGCGCGCTGGCAAAGCTTCCCCCCGCCTGCCTGCTTCTTGATATCCGTATGCCCGGGCGCTCGGGGCTGGAGGTTTTGCAGCATCTTGCGGCGCGCGCCTATAATGCGCCCGTCCTCATGGTCAGCGGCCCCGGCGATATTCC
>CAZIVB010000123.1:0-7547 GCA_964542565.1 uncultured Hyphomicrobiales bacterium | reverse complement strand
ACACCATATCGGGCTCAATTTATCGGTTCGTGGTAGCCGGAAAAATCATGTGTTTCCGTCATGGCGACACATGTCGAGCATCCGATTTTATTTTGATTCTTGGCACATTCCCCATATCTCCAACTTTTCAAAGCCCGCGCTAAAAACGAAACAAACGGGCGCCCCTTGTGAACCGTTGAGCAAGATCAAATGTCAGTGGGGTGCGCCTTCAACCGGGAGGCCGGCGGCTTTCCATTCCGGGAAGCCCGCTTCAAGCCGCCTTGCGGCGAGGCCGTGTTTGCGCAGGGCCGCCACGGTTTCAAACGAGAGGACACACCATGTGCCGCGGCAATAGGCGACCACTTCGCGGCCTTCGGGGAGGTCTTTTAATCGCGCACTCAGCTCGCCCAGCGGAATATTGATTGCGCCCGGCACATGGCCCGAATCGTATTCCTCGGGCGGGCGCACATCCAGAAGCGTGATGCTTCCTTCCTTCATGCGAGCCATCAGCACCTCACGGGACAGTGGCTCCAGCCCGTCGCGGGCGGTGTAATATTTGCTGATCAGACTTTCAACCTTGGCAAGGTGGTTGGCGGCGGAAGATTGAAGGGCATCAAACAGCGTAACGATATCATCTCCGGTCAAACGGTAGATCACCGCCGTGCCGTCCTTTCGCGATGTCACCAGCCCGGCCTGACGCAGTTGCTGCAGATGCTGCGAGGCATTGGCGATGCTGATCCCGGCTGCCCTTGCCAGCGCTTCGACGCCGCGCTCCCCCTGCGCGAGAGATTCAAGCAGTTCAAGCCGGTGAACATGCCCCATGGCCTTGGCCATCAGGGCAAATTGCTCAAACAGCGCTTTCTTTGGATTTTGCTCGCTCACTTGACTAACCTCGGTTTTGATAAATTTAATATAATAATTGAATACGTCAAAGTCCAGAGCGTCTTGACAGAGAGCTAAACACCCGTTTATTATTCAATCAATTAATTGAATAATAAACGGCGATGAAATGCAGGAATTGATCCTCAGTAACGAGGTGCCAATCCGGCCTGGCAGGTTCGGCACCTGCAAGGCCCAGCCCGAGGCCGGACATGAAGCCATGACTATCGGCATTGAACAATTCCGTGAGCCCGCCGATCTGCGCCTCGACCAGATGTTGCTTCAGCCCTTCAGGGGCAGGAGCGGCAATTATGCCATCAACGGGAGGCGAAAAGTCCGGCCATGAAACGAAAAGACATCCTCAGACTGGTTTTCGCCGCCGCGCTCATGGGCGCCGCGGCCACCACGGTTCTGGCCGGATCCTACCACACCCTGCCCCATCCTGATGACCTGTTCTACAAGGGCAGCCTGTGCCGGCACAGCCCGGCAGCCTCGAAGTAATGAGACCGAACCACATAGGCTTTCCGGTTGAACGGAAGGGGCATAAAACGCCATGAGCTCAAGCCTTGATGCCAAAAAACAGGTTCCGCACCTCTTCCAGCCGCGCCCGGCACCCGCGTCCATGCAAGGAACCATGCCGGCAAAATACGCGCTTTGGGTTCAGGCGCTCTCGCTTGCCGCTTTTTCTCTGGCGTTCCTGGGCTGGCTCAATGAGAGTTATTTGTATTGGTGGGACAACCCGATCTGGCTCAATCGTTATACCGAATACGCCATAATCATGATTTTCGGTATCTGGCGCATTGCAGCCGAGCGCAATTCCTATACCCGCAAGCGCTTCATCGTCCTTGTGTTCGTCGTGACCGTATTCTGGTGGCTGATCCCGTGGCTTAGCCCCATATTCGAGCCCTATATCGGTTATCTGGGAGCGCAGCCGGTTTTCCCGTCACTGCATACGCCGGGGACATTGTCGTTTTTTCTGGTGCTGCTGCTGGTGGTGTTGTTCGGGCGGCGGATCATATGCGGCTGGGGCTGTCCTTGTGTCGGCATTCGCGAAACCGTCGGATTTCCTTTCCGCCATGTCACGCTGCGCGGCGAGTGGATCTGGCGGCTGCGCCATTCCAAATGGTTCTTTTTTGTCTTTTACATGGGCTTGATGGTGGTGAGTCTGTTTCCGCCGACAGGCTGGACGGCAAGCTTTGTCGGCGCTTTTTATCTTCTGGTTGTCGTCACCTATTTCGGCTCCTTCTTTATCACCCCCTTGACCGGCAACCGTTTTTATTGCCGCAATTTGTGCCCTTACGGCGCCACTTTCGGCCTGCTCAATCATATAGGTTTCTATGGCATCGCTATGGAAACGGACAAATGCAATGATTGCCGCCGCTGCGAGCAGGTGTGCGATATGGGCATCCCGGTCTGGTCCCAGGGCAAGGCGCATGGGCGCATCACCGGGCTGGAAGATTGCATGGGCTGCGCCCGCTGTGTGGTGTCGTGCCCCACGGACGCCCTGGCGATCCGCGATGTCCGCAATCTGTTCCGGCCGGCTCTGGTGCAAAACGGCAGCCATCTGTTAAGGAAAAAGTTCAAACCGGTACTGCCCCGCCGCGAACCACCCTTGCGCCCCGTGCGCGAAAGGCTGAATGACTGGGGCGAAATTGATCAGACACCGGGCCTTGCCTGGATTGTGGAGCAGGCCTCGCGCTGCCTTGATTGCGGCACACCCGGCTGCCGCGATGCCTGCCCGCTTTCCAACCGCATCCCCGACTGGCTCAGGGCGGCGGCAAACGGAGATATCCTCACGGCGGCCAAGATCGCCCATTCCACCAGCCCGATGCCGGAAATCTGCGGCCGGTTATGCCCGCAGCATCGTCTGTGCGAGGCCGGGTGCACGCTGGCGCCGGGCGGACAGGCGGTCACCATCGGCGCTCTGGAGCAGGCGCTCACCGATACCACTTTAAAGCAGCACCGGAAGCCAGGACGACCGGTGAGTATTATCCACAAGCATAAAGTGGCGGTCATCGGCGCGGGACCGGCCGGGCTGGCCTGCGCCGAGCGGCTTACCCGGGAAGGCGTTCAGGTGACGGTCTTTGACAAGACTGACCGGATCGGCGGCCAACTGGCCTTGAGCGTTCCCTCTTTCAAACTTGACGCGCATGTTCTTGAACGGCGCGGCGCAGTGCTGGCCGATTTGGGGGTGCAATTCAGATTGGGGGTTTGGGTTGATCAAAACACGATGTCCGGATTGCTTGCTCCCTTTAAAGCCGTGTTTCTGGGTTTCGGCGCGCATGAGGCCCGGCAAATTGAACTGCCGGGGCAAGACATGGCCGGTGTCTGGCAGGCGTGGGATTTCCTTTACACATTGAAAAATGGCGGCGATGTGAAGTTTTCCGGTAGCAAGGTCCTGGTATTGGGCGGCGGCGACACGGCCATGGACTGCGCCCGCTCGGCGCTGCGAGCCGGTGCGGCAAGCGTGAGTATCGCCTATCGGCGCAGCGAGGCGGAGATGCGCGCCGGTCCCAAAGAGGTTGGATTTGCGCGCGATGAAGGCGCCCGCTTCATGTTTAACCACCAGCCAAAAGAGATACTGGGGCGCAGTGTTATAAGCGGCGTTTGCTTTGCGACGGATGAAGGCGAGCAGATCAAGCCCTGCGATGCCGTGATCCTTGCCTTCGGGTTCAAACCCTCCCCGCCAGACTGGCTCGCCGGTCTCGACGTGATGACCGATAAGGCCGGCCGTATTGTCGTTGATGAACAAGGCCGCACCAGCAATCCACGCTTCTATGCCGGCGGCGACAACACCAACGGTCCCGATCTGGTTGTAACCGCAATAGCGGGCGGATATGCCGCTGCCGGGGCTATTCTGGAGGATTTCAGTCTTACGCGGCGTATCCGGCGCAAAATCAGGACGGGCCCGAGGCCAGCCAAACCACAGCGCTTGCCGGAGTTAACAACCACGGGGGAGCGGATATAATGCGTATTGTCTGGATTCCCCTGGCCCTGGCCCTGATCGCCATAGCGGCCGGATTTGGCTATGTGCAGTGGAGCAAAGGCGGCGGCGGCACGGGCCTGTATTCGCGCCTCTGGCAACCCGATCCGGTGTTCGCCTACTGGAACCCGAAAGCGTTTTACAAATCGGTACAATCCATGGAAGGGGTTTTCAAAGGCGAGGAATGCGTTGAATGTCATGCGGAGCTTACACCGGGGATCGTGAAAGACTGGCGCGCCAGCCGGCACGCTTCACAAGATAAGCCGGTTTATTGCAACTCCTGTCACGGCAATGATCATCAGAAACTGCATATGCCAACGCCGGATATCTGCGCCACATGTCACGCCGCCCAGCACGATCAGTTCACGGATGAAAAACGTTACGGGTTTCCCAGCCATGCGCTCGCCATGGAGCGCGCTGTTGACGCCAAACATTTCGTCGACAAGCCAAAGGCCGAAGTCGCCTCTTGCGTGCAATGCCACTCGGTCGCCACCAAATGCGATTCATGCCATACTCGCCACCGCTTCAGCGCCGCCGAGGCGCGCCGTCCCGAGGCCTGTATCACCTGCCATTCCGGCCCGCCCCATCCAGATGATGAAGCTTATTTCGCATCCGCCCACGGTAAAAAATATCGCGCTGAGGCAGCGGACTGGGACTGGAGCAAGCCTTTGGCGAAAGGCAATTATCCGGCTCCCACCTGCGCCTATTGCCATATGCATAATGGCGTGCATCAGGTGGCGGACAAGGCGATCTGGAAGTTTGGCCTGCGCGAGGTCAATCCGCGAACAGCCGAAAACGAAGTGAAGCGGCAGCGCTGGCTCAAAGTCTGCATGGATTGTCACAAAAAAGCCGAAGCGCAAATCTGGCTTCGCGATCTCGACAAGGAGCGCAAACGGGCCTGGAAAAAACTCTATGCCGCCGAGGCCATTTTGAAAGGCGTGCGCGGTAAAGGCCATCTCTCGCCTGCGCCGGGAAAGCGGCCGCCTTATCCGGTGGACGCGCTCGACAAGCTGTGGCCCCGGGCGCGTATCGGCTTTTTTGAAGGTCAGGCCTCCGCCTTTTTCAATGTCTCTAAAATTGAGCGTGATTATTTCGAGATGTGGTATTTTGACAATCTGCGGGCTTATAAAGGGGCCGCGCATAGTGCATCCGCTCTTGTCGATGAAGGCCATTTGCGCATGGCAAAGGCTCTTGAAAACATCCGGCAGGAAGCCGGCATTCTCGGCCGGCTGGCAAAAAGCAAAAACGGCAAGAAGAAACCTTTTGATCCTGAACCGCTATGGACATCGGGCGCCTATACCGATCTGAACGCGGAGCGCAACTGATGCGCACGGCCCTTGTCCTCATATTTCTCATTGCCGCCGCCGCGCCCGTCAAAGCCAGGGATGCGCCCAAAGGTTCCTTCTCGCAAAGCGCGTGCATCAACTGCCACATCCGCGAAACGCCCGATCTTGTTGCCGCCTGGCGTAAAGGTCCCCACGGAAAGGATTCCAGCCCCGCAAGCTGTGTCGCCTGCCACGGCCGGCAACATCCCGGATCAATGGCCAAAGCCCGCCGCAACCAGGCCTGCACCAGCTGCCACGGCGGCGAAAAAGCCGCGATTATCCGCAGTTATGCCACATCCAAGCACGGTGTTATCGCGGCTCTGGAGGGCCCGCGCCGGGATTGGTCGAGACCGCTCGCCGAGGCCAATTACCGAACCCCCTCTTGTGCCTATTGTCATATGCATGAGGGTGAGCATGGATTGCCCGCCAATGACGAAGCCGTGTCATTCTCCTGCCTCGACTGCCATGCCCCCAGATATGTAAAAACCATTCTGGAGACGGCCAAACACTCGCTGAAAACAGGAGAATTAAAACTGCGCGAGGCGGAGGGTGCGGTCATTTCAACTCTGAATAATGCAAGCCCGCCGGATAACGACGCGACAGCCCTGAAAGCCATGCTCGCCAGAATGCGCCTGCAAACCCTCGGCAATCTTCGCGTTGGCCTGGGCCATCATTCACCCGATTATCAATGGTGGTACGGTCAGGCGGCCCTGGACGGGGATTTGCTGCGCATCAAGGCAAGAATCACCCGTATCCGGCGCCAGAACATGCGCTGAGATGCACCGCCCGGCGACCTTAACCCGCAGAAACACTGGCAAAGGCGAATTCCCCCCGCCCTCCCCGGGGCAAGCCGCCGGGGAGGAGTATTGAATGATCATTCATAACCGGCAACGCCTGTTATTTCGTAAAGTACATCAGGTCGCCATCAAGCGAATAGGTCCAGGGCATCCCGGAATTTTTCCAGCCATTGACCACGCGCTTGCCTTTGTCCTTGCCGGTTTTGGCCTTGTCGCCCTCATAGCCGTGAACTACGGTATAGGCTTTGCTATAACCGTTTTTGGCCAGCAGGTTAACGGCCGCCGCCGAGCGGTCGCCGGAGCGGCAGATCAGGATCACGGTGTCGTTTTTGCTCAAACCTTTTTTCTTCAGCGCCGCATCCATATCGGCGACGAAACTGGTGTTGGTTCTTCTTTTATAACGGTGCTTCTTGGCGTTCCATCCGGTTGTATCCATGAACACCCACGGCACCAGCTTGTCCATGACCGTTGTCGCGCCAAGGTAATTGAGTTCCGACGGCGTACGGACATCGACAAACAGCGTCTTGTCCATATGCTTCATGGTGTAATCATAGGCCTGCGGCGAAGTCATATAGAGGCCCAGAGTTGTCTGTTTGCGTTTTGGCAGTTTGGAAAAATCCTCACCGGCGATTGCCGCTCCGGCAAAGACAACCGCAAGGCCCAGCGCCAATACGGTTTTAAACGTTTTCATTATCCACTTCATGATATTGATCCTTTCATTTCAGGGGGGGGATTTTCACGACCGGGTGAACCGGGTTCGGGGGATCGCCCGGCAGGAAATTTGTTGTTTGCCGAACCAGTTTTCGTCATCGGGGGCAAAAAAGAGCAGGCTGGCCCGGTCAAAGGGCGGGATGAAAAAATCGAGCATCCGGCACTCCTTGCTCACCGAGCGCAGCGCATGGATATTGCCGTTCTCCGGGGTGACCGTGGCGGTATCGCCGGGGCGCAGAACACCGCGGAACAGCACTTCAAGCTGCGCTTTTCCGGGGCGGCTGCGATCTGCATCAACCCGCTCCAGCTTCCACACTTCCGCCTCGCCGCTGATGATGCGCACCATGCCGGTGGCGGCGGGATGATCATGCAGCGGGATCATTTGCCTGTCGTCAATATTGAGAATGCCGCCATCCAGCCGGGCCGATTTGGTCATCCTTTGCCACAGCCAGAACAAATTGCCGCTTTCATACGAATTGGCGACGGCCCGCTCAAAAGAAGCGGCGTTGATATCCAGCCGGCTGATCAGCCGCAACCCGGCGCGCTCCATGTCGTTTTGCCCGATTTTGCCCGTGGCAAAGCGGTTTGCGAGTCCTTTCATGCGGGCGAGAAAATCATCCCACCCCAGCTTGTCGTCAACTGCGTCCGGCAATGCGCCGGCGGCGATGGAAGCGTGCGATGTCAGCAGTGCCGCCGCCGAGACGAGGCCTGCGAGTATGTTGCGCCGGTTCATCATGATACCGCTCCTTCTCCTGCCGCGCCGCTGATCGGGGCCTTGTCAGCCGCAGCCTCTCTGGCTCCGGTTTTGCGGCCGTCAGGGCGGGTGTAGTATCTGATCGTCAGGTCGTCATTATTGGTGCTGGCCAGTTCTTT
>CAZIVB010000122.1:0-7577 GCA_964542565.1 uncultured Hyphomicrobiales bacterium | reverse complement strand
ATGATCTATTCCGATCGCGTTCCCAGCCTGAAGAATATCATCAAGGGTGTGGAAGGGTCTGATTTTACCTTCACCGGCCAGATGGAGAACGGCAATATCGAGTTGACGAAAGCGGCTGTCACCGCGATCGCCATCGTGACCCGTCACATCAAGAAGGGCGTAACCTTCATGGACTTCCTGGTGCCGAGCCAGCCCGGCAACTCAGTTGCCGGCCGGATCCCGGACTGGATCAGTGGCAACTACAACTACAAGATGGGTGTCGCCAAGGTGAAGAAACTCGGTGAGTCGCAATACAAGAAGACTTTCCGCTCCATGTCTTTCGCACCTCGCGATATCGTCTAGAAACGAAACCTTGCATGGCCGGGAGTCGATCCCGGCCATGCTTTTTTGTGATTTAGTCTCATTCTTCTTTATGGCTATGTTTTATAGTCGGATCGGCCAATCAGGAGTAAAAATGTGTTGATGGTGAATGCTGAGAACGAAAATGCGAATGGATCGCCCGAACGGGTCAAGGCGGTCTTGCGCAATCAGGCTACCGATGGAATTGATATCCACCGGACGGCCGCCACAAAAGCACTTTCGCGCATTGATTTAAACGGTTCGGTATTTGTCTTCATCAAGGCTCTGCTTGATGAAGATGAAGATGTGCGCGCCGATGCCTCCGAGGCGCTCATCCGCACCGGTGATAAAAGAGCGGCGAAACAGCTGCATGAAAATCTGCTGGGAGACCCTGCTGCCCAGGTCAAACTCAACGCCATAGACGCGCTTGCCGTCATGGGTCAGCGGGAGGTTATTCCCCTGCTGCGCCGCCTGCTCAAAGGCCGGGATGAGGAGGTTGTCTGGGACGAGGATGAGTTTTACGCCTCGGAATGGGATGACTGGACCGATGTTCAGCTTCATGCCCTCAAGGCGCTCGGCACGTTGAAGGCGCAAGACGCGGTGCCCGATATCGTTGAGGCGCTTGGCGATATGGACACCCATGATATCATGGAAACAGGCTTCAGGGTTCTTGCCTCCCTCGGGCAAAGCGGCATTGCGGCCCTGGGCGCGTTTCTTGATCATGCGGACGCGCGCTGCCGCCGCCGCGCCGCGGCTGTCCTGGCCGCAAGCCGCAGCCCGCATGCCGCCGGCCCGGTTGCCTTGGCCCTCAAGCACAAGGACGCCGATGTCCGCTATGCCTGCGGCGGGGCGCTGATGGGCGTGGAGCCCGCCGATGCGCGCATGAAAATCCTGCTCGCCGATCCCAATCCGGCGATCCGGGCGGCGATGGCCGCCGGTTGTCTGCAGCATCACCGGGATATTGCCGCGATATTGATCAAGGATCCCGATACAGCCGTCCGGCGCGCCGTTTATCAGGTACTGGCCGCGGCTCCCGATCTGGTTGACGCCAAAACGGCGCTTGAGGCTCTGGAGGCGGATAGGCGCGCGGATGATGAAAAAACCGCCGCGGCGGCCATTCAGGCCTCGATGGTGATTGCGCCCGATGATCTGCGGCCGCAGATGATCGAGGATATGGCGGACAAAAATGTTGCGCTGGACATTCGTCTTGCGATTTTAAAAGCGCTTGAAAAGGACAGCGCTGAGGAGACGCTTGAGGTTTTAATCGGCAATCTGGCCGTGGATGAGCGCCAGTTGCGGCTCAAATCCATGACGGCTCTGGCGCGGATGGCGGCAAATGCGCCCTGGCCCAATATGGCGGGCGATGCCCTCTTGTCGGCGCTTCGCGGCGAGTTGATCCCACCGCCCGAGACGCCGGAGGAAAAAGAGCCGGACGTGGTCGAGGCTGATTTCGACAACAAGAACGAGCCTGAACCGGAAGCGGAATCCGAAGCCGAAGAAGATGCGCCGGAAGAAGCCGAGCCGGAAGTTCCCCAATCCACCCTGGCGGCGATCCTGAGCGATGATCCGGTCATAGCCGAGGTGTTGAAGAAAAAAACCGAAACCGTCGGGCTTTCGCCGCAGGATATGGAGTTTCTCCAGATTGCGACCGACCGGAAGAAAAAGAACGAACGCCGCCGCTTGTCGCCCGATCCGGTTGTCGCCCCGTATCAGGATGTCCGCCGTTTTGCAGCAAGGCTGCTGGGCGATGTGCGCCGGAGCGAAGTCATGCAGGCTTTGGGCGAGGCGTTGGGCGATCCGGACAAGGAGGTTGTGCGCATTGCCGCGGACTCGCTGGCCCATTTTGAAGGCAAGGGGTCTGACGAGGCGGACGCGGTGGCGAAAAACATCATCGCGGCTCTGGCGAATACCGATCCCGAAACGCGGGTTTTCCTGATTCGCGCCCTTGGCCGCATGGGCGGCGAGGACGCGGCGGAGACGCTGAGAGCCCTGACGCAGGACCTTGACAGCCATATTGTTGCCGAGGCGCTCGGCGCTCTGGATTTTCTGGGCAAGGGCGACCCTGAGTTTGCCGCATTGCTGGATGACAATACGCCGCGCGTGCGTTTGGCGGCGGCCCGGATGATTGCCGGTTTGCAGGATGATGCGTTTATCGCGGAACTGGTCGATTTCTCGCTGGCCCATGACGGGTATCACCGGCGCGAGGGCGGGCGTCTTTTGCGGCGGGTTAACCCCGAGGCGGCGAATGCACATCTTCTGGCTGTATTAAAGGACACAAACCGAAAAATTGAGTGGCTGTCGGTAATTGAAGCCCTCGAAGAGATTAATGTACAGGAAGACAGCGTTTCTGTGGCATAAGTCAAGACTGAAAAATCAACTGGAGACTATAACCATGCGCAAGATCATGCAGTTTGCCCTTGTAACCCTGGGCGTTGTGGCCCTTTCAGCAACCGCCCAGGCGGCTAAATATAAAGAAGGCGACGTCGCCGATGGCGGGACGATCACCGGCAAGGTTCTGGCCGGCAGCGCAAAGCCCAATATCAGAAAATACACCATTTCAAAAGATACCGATGTCTGCGGCAGCGGCGAGCGTATCGTGCCCATGGTCCAGATCAAGGACGGCGCATTGCTCAACGCGGTGGTTTATCTGGAAAAGGTCAAGGTAGGAAAAGCCTTCCCCGCCGGGCTGACCAAAAATACCCTGAACCAGAAAAAATGCACTTTTGAACCCTATCTGTCCTTCATGCGCAACAAGGGCGAGCTCGAAGCGGTGAACTCCGATACGGTTTTGCACAATATCCACGCTTATGAGCTGATCGGCCGGGCGCGGCGCACGGTGCTGAATGTCTCGCAGCCGGAAAAGGGCAGCATCGTCACCAAGAAGATCAAGCTGCGCAAGGGCTCGGGCATGAAAATCGAATGCGATGCACATGACTTCATGCACGCCTTTGTTTTTGTCGCCCGCAATCCCTATTTCGCCCAGGTCAACGACAAGGGCGAATTTACGATCAAGGATGTGCCCCCCGGAAAATACAAGATCAAGGTCTGGCACGGTTTTCTTGGCGAGAAAAAGGGCAAGGTCGAAGTGACCGCCGGCGGCAGCGCCAAGATTGATTTCAGCTACTAGATGAAGACGGTTACGGGCGCCGGCATGAGACTTCCGCGCAATGCGTTTGACTGGTTTGTTCTGGCCGGCGCCCTGGTCAATATTGTCGTTATTCTGCTTCTGTTCGGCTATTGGGTGACGCATTGATGTTTGAGGGTCTCAAATCCATTGCCGCTGTGGCGGTAACCTCGCTGTCGGGGATTTTCGGCGCGGCGGGACCGGCCGATACGGTGCATGTTCCCGCCGGACCGGCGCAGCTTGGCGGACCGGGCTATTCGTCCATGGTGGGCCCGGCGGAGTTTAATCTAAACGGGTATCGCATCGACCGTTTTGAGGTCTCCAATGCCCGCTATAACGCCTTTATCGAGGCAACGGGTCATTCCAAACCGGCCTTTGCCGATGATGCGGAATTCAACAGGCCGGACCAGCCCGTGACCGGGGTGACGTGGAATGACGCCAACAGCTTCTGCAAATGGGCCGGCGGACGCCTGCCAACGGAAGTGGAGTGGGAAAAAGCGGCGCGCGGCACGGATGGGCGCAAATATCCCTGGGGGAACGCGGAACACCTCTCCTTTGCCTATCTGGAGGGCGAGGTTCCGGCAAGCATTGGTTCGCACCCGAAGGATATCAGCCCTTACGGGGCTTATGATATGGCGGGAAATGTCTCGGAATGGGTCGATGATTTTCGCATCGCCGGCAATGTGTGCGTGCCCGGCATATTCCGGCCCGCCGATGACAAATTGCAGACACGCAGCTATCTGCGCGGCAATAATTTTCAGGGCCTGCCGCATATGACCACGGTGCATCACCGGATCTGGGATTATTCCGATACCGTGTCGGAGTTTTTCGGTTTTCGCTGTGTATATCCCGAATAACAACAAGAACAAGGAGCCTGGGGAGTGAAGACTACAGAGCCTCAAACCCGAATTGAGCCAACCAGCACCGATACAGCGCCGGTGCCGTTAAAACGCATTCTGGTGGCGCTTGACGCTTCTCCTTTTGCCGACCGGGCGCTGGGCGAGGCGGTGCGCCTTGCCGGTGCGGCGGGCGGGGTTGTAACGGGCATTCACGCCTATGCCGCCCGGCTGCATGATCACCGCTTCCGCCAGATGGAGGGCGGCTTGCCGGAGCGCTACAAAAAAGAAGACGAGATGGAGCATCAGCGCATTGTGCATGATGATCTCATCACCCGCGGGCTGGGGCTGATTTCCGACAGTTACCATGACGCGGCGCAGGGGATTTGCGATAAGGCGGATGTACCTTTCCGGCGTCTGAGCCCGGAAGGCAAGAATTACCGGCGGCTGGTGGAGGCCGCCTCCAGCGGCGATTTTGACCTGCTGGCGCTCGGCGCCCAGGGGCTCGGCATCATGCCGGGAACGCTCATCGGTACGGTCTGCGAGCGCACCGTGCGCCGCTCGCCCATTGATGTGCTTATCATCCGCAAGCCGCAAAGCACTATTGGCGGCGGGCCCATCGTCGTGGCGCTTGACGGCAGCCCGCGATCATTTGGCGCCTTGATGACCGGGTTTGATCTGGCGCGGCGTTTCAATGTCAAACTTCATGCCGTGGCGGCTTACGATCCTTATTTTCATTATGTGGCGTTCGACAAGATCGCGGTCAATCTGAGCCAGGAGGCGGGCGAGACATTCAAGTTCAAGGAACAGGAACAACTGCATGAAGAAATTATTGATTCCGGCATTGCCCAGATTTATCAATCGCATCTTGATGTGGCCCTCAGCGTCGCCAGGGACGAGGGCGTGGAGCTGACAACCGAGCTGCTTGAAGGCAAGCCCTATACCGCGATCGCGGCTTATCTTGAGGCGCAGGGAGCCTCGTTGCTGATCGCGGGTAAAACCGGCGTTCACGCCGACCCGGACCTTGATATCGGCGGCAATGCCGAAAACCTGATGCGGATCAGCCCGTGCAATATCTGGCTGACTTTGAGCACCTACACACCGCCCTTTGACGCCGTGGCGCGCGAGACCATTTCCTGGACGGACGAAGCCGAAGCCAAAATGCTCAAAGTGCCCGAGACGGCGCGTAAAATGGTGCGTATGGCGATCTTGCGGCTGGCGCAGGAAAGCGGCCATACCGTCATTACCACTTCACTGATCGAAGAGGCCACCAACCGCTTTTGCCCCGACAGGGGCGGCAGCGCCGGGGATGTAAAGGCCATGGGCTGGTCGGATGCGGCAAAGGCGATGCTGGACAAGAACGGCGATCCTTCGGTTTCGGCCAGCATTCGCCTCAGCGCCGAAAAACGGGCAAGGCGGGAAAATAGCGCCGTGGTGGAAATTGCCCATGTCCAGCCCTTTATCGAGGGCGGCGCGGCCCCGGCCCCGGTGTGGGATGCCGCAGCGCTGGCGCGGCTTTCACGGGTGCCCGAGATGGTGCGCAGCTCTGTGCGCCGGCGCATTGAGGCGCATGCGGTTGAAGCGGGTGAGGGGCGTATTTCCATCACTCTGGCCGAGGATGTGATCACCGAATCAAGAAAGGCCATGGAAGAAAACATGCAGATGGGCGGACATAAAATGCCGCCCGGACGGGATGTCTGAGCAATGGATGCGCCGGTCCAGTCTCCTTTTTTGATCGCGTTCAACCTGACGCGGCGCTGCAATCTGGGTTGCCGGCATTGTTATCTTGATGCGGGCACCAAGGCGCAGGGCGAGACGGGCGAGCTTGGAACCGCCGAAGCGCTGGCGCTGATTGACCAGATTGCCGATCTTTCCGACGAGACCATGATTGTGCTTACCGGCGGGGAGCCGCTGCTGCGCGGTGATATCGAGGAGCTGGCGGCTTATGCCACCGGGCGCGGTCTGATGACGGTTCTGGGCACTAACGGGATCGGGCTGACGAAAAAGCGCGTTGCCTCGCTTGTCAAAGCCGGAATGCGCGCCGCCGGGATCAGCGTCGATTCGCTCAAGCCCGAATATCATGACAATTTCCGCGGCATGGCCGGAGCGTGGGCCAAAACCATGGCCGGGATTGATGAATGCCGCGCGGCGGGACTGATGTATCAGGTGCATTTTTCGGTAACAGAGGAAAATGCCCATGAACTGGATGACATGATCGCCTTTTGCCGCTCTTCCGGCGCGGCGGTGCTGAATGTCTTTTTCCTGGTCTGCACCGGGCGCGGCGAAACCTTTACCAATATCACGCCCCGGACCTATGAAAGGGTTCTGGCGCGGGTGGCGCAGGCGGCGCGCGATGAGCAATCCCTGATCGTCAGGGCGCGCTGCGCACCGCATTTCAAGCGCATGGCGATGGAAATGGATCCGCCGCTGCCCGTCACCCAGGCCGATGGCTATGATGCAGGCGGCTGCCATGCCGGTATCCGTTATGCCCGCATCACGCCAGAAGGCGGAGTGACTGCCTGTCCTTATATGGAAGAAAGCGCCGGCAATGTGCGCGAGAGCGGATTTGCCCAAATCTGGCATGATGCGCCCATGTTCAATGCGCTGAGAAACCCGGAACTTGAAGGGCGCTGCGGCGAATGTGAATACACCCGGCTTTGCGGCGGCTGCCGCGCCCGGCCGCTGGCGCGGGACGGCAATCTGATGGGTGAGGATTTTTTATGCGCCTATCAGCCCGGCGGCGGCGCCATCATCGCCCCCATGCCGCAAACAAACAGCAATATGCCCTGGAGCGAGGAGGCGGAGCAGCGGCTTATGCATGTTCCGGCCTTTGTGCGCCGTTTTGTCAAACGCCGCGCCGAGGATTTTGCCCGTGAGAAGGGGGAGGGCGAGGTTCTCGCCAGCCATCTTGACGAGCTGGCCCGCCGCCGCTTTGGCGGTCCGCCGCCCTTTACCGGCAGGGGCGGAAAAACAAAGAGCGTGACATGATAGACGCGCTTGTCATCGGCGGCGGCATTTCGGGCCTGAGCGCGGCTTATGAGCTTGTCCGGCGCGGCTTTAAGGTTCAGCTTGTCGAGCGCCAGACCCGCTGCGGCGGCGCGGCGGTGTCGGAGAAAATCGGCGGCTTCCTGATGGAGCATGGGCCCTCATCCATCAGCTCCAGCGTTGAAGGGGTTGAGGCCTATTCGCGCCAACTGGGCCTTGATGGCGGCAAATGCGGCCTGAAACCGGATGTGCGCTATCGCTATCTGGTCAAAGGTGGCCGCTTGCACCCTATC
>CAZIVB010000121.1:0-7597 GCA_964542565.1 uncultured Hyphomicrobiales bacterium | reverse complement strand
CAAAAACAAACGGGTTTGTCCTGCGAAGGCAGGAATCCAAAAAAGGCCTTCAGATTGTTGCTAATCCGACTTGGATTCCGGCCTCCGCCGGAATGACGGGGTGGGTTGATGACGGAGTGTCTGATGAGACACTTGTTGGACGGGGGTGAATCTTCGTCCGAAACGTTTAATGACAGGGGACACAGAGTAAACGTTCCGGTCCCGGGTGCAACCCCGGACCGGCAATTTCCATATTCATATCCGTGTCATTATGGCAATTTCCATATTCATATCCACGTCATTCCGGCGAAAGCCGGAATCCATGGTGGATTGTTGAAATGCGGCTGGTGGGTTAATAGATTCCGGCTTTTGCCGGAATGACGAAGGGGGGGGTGGAGTGTCGAAGAGGGGGGGAATGGCGAATTGTCAGATTGGCCGGGTGGCTGCCTCCAGCCAGATTTTTTCCTTGTCCGGCAGGCGCGGGCCGATGGTCTGGTTGACGTGGCGGTGATAGGCGTTGAGCCAGGTTTTTTCTTCCAGATCGAGAAGCGCCTTGTCGATGAGGTTGAGGTCGATGGGGGCCAGGGTCAGGGGTTCAAAGCCCAGCATGGGGCTCTCGCCGCCTTTAATATCCGCCGCTTCTTTTACCAGCATCAGGTTTTCGATGCGGATGCCGTATTTGCCCTCGCGGTAAAAGCCCGGCTCATTGGAGAGGATCATGCCCGGCTCCAGCGCCACATGGCTGCGTTTCGAGATGGCTTGCGGGCCTTCATGGACGGAAAGATAGGAGCCGACCCCGTGGCCGGTGCCGTGGTCGTAATCAAGACCGGCCCGCCACAAAGCATTACGGGCAAGAATGTCAAGCTGCGCGCCCGTGGTGCCCTTGGGAAAGCGGGAGCGGGCAAGAGCAATGTGGCCTTTGAGGACCAATGTGAAATGGCGGATGGCTTCGGGCGGCGGCGGGCCGATGGCGAGGGTTCGTGTCACGTCCGTGGTGCCGTCCTGATACTGGCCGCCCGAATCGACCAGATAAAGCTCGCCGGATTGCAGCTGGCGGTTGCTCTGCCCGCAGACCCGGTAATGAACGATCGCGCCATTGGGGCCCGAGCCCGAGATGGTGTCGAAGCTGATATCCTTGAGTTTACCGGTCTGGACGCGGAACTCCTCAAGCTTTTCTACAGCGGAGATTTCGGAGACCTTGCCGCTGGTTGCCTCGGCCTCCAGCCAGCATAAAAAGCGGCTCAGCGCTGCGCCGTCGCGGATATGGGCGGTTTTTGCGCCTTTTTGCTCGGCGGCGTTCTTTATCGCCTTCAGGGCAATGCACGGATCGGCCGCCGGCAGAATTTTTGCGCCGCTGTTTTCGAGGCTTTTGACGATGGCGTCGGCGCAGCTTGCCGGGTCGATCTGGATGCTCTGACCCTCACGCCCGCGTTTTTCCAGCTCGGGGATGAGGCTGGCGGGGGCGGCAATATCGGCAAATGTTTGAAGATATTTGGCAGTTGACGGTGTCAATTTATCAGGATTGACAAACAGTCCGGCCCGGCCTTTTGCCGGGATGACGGCAAAGGCCAGCGGCGCCGGGTTGCGGGGCAGGTCGCGGCCGCGGATATTGAAGGCCCAGGCGATGGAATCGGTCAAGGTGATCACGGCGGCATCGGCATCTTTGCGGCGCAATTGTTCGGCGATTTTGTTCAGTTTGTCCGCCGCCTTCTCGCCGGCATATTTGAGCGGGTGACGGGTGATCCTGCCGCATGGCGGCGCGGGGCGGCCGGTCCAGATTTCATCAACCGGATTGGGGGCGCAGGGGATGAGTTCAGCCGCCGCTTTTGCGCAGGCTTTCTTTAATCTCTGCGCGCCTTTGGAGGTGTGCAGCCAGGGGTCAAAGCCCAGCCTCATGTCTTTGCCGAGGTTTTGTTCCAGCCATTTCGCCGGGGTCAGCTCAACAAGATGTTCGATGGTGAAGCACTCGGGGTCGGTCTGCTGCGCGGCTTGCAGGGTGTAGCGGCCATCGACGAACAATACGGCCTGCTTTTGTGTGACGATGAGCACCCCGGCCGAACCGGAAAAGCCGCTTATCCACTCCAGGCGCCGGGCGCAGGGGGGGATATATTCGTTCATATGCTCATCATTCATGGGGATGATGAAGCCATCCAGATTGCGGCTTTTGAGCGCCGCGCGCAGGGCGCGCAGACGCGGCGCGGCTTTGGCGGGATCCGTGGCGGTCTTGAAAGTCTGGAACATGGGATATTGTTTTCTTTTTGTTAAGGAATTCGGCCGGTTTAACTCATTTTTTACCATGCGTTTTTTGCAGGGCTCATATGCGTGTTTTATGGGTTTTTTTCAACCCGATATCAACGCATATGAGGTTTAGTGAAGCGAATGAAGAGGGGCCATTTCCAGACGGGGATGGCGCCAGATTTCTCCCGGACCCGAAACGCATGACAAGGAATATGATCATGGCATATACAGCAGGAATTATCCACCCGCGCCCCGAGACCGTCTCTAATGTTTTCCGCCGGATTTCAGATCAGGCTCACCGGCTTGTGTCGGCCTATGTGCATCAGCGTAAATTGCTGCGCGCCGAAGCCGAGCTGCGCGGATTGTCCGATCAGGCGCTGGCCGATATCGGTGTCAGCCGCAGCGAAATTCATGCCGCTGTCCGCACCGGACGGCGCAGCCGCTAATCCAGATGAACGGCGCGCGAAGCGATTTTGCGCGCCATGCCCTGGAGCGGGTAAGGGAAAATCAAAATGACGACACTTGCACTTTACAGCCCCTTTGTTTCTGAAGGCGGCTTTGGGCGGAAAATCAGACGCAGCTTTGTGATGCTCGCGGCGGCCTTTATCGCCGCGCGCAACAACAGGGCCATGATGCTGGTTTCGTTTTACAGCACGAAATAAAACGCCGCTACGGCCCGCCCCGGTTGGATGGTTGCATCTGACCGGGGCGGGCCATTAAAATGTACTCACGAAAATCTCTTCATTGCCGCGGATGAAGCCGCGCTTCATGCCCTGGGAATTGTAGGGCATGGCGATATTGGCGTTTTTGTCCAGGCAGATCACCCCGCCATCACCGCCGAGCCGGCCCAAGGAGCTGATGAGCGCATCTGCGGCTTGCCGGAGCGCTTGGCCGCCATACGCCATGCGCGCGGCGATGTCGTGCGCGGCGCAAAGGCGGATGAAATATTCGCCGTGTCCGGTGCTGGAGATTGCAACTTGCGCATCGGCCCAGGTGCCGGCGCCGATCAATGGCGTATCGCCAATCCGGCCATGACGTTTGCCGAACGTGCCGCCGGTCGAGGTGGCGGCCGCCAGATGACCATGAATATCCAGAGCCACCGCGCCGACCGTGCCATGGGTTGATAAATCGGCGCCGCGCTTTGCCGCCGCCTTCTGGTCCTGGGCGCTTGGGCGGTAATAGCTTTTTGGGTCGTCTATCAGCTCAAGACCGGCTTCAGCGGCAAAATTATCCGCACCGCTGCCAGCCAGCATGACATGGGAGGTTTTTTCCATTACCGCTCTTGCCGCCTCCACCGGGCTTTTGGCATTGCGGATGGCGGCAACGGCGCCGCAGCGCCTCGAGCGGCCTTCCATGACCGAGGCGTCAAGCTCGGCAAATCCCGCCAGATTGGGCGCAGCGCCCCGGCCGGCGACATAAAGCCCGCTCTCTTCAAGGGCTTTGACGGCCATAATGGCGGTGTCCAGCGCGCTCACCCCCAGGGTGAGCCATTCGCGTCCGTTTTCGAGCGTTTTGCGGATATGGGCTTCCTGCGGCTTGTATTCGACATCTGTGTGCGCGCCTGCCCCGCCATGGATGACAAGGGCGAAAGGGAAAGATTTCATTTTGAGCCGGACCTGTTTATTGTCACAATGATAGGGTATGGATAACGTGACTACAGGTTACAAATAAAACAGCGGGAGCGGCAAGTTGGTTAAAACTAATTATCTGGCAGGTATTTGCGCCTTGTCGTTGGTTTTTTTCGTCGGTGATGCGCAGGCGGAAAAAATCGGCAAAGCGGCTCTGGCGCGCAATGTGGTTACCGGGCTGGCTGGCGATGCCGAAAGGCGGATAAAGCGCGGCGATGACGTTTTGCTGAATGAGCTTATCAAAACCGGGGCCCTGGCCCGGGCCGAATTGCGATTTCTGGATCAGACAATATTGACGATTGGCGCCAAATCCACGGTCCGGCTTGATGCTTTTGTGTACAATCCGGGGAATCGCTCGGGCAAGATTGTCCTCAATACCCTGAAGGGCGCTTTCCGGTTTGTCTCCGGATCGGCGGTGAAATCGGCCTATCGGATCGAGACACCGCTGGCGACGATCGGCGTACGCGGCACGGTGATTGACGGTTATCTCAACCGCGCCGCAACGCTGGGGGTGTTCATTCTGCAACAAGGCGGAATGAAGGTGTGCAGCCCTTCCATGTGCCGCGATGTCGATAACGCCCGCGATTTTGTCGTGGTGCGGGCCGATGGCCGGGTCAGCGCGCCCAAACCCTGGCGTCAGCGCGGCCGCAAGATGAAATTCGAGACGGCGTTTCCGGTCGGTCAGGGACGGTTTTATATCGACCCGGGGAATTTTGATGCCAATGATGCCGGTCCGGCGGGCGGTGACAGGGATTCGGGCAGTTACGGCGGGCCAACTTCGCCCGGGACTTACGATACCCCCGCGCCCAGCGATGACGAATACTGATCCGCGCCGTTGAGGGTGTCTGAACCGGGTGTCTGAAAGGTGAGGGGCGGCAAAATGGTTACCACCCGCATCAGTTCCGGTGTCAGGAATTTTCTGACCCGGCTGAGGGCTGCCTATTCCCCGCTCGTTCTTCTGGTGCTTTTTGGCGCGGTTTTTTTACGAGTGCTTGATCCGCCGTTTATCGCCCAGTTCAGATTGCAGGTTTTTGACGCCTTTCAGCGTATTGCGCCGCGGGCGTCAAATCCGGACAAGCCGGTCATCATTATCGATATCGACGATGAAAGCCTTAAGAGGATCGGGCAATGGCCGTGGCCGCGCAACATGCTTGCCGCCCTGCTGGCCGGCATTCGCCAATCGGGCGCCGCGGCGGTGGGGGTTGACTTTGTCTTTCCCGAACCCGACCGGCTTTCTCCTGAACAGGTGATAAAGGACTGGCCGACGGAATCGGGGCTGGCGGATTTGCGCCGGGTGATCGCGAAACTGACGCCGCATGATGAAATCTTTGCCAATGAAATCAGCAAGGGACGGGTGGTTCTGGGGTTTATCATGTCAAACAGGCGCGGTTCCGGCAAAGCGCCGGTTTCACGAACCTCGTTCGCTTTTGCCGGTACGGACCCGAAAAAACTCGTGCCGGCGTTTCCGCAGGCAATATCAAGCCTTGCCATACTTTCAAAAGCGGCCATGGGGTCGGGGTTTTTGAACTGGATACCGGACCGGGATCAGGTGGTGCGCCGGATTCCGCTGCTGGCCAGGGTGGGAGATGAGCTATATCCGGCCATGGCGATCGATACCTTGCGGGTGGCGCAGGACGCCAGCACCTATATCGTCAAATCCTCCGGCGCCAGCGGTGTGCAGTCTTTCGGCCAGGATACCGGGGTGGATTCGCTGCGGGTGGGATCGGGGATCGTGCCGGTGAACCCGGATGGAGAAATGCTGATCCATTTCGCTTATCGTGACCGCTCGCGTTATATCTCGGCCTGGAAAGTGCTGGCCAACAAGGTCGATATGACAGCGCTGGCCGGGCGGATCGTGCTGATCGGCACATCCGCAGCCGGTTTGTTCGATATGCGCGCAACGCCGCTGGAATCGGCTGTGCCGGGGATTGAGGTTCATGCCCAGGCGATCGAGCAGGTTATTGACGGGCGGTTTTTGTACCGGCCTGATTACTCGCTGGGGGTCGAGGTGTTTTACATGATTGTGGTGGCGCTGGTGATGATCTTCCTGCTGCCGCGCGCCGGGGCGGCCTGGTCGGCGCTCATCGGCACCGGGATTGTTCTGGCCGTCACCGGCACATCCTATTCCATGTTTGTCAAAATGGGCTGGCTGGTTGATCCGGTTTACCCCACTTTGTCGGCTCTGGCGGTCTATCTGACCGGGAGCGCTATTGTTTATCTGCATTCAGAGACGCAGCGGCGCCAGATACGGGCGGCGTTTTCCTATTACCTCTCGCCGCCGCTGGTGGAGCAACTGGCCGCGGAGCCGGAACGGCTGGTGCTGGGCGGAGAATTGCGCACCATAACGACGTTGTTTGCCGATGTTCGCGGCTTCACTGCAATCTCGGAAGGTTTAAGCTCGCCGGAACTGATCTCGCTGATCAACAAGGTTCTCACCCCCACATCCGATGCGATACTCGAGCACAAGGGCACGATCGACAAATATATGGGCGATGCGGTGATGGCGTTCTGGAATGCGCCGCTGGATGACCCGCAACATGCGCGCAACGCGGCGCTGGCGGCGCTTGATATCCAGAAAAATCTGGCGGTGCTGAACGCGGAACTGCGCGCCGAAGCCAGGGCGCGGGGGCATAACGCTTGCGATATCGGGATCAGCGTGGGGCTCAATACCGGCCCGTGCAGCGTCGGGAATATGGGCACCGAGTATCGTTTCGACTATTCGGTTATCGGCGATAATGTCAATATCGCCTCGCGTCTGGAGGGCCAGACGCGTGAATACGGCGTGGATATCCTGATTGCCGCATCGACGGCGGAGAATTGCGGCGATCTGGCCGTTCTGGAGCTTGATCTGATCAGGGTCAAGGGAAAGAGCAAAGCGGTGCGGATCTATGCTCTGGCCGGAGATGATCAACTGGCGCAAACCGACCGCTTCAGGCAATTGCAACATGCCCAGTCGCGTATGTTGAGCGCCTACCGGGCGAAAGACTGGGATGCGGCCATGGAGCGTCTGAAGGATTGCCGCGCGCGGGCACAGGGCGAGTTCGAGCTGCTTTTTACCCTCTATGAAACCCGGATCGCCCGCTACCGCAAGACGCCGCCGCCCGAAGACTGGGACGGCAGCTATACGGCCCTGACGAAATAGGGATTATTGCCTTCTGAATCTGCTCAGAAGATTCAGGATGTCGCGGTCAAGCGCGCGCCAGTCCTTGAGCATTGTGCGCCGGAACCGGTATTGAACCAGTGTGTTGCCGGAAAGAACGATATCCCGGTAGCAATCCGGCGGGGCGAGGGGCGAGGCGGTTTTTTTGCAGTGGACGAGATAGAGGCCTCTTTTCCCGCTGGCGTAAAAAAGGTCGTCATCCTTATAGCCCGATTCAGCCTTGAAACGGCGTTTGGTCAGCCCGTAAGGTCCTTTTTGCGCTTTGCCGGCAAAATAGATCGGGTAAATATCATCAAGGCGTTTTTGGGCGCTCCAGACGCGTTCCGGGGCGGTTATGGTGATGTAAACAATCTGCGAGGCGGCATCGCGGTTGTTGAAGTCTTCCGCGTTTTCAATGCTGTATCCGCTCATTTGCGGCCAGCGCACATAGATGGAAAGCTTGTTGACATCGCCGCCGCGGTGCAGGTGGCGGAAACGCAGATAGTTGCTCGGAACCTTGAACCAGCTTTGCCCGACGCGAAGATGGACCGCCTTGACCGATGCGCTCTGGCGCTCCTCGGGCCGGGTGAAGGCTTCAAGGCTCGGGCCAAAG
>CAZIVB010000120.1:0-7751 GCA_964542565.1 uncultured Hyphomicrobiales bacterium | reverse complement strand
GGGGCGGAATAGCTCTGCGCCGGGATATCTGTCCAGGCGCGCAGGCGCTCGAAGGCGATCGAGACGAGGATAAAGCTCAGCGCGAAATTGAAGATCAGGATCATGTTTTGTTACCCGTCATTCCGGCAAAAACCGAAAATCCATTTGAGTATCAGGAGCCGATCACGGGGCTGGCAGTGGATCCCGGCTTTCGCCGGGATGACGAGGGAAGCCGGGATGACGGGGGAGGCCGGGATGACGAGGGAAGCCGGGATGATGGCGGACAAGGTCAGAGTTTCTGGTTATATTCGCCGATCTCGGGCTGTTGTTCGATCCATTTGTCGATCTCGCGGAAGATGGCGATCTTGTTTTCCTCCGAGGTGGGGCTTTCCACCACCACGACAAGCTGCGGCGTGTTGGAGGAGGCGCGCAGCAGGCCCCAGGTGCCGTCTTCCAGCACGATGCGGATGCCGTTGACCGTGATCAGTTCCTTGATTTTCTGACCCGCAAGGGTGCCGCCGGCTTCGGCGATGGCTTTGAAATGGGCGATGCCGCGCTCGACCACATCATATTTAACCTCATCGGGACAATCGGGCGACATGGTGGGCGAGCCCCAGGTTTGCGGCAGGTCGCGCTTTAAATCCGCCATGGACTTGCCCGGATTGTGGTCCAGCATATCGAGGATGGCCAGGGCGGAAATAAAGCCGTCATCATAGCCAAGCCCGATGGGCGGGTTGAAGAAATAATGCCCCGATTTTTCAAACCCGGCGATGGCGCCCAGCGCATGGGTCTGGCGCTTGATATAGGAATGGCCGGTCTTCCAGTAATTGGTCTTGGCGCCGTTCTTGATCAGCACCGGATCGGTCAGGAACAGCCCGGTTGATTTGACATCAGCGACGAATTGCGAATCGGGAAAACGGGCCGAGATATCGCGCGCCAGCATGACCCCGACCTTGTCGGCGAAAATCTCCTCGCCTTCGTTATCCACCACGCCGCAGCGGTCGCCGTCGCCGTCAAAGCCAAGGCCGACCGCCGCCCCCGTCTCGGCGATCTTGTCCGACATGGCTTTGAGCATCTTCATGTCTTCCGGGTTGGGATTATAGCGCGGGAAGGTGTAATCGAGATTGCAATCCATGGGGATCACCTCGGCGCCAATGCCGCGCAGGATCTCCTCGGCGAAGGCCCCGGCCGTGCCATTGCCGCAAGCAGCGACCACCTTGATCCTGTTTTTCAGCTTGGGCCGGTTGATGAGATTGTCGATATAGCGCTGCGCCATATCGGGCACCAGCTCATAGCTCCCGCCGCCGCGCATATCGAATCTGGCGTTGAGGGTGATGTCTTTAAGCGCGCTCATTTCATCGGGACCAAAGGTCAACGGCCTGTCCATGCCCATTTTTACCCCCGACCAGCCATTGTCATTATGGCTCGCGGTGATCATGGCAACCGCCGGGATATCCAGCTCGAATTGCGAGAAATAGGCCATCGGCGTGGTTGCCAGCCCGATATCATAGACCTGCATACCCGCCGCCATCAGGCCGTTGGTGAGCGCCATTTTGACCGATTGCGAATAGGCGCGGTAATCATGCCCGACGACAATTCTCGGTTCGATATCGCTTTGCCGCAACAAGGTGCCCAGCCCCAGCCCCAGCGCCTGAAAGCCCATCAGATTGATGTGATCGGGAAACAGCCAGCGCGCGTCATATTCGCGAAACCCGGTGGGTTTGATCAGCGGCAGGCGTTCAAATTCGGCAGTGTTGGGCATAAGGTCGGGGCGGGGTTTGGGGAACATCTTACAATCTCCGGCAGTAATATTACGGGGGTGAAAAATATGGCGTGCAGACTATTTACATTGTTTCATCATAATACACCATGCCGTCGCCTTTTCGATTGTTATTGCCCGCTTTCAAAGTAGAATTTTATCCGTTTATAGCCCCTCAAATTCCTGCCGCGTCACGTCCTGCGCGCCATGCAATACGCGCACGATAGCGATATGGTCACGATGAGAACGAAAATAGATACACCGCTTGCGATAGGGAAAAGCGCGCAATCCCTTGCTGATATGATCGCGGGGCGAACCGGTAAAATCAACTTTGGCAATCCACTCGATTTTAGCATGAATATCCGCTACGAAATCTGTGGCAGCCTCTGTGCTTTCGGCTGCGATATAGAGAAATATTTCAACCAGATCATTCCGCGCCCGGCGCGATACTATCAGTTTTTTTGGGCTAATTTTTTCATCCCCTGCGCGACAATATCTCTCGTTAACTCATCCGCAGCGGCATATTCAAACGCATCCCCCGAACGAATATCCGCATCCCCTTCATCAATCAAAACCCGCAGATTCGCTACGCGGGTCTCATAATCCTCAAGCAGGCGCAATCCGGCGCGGACAACTTCACTGGCGTTGTTATAGCGCCCCGACTCAATCTGGCTGGAAATAAATTCCTCATAGCGGCTACCCACAACGTATGATTTTTTTACATTTGGCATTCTTCAAACTCCATATGTTATGCCGCATTATGCCATATGGTAAGAACAGTTCCTACTTTTTTTCGGTGTGATAATTGCCCGTAAAGCCTCCCCGCCAGCAGGGCCGGGATCAAGGTATGGTTGCGATCAGCGCTCAAGCACAAGCTGATTGCCGGAAACCTTGTAGGACCGCAATTGTTGCAGGAACGACATGCCGAGCAGGCTGGTATTGAGCTGGCCGGGTTTGGAGACCAGCGCCCGCACATCATGGACGGATATGGAGCCGATGCGGATCTCATTGATCCTGACGGGGGCGGCGAAGGTCTTGCCGTTGGCGGTGCTGACCGGGGCGCTGTAGCGCAGCATGTCGGTGTTGATGCCGGCGCGGCGCGCATCCTCGGGCGTGAGGATGACAACCGAGGCGCCGGTATCAATCAGAAAGGTGACGCGGGAGCCATTGACCAGCGCATCGGCGCTGAAATGGCCGCCGCGGCCCGCCGTGATGGCGACGGTGCCCCGGGCGGCGCTCTGGCGCGATGAGGGCAGGTTGCGCACACTCAGCTCAACCGGGGTTCCGGGCACAAGCGCGCCAAGGGTTCGCTGGGCGACCATGGTCAGCTCGGGGCGAAAGGCATAGACAACCACAAGCGCCAGGCCGATCCCGAGCCAGGTGACAGCCTGTTTTAAAAACAGCCCGGCATTGCCGCTGTAAGAGGCGGCGACCGAGCCGCCGATGGCGATCAGAAGCGCGACCCCCATGGCGATGCGGGCAAAGCTGTCATGGGCCAGCCCGCCGGGCAGCTTGTCCCCATGGGTCAGCACCAGAATGATGGCGGCCACGCCCAGAAGGCCAAGGCCGATCCAGGCCGGAGTATTGTTGCGCATGCCTCTCATCCTCAAGCAATCTTGCGGGGTTCGACATCCATGATGCTCTGGATGTGCGGTTCGAGTGAATTTATAACAACGCGTTCGGGCGGAAATGTGATGGCGACCTCGGTGCCAAGGCGCATTCTGGAGCGGATGCCCAGCCGCGCGCCGTGCAGCTCCGCCAGTCCCTTGACGATCGGCAGGCCGAGCCCGGCGCCGTCTTCGGCCCGCTGGCGCGCAATGGAGCCCTGGCCAAAGGGGCTTAATATCTGCTCCACTTCATCAGAAGCAATTCCCGGCCCGGTATCGCGCACGACAAGAGAGACGCCGCCATCGGCCTCGCGCCTTGTGGAGACCAGGATGCGTCCGCCGGTGGGGGTGAATTTGACCGCGTTGGACAGCAGATTGAGCCATATCTGCCGCAGCGCTTTTTCATCGGCGCGGATTTGCGGCAGGCCCGGTTCAAACTGCTGCAACAGTTCAACGCCGCGTTTTTTGGCGCGCAACTGGATCAGCCGCATACATTCGGCGCCGGTTTGCGAGAGTGAAACCGCCTGCTCATCCAGCGTGTAACGCCCCGCCTCGATGCGGGAGAGATCGAGGATTTCATTGATCAGCTTGAGAAGATGCTCGCCGCTTTCGTGAATATCGGCGGAATATTCCTTATAGGTTGAAACGGCATGTTTCCCCAGCATTTCGCTTTGCATTACATCGGCAAACCCCATGATGGCGTTGAGCGGGGTTCTGAGTTCATGGCTCATGGTGGCGAGAAAGCGCGACTTGGCGAGATTGGCGTCCTCGGCATAACGGCGCGCCTCGTCCGATTTGGCCTTGGCTTCTTCCAGCTCGGAAATCAGCGCGTCCTTTTCGGCCCGGAACATAATCATGTTGAGGGCGGTATTGTGAACCTTGTGGGCCAGAATGATGTAGAAAAGCCCGGTCGAGACGATCACCACGGCCAAAGACCAGTGCAACATGCCGCCATGAGCGGCAAACATCAGCGCCAGGGTGAAAATGAGCGGCAAGGTGCCGGCATAGACGATGGGCAGCGAGTGGGTCGCCAGCATGGTGCGGACCGAGACGATGATCACCACCAGCGCCAGAACATAGATATGATTGGCCAGATCCTCGGGCAGCCATAAAAGGCCGATGAGGCCGGCCCAGCTCAAGCCGATAAGGAATTCCGCCAGGGTGAGCTTGCGCCCCCAGCTGGTGATCCTGACTTCCTGTTCGGGGAGTTTCACCAGCCACCGGCAATAGATCAGCAATACGCCCTGGGCCAGAAGCACCCCGGTGAGCCAGATAACCACGCGCCCGGCCGGTATCCACATCAGCGAGGAAAGCGCCAGAATGAGCGCCAGAACCGGAATGCCCAGCGCCATGTGCAACTGGTTGCGGGCATAGAGCATCAACAGCTCATAGCTGTAGGAAATCTTCCCCCCTGCCGAAGCTGCAAGCTTGTCGCGGGCGTCTTTAAGATGCCGCGTCGTTTCCGCGCTTGTTGTTTTGTCTGAACCTGTTTCTCGGCTGGGCCACATGGGGGTGCTTGATCCGGTACTCGACTTGAAATGCCGGGCCGGAGTGCAGGCGCAATTCCTCCGCATACCCGGCCCGGAGTGTATTTTGTATCAAAAGGGTTAACATCTCATGCAAGAGTTGCCGAGGATCCGAGTGGAAATCAAATCCCGTAATACCACGGGGCAAAGAGGGAAAAGGCCAGCCAGATGAGGGCGACGAGCGGCGCGCCGGCCTTGAAGAAATCGCCGAAACGGTAATGCCCCGGCCCCATAACGAGCAGGTTGGTCTGATAGGCCATGGGGGTGGCGAAACTGCAATTGGCGGCGAAGATCAGCATATGCAGGAAGATCACCGGCTCTATGCCGAGCTGGGCGGCGCTGGTCATGACGATGGGGGTGAAGAGCGCCGCGGTGGCGTGATTACTCATGACATTGGTCAGCACCGCGATGAGGGCAAACCAGGCCGAGAGCATGATGGCGGGCGAGACGCCTCTCAGGGCCATATCCATGGCGTTGGCGATATAAAGCGCGCCGCCGGTGGCCTCAAGGGCGGCCGACATGGCAAGCGAGGCGCCGATGAGCAGATAGATTTTGCGATCAAACGCCCTTGCCGCCTGACGGATATTGAGGCATTTGCCGACAATCAGCAGCCCGGCGCCGCACAGGGCGGATATAACGATCGGAAGAATGCCCAGCGCGGCGACAAGAATGGTGATCAGAAACACAATTTGCGCGAAACCTGCATGTTTGAGCCGGGGAAGGTCATGCAGCGAGCCGCCCAGCAGCAGCAGATCGCGATTGGCGCTGAGTTCGGCCATGGCCTTGCGGGAGCCTAAAAGAAGCAGGATATCGCCGGAGCGAAGGCGGATTTCATTCATGGTAACACGCAAGATCCGCGCCCGGCGCTCAACGCCGAGCACGGTAAAGCCGGTGGCCTTGCGCAGGCCCGATTCGGCCAGGGTGCGCCCGACCAGATTTGAGCCGGGCGAGATCATCACCTCGGCCAGGGTCAGCCCGCCCCAGTGCTTTTGGCCGCCAGGTTCGGCTTCATCATCAAGGGTGAGAATGTTGCTGCCGGATTTGAGCGCCTCGGTCAGGGTCTTTCTGGTGGCGGCGACGCTGACCAGATCACCCGCTTGCAGCACGACATCCTCAAAGGGCGGCAACAAGGTGCGATCACCGCGCCGGATCATGCGCACCGTCATGGATTTAAGCTCGGGAAACAGGCCAAGGACGCAAGCCACCCCTTCGAGCGCATGGCCCTTGGTGACCGGAATTTCGGCGATAAAATGCTTGCCCCCCAATATGGCCGCCTTGTCGCGGCGGGTTTTGAGCGGCTTGAGCAGGCGGGGGATGACAAATATGGCGTAAAGCCCGCCGATACCGGCAAGGAAAACGCCGGGGATGGCAAAATCAAAAAAGCCGATGGGCGGCGCGCCAAGCCGCACCGCAACGCCCGAGACCAGCAGATTGGCCGAAGAGCCGATCAGGCTGGTCATGCCGCCCAAAATGCAAAGAAAGCTCAGCGGCATGAAATAGCGCGCCCCGGTGCCGCCCAGCTTTGTCACCAGGGCCGATATGACGGGCAGAAACAGCACCACCACGGGGGTGTTGTTCATGAAGGCGCTGATCACCCCGGCGCTGATCAGCGCGCCGGTGAGGATCAGTTGCGGCGCGCGCTCGCCGGCTCTGGAGAGAATCCGCGCCGGAGCCTCAAGCGCGCCGGTCTGGTAAAGCCCCTGCCCGATCACCAGCAGCGCCATGATCGTGATCAGCGCCGGATTGGCAAACCCGGCCAGCAGAACGCGCGGCGCGAGGCGGTTTTGCCCCAAAGCATCGAGAAGCGGGAAAAAATGAAAAAGAACCAGAAGGGCGGCAAGGGTAAAAAGGGCCGTGATCTCCAGCGGGACCTTCTCGGCGGCGAAAGAGACAATTGACATGGCGATAATCGCGAATGTCAACCACATCTGGGCGCTGCTCATGACATCATGACCGATCATGCCGCTATTATTACCGTCCGGAGAGCAGATTCCAAGCATTGCGAACGGGAGTTGCAGCTTTTGTTGAAACAATGTTGTTGCATGTGTTGCGCAACGCCAAAACAGTGCAAATCAATTTATTACCAGTTATATCAAATGGTTATCGCGTTATTTTACCGATTTGCCATGCAACACCAATATATTAGAAAAATATAATATTTAATGATTCCATACAGTTGCGGGTTTGGCACGCCTATTGCTTATTAGGAAATGCTAATGCGAATTCGAGCCGTGAGGTTCGCGGGTTTTTAGGGCATAACCCTCCGCCCTGGGGATCAACAAATAACGAGGGACGATAACGTCTAGGAGATAGACACATGAACAAGATGATCAAAACAGTTGCTCTTGCCGGCGCCCTGGGTATGGGCGTTGCCGCTTTCGCCGCCGACAATGCACAGGCCTTCTGGGGCTGGGGCGGACCGTTCAACGGAAACGGCTTTGGCGATGGTAACTTCTCCATGAACATGAACACCCGCACCAATTTCCGCGGCGACGGCTATGGCTATGGCAACCCCTATGGTTACGGTTATGCTCCTTATGGCGCGCCTTACGGTGCCCCTTATGGCGCGCCTTACGGTGCTCCTTATGGCGCCCCTTACGGCGTTGCTCCTTATGGCGCGCCGCAGGCTCCGGCCAAAGCGCCCGCCGCGCCGGCCAAAGCCGCCAAGTAATTTTGTGAATGCAGGGGCAGGCAACCCCTCCCGTGCCTCTCCTGCCACAGAATAACCTGGAAAAGGGTCCGGTTAACCGCCGGGCCCTTTTTTTGGCGTCCAGCTTCGCGCTTGCGGCCCGGAAGGCAGATAGACGGCTTGCGCTGGCGCGTATAATGAACGTAGTTTGACATCAAATACGAGTGTTTTTCAATTTTTGGGGGGAGCGA
>CAZIVB010000119.1:0-7778 GCA_964542565.1 uncultured Hyphomicrobiales bacterium | reverse complement strand
AGGGCAAGCTGGCGAGAGCCAGCGCCAGCCCGTGAACGGACGCACGCCCGGAGGGCGGGCGGAAAACAAAAAACACCGGGCGGAAAACAATAAATAAAAACAAAAACAAATCTAAAACACGCTGCGCACCAGCGCCGGGTAGCGCAGGGCGAGGGTCACGCCGCGGATGACAAAAAAAGCGTTGAGGGCGATCCACAAGCCGTGATTGCCGTAAGCGGGCGCCAGCAGCGCCCAGAGGGCGATATAGGCGGCAAAGCTTAAAATCATCATATTGCGCATGTCGCCGGTGCGGGTAGCGCCGGTGAAGATGCCGTCAAACTGGAAACAGGCCACGCCGGTGATCGGGGTGAGCGCCGCCCAGATCAGATAGGCCCGCGCCTGCGTGCGCACATCAAGATTGGTGCTTAAAAGATCAATAAACAGATTGCCGCCCAGCCACACGGCAAGCGCGGCCATCAGGCTTAGCGTCACCGCCCAGAAGCTGGAGAGATAAACCGCGCGGTCAAAGGCGGCGCGGTCCCTGCGCCCCACCGAGCGCCCCACCAGAGCCTCGGCGGCAAAGGCAAAACCGTCGAGGAAAAAGGCGACGACGAGAAACAGATTGATCAAAACCGCATTGGCGGCCAGGGTCACATCGCCCGCCTTTGCGCCTTGCGCCGTGAACCAGGCAAAGGCGCTCATCAGCAATATGGAGCGGATGAACAAATCGGTATTGACCGCCATCATGACTTTCAGGGCGCGCGGCGAGAAAATCCGCGTCGCCGCTTTTGCCGGGCCGTAATCGGGCAGGGTGCGCCAGACAAAGACCAGACCGGCCAGAAGGGCGGTGTATTCGGCAATAAGAGTGCCAAGGGCAACCCCCTCGACGCTCATCTCAAAGACAAGGACAAACAGCGCGTCAAGGGCGATATTGGTCAGGTTGAGGATCAATTGCAGCGCAAAGGCGGTGCGGGCGCGGCCAAGGCCGATGAACCAGCCCAGAAGGGCAAAATTCATCAAGGCCGCCGGGGCCGACCAGATACGGATGGTAAAATAGCGCGCCGCGGCGCTCTCGGCGGCAACCGAGCCTTCCGTCAGGGCCAGCGCCAGCGACGAAATGGGCTTTTGCATGAGAATGTAAAAGGCGCCCGCCGCCAGACCGATCAACATGGCGCGCCACAAGATGGCCCGCAGCTCCGCAGTATCTTCGCGGCCCAGCGCCTGGGCGGTCAGGCCGGTTGTGCCCATGCGCAAAAAGCCGAACATCCAGAACAGATAGGCAAAGATAATGCCGCTCAATGCGATAGCGCCGATCAGATACGCCTCGCCAAGCTGGCCGATCACAGCCGTGTCCACCACCGAAATCAGCGGTTCGGAGACATTGGATAAAACGATGGGAAGCGCTATTGCCAGAACCGAGCGATGGGTCACAGGCCCGTGGCGGGGCCGGGCCACATCCGCGCTCATGGCCGGCGCAGACTGAATTTAGCCATTACAGCAGATCATCCGCCCGGGTTGTGTGGGTGCGGCGCTGGCCGGAGCCGACGGTTTTCCACAACCGGCCCACGAACCAGATGGGGATAACAATCAGGGCGCCGAGGATAAAATAGGTCAGCGCCCATTCGATCGCATCATAGCCCATATTGTAGATATGCCAGAAAAGACGCTGGATGGAGCTGAGCAGGTTTTGCGGATTAATCCCGATCGCCGATAAAACAACGCCGACAATCACCGAAGTGATCACCAGGCGGATCAGGACGGCCAGCGGCGGCCCGCCAAAAAATCGCTGCATGATATCCCGCCTTTGCTCGTCGAAGTCTTGAATTCTTACCATTGCACTTGATAATATGGTGTATTCACCCTCGTGAGCAAGAGGGATTTTGAGGCGGCGCGATTAAATGCCGATCAGCCCAGGGCGGCTTTTAGTCTGACAACAAGATCGGGGGTCACTTCACCCGTGGGCGCAAGCCCCTCATTGCTCTGGAATTTCATGATCGCCTGACGCGTTTTACTGCCCATCATGCCATCGGCGGAACCGGGCTTGTAGCCCAGCGCCATAAGCATGGACTGGGTCTGCATGATCAACTCACTGAGCGTCGCGTTCGCGGAGGTAACGGCCCGGGCATTCTGCCAGCCCCCCGCCGGTATGGCGATACGGTTGGCGGAGAGGTTCACCGGCGCGGGTTTCCACGACTTGACGGCAAGACGCGCTTTTACAAGGGTTTTGCTGTCCATCTGGTTGGCAATGGTCTCAAGGCGGTTGGTTGCGTCCTTGTCGCCGTTCCTGGCGGCCAGGGAGAACCATTTATAAGCATCAATCCGGCTCTGCGGCACGCCCAGACCGCGCTCGCTTAATATGGCGAGATTGAACTGGCTGTCGGTCAGCCCGAGCTCGGCGGCCTTGCGGAACCACTGGGCCGCCTTCTTGAAGTCCGGCTTGTTGCCGTTAATGCCGCCTTCGGCATTCAGGACGGCAAGATTGTGCATGGCTTTGCGGTTGCCCTTGCCGGCGGCGCGTTTGTACCAGTTACGGGCCGAGGCGAGGTCTTTTTTAACCCCCTGGCCTTTTTCATACAAGGTGCCGAGGCGGTATTGCGCCATGGCGAAACCGCGCGCCGCGGCCTTTTGATACCATACCCTGGCTTTTCCCATATCCTTTTTGACGCCCTTGCCGGTGGCGTAGCGATGAGCAATTTCATATTGCGCCGTGGGATTACCCGCCACCGCCGCGGCTCTGAGCGCCTCGGGGCCAATGGCTGCGGGAAGATTGCCGGTTGATACCGAACGGGTGGTGGTTTTGGGTTTTACCGTTGAACCGCCAACATTCCCCAAAGCCATATGCAGGGGCCCCGGAGCGCTTGCGGCGGGGGTTTGCGGCGGAATGGAATTCGTGCTGGCCGGATTTGCTACCGGCCGGGTATCCGCGCCTGCCACTGAGGCCGGAGCGGCGCTGGCGAGCGGCGCGATTGGCCTTTCCGCCGGGGCTGAAACCGGCGGCGGCGGCGGCGCCGGTTCAACAGCAGCCGGCGTCTTTGTTTTTGCGGCGGCCAGCTCTTTTGCGGGTTCGGCCGGGGCGGCATCTTCACTCTGGGAGACGATCGCGGGCGTTTCATCGCTTCCGGCAAACATGCCGCTTATCATATAGATCCCGCCAAGGGCGAGAATGGCGACGCCGGCATAGAGCAGCGATTTGCGGTTTTTACTGAAAAACGATCCCAGTCTGGAAGCGCCTTCGTCCTTGCCGCTCAGGGGCGCTTTTGCGGCCTCATCGCCATATGAAGGAATCTGTGCGGCTGTTTGAGCGGCCCGCCGCGCGGCTGCGATAAAATCCTCGTTTCTGTTTACACCTCCCATGGCTTCGCCGTCGGGATACGGGCTTTCCATGGCCGAGCCGTAGCCTGTGCCTTGCGGAGCGCCGTAAATCTGCTCAAGCGAATCATTCAGGCCGCGCGCATCGTTGCCCTGGCCCGGAGCTTCGTTGAAATAGCCTCCCACGGGCGGCAGCCGCAAAGCGGCATCTTCCGGCTCGGGCGGCGGCGATGGCGGCAGGGAAGCCTCATCCTTTTCAGGCGCTTTTTCAACCTTGTCTTCCAGACCCGAAAGCCGCTCGACAACTTTCTCAAGCGAATCATGGACCGTTTTCAGGGTTTCCTGGGTGCGCTTTTCCACCGTATCGGTGTTGGCGCGCACGTCATCAAGGCCCTTTTCAAGGCTTACAATCGCCGATCTGAAATCCGAATCATCGCTGCGGTTTTCAGCGAGTTTGGCGACCGCCCGGGCGGCGGCAAGTTCGGCGGCTTCATTGACGGCGTTGCGGTTGGAGTCATTGGCCTGGGCGATAAACTTCTTCGCGATATCCTCGGCCTGCCGGCTGGCCTGCTGCACCGCCTGGGCTGTCGCCTGCTGCGCCATTTGTTTCGCCACCTGCTGCGCTGCCTGATCCGCCGCCTGACGCGCGGTTTCGGTCGCGGTTTCGCACGCCCGATCCAGCCCTTTGAACAATTGGGAGATGCGCTCTTCAAAGCCGTCAAGAACCTTGAATTTTTCTTCCGTCTGGCCGAGGCGGGTGTTGATCTGGGCAAATTTGGCGTCGAGTTTGGGCAGAAGATCGTCCCAGCGGCTTTGCTCTTTGGCGCTCTCGAGCTGGGCGGCAAGCTCGTTTACGCGCGATTCCAGATCAAGCAGTTGCGGATGCGGATCGGTGTCTTCCAAGGAGCGGTCAAGACGGCCGGCGAGGCTTTGCAGGCGCTCCTCGATGGCGTTGACCTGTTCGATATCGGGAATGTGGCGTTCGGTTTCGTGCAGACGGCCGGCCAGTTCCTCATAGCGGTTATGCAGGGTCTCAATGGCCTGATCCGGCCCCGGCGCGGTTTTCACCTCTTCAAGACCTTGCGAGAGCGTCGAAATCTGCTCATTCAGGGCTTTGAGATGCGGCGGATTGCTGATCTGGGCCTGAGTGCTGGAGACCTGCTGGCTCATCTTCCTGATCTTGTCTTTCAGCGCGGTGAATTCAGGGTCTTCGTTCACGCTCTGGCCGCGCTGCATGGCAAGCTGCATATCCTGATTGAGGCGGGCAATCTTATCTTCCAGGGCGCGGTAGCTTTTTGTCGTGCCGGGGTCCGGTTGCTGGTTGAGCATGGCGGCAAGCTGCGCCACTCGTTTTTCCATTTGCGTGATCCTGTTCTGGCCTTTGATTTCATTTTCATTGGCCGAGCCGGGCGTAATCGAATTCATGCGCGCGCCGATCTGGGAAAGGCGTTGCTGAATGGATTTCAAAACATCGCCATTGCGCCTGTCGGTCAGCTCGATGTGGTCAACGACAAGGGCCAGGGCCTCTTCCAGCGTTTTCATTTCCGAACTCTTTGATGTGTCCGATTGCGCCTGGGCAACGGCCTCTTCAGCCGGCATGGGGGGGTGAATATAATGTGAGATCAGATTGAGATCGTCCTTGAACTCGCTCATGATTTCCGAGGTCTGGCGTTCGCTCTGCTCAAATTTTCCGGCCAGATCGCGCAGTGCCCGCATCACCGTATCATCTTCAGTTTCAGCCTCTTGCTCAGGGGCGTGATCCTGATCATCCGGATCGCTGGTCAGCCTGGCCAGTTGAGAGGCCAGTGCGCTCAAGGTTGCGTGCACATCGTTTTCGAATTTTTCTTCCCGTACCGGGCCGGCATCGGCCGGGGCGCCTGAATCTTCGAGTTTGCGCTCGGCATTTTCAATAATGACCTTGTTCAGCCACTGGCCGAGCGTCTTGCCGGATTTCCTGGCTTCGATTTTAGCTGCTTCGCGAGCCTCGCGCTCAATCCCCTTGATGCTCCAGGGCGCTCCAGTTTTCATGAGACTATCCGTTCATTACCAGTCATTAATTCGTGCCTGCATTTTGCCTGTTGAATATCAGGGCAAACCATGCAGATCCCCTTCATCAAATGCCTCAAGCGCAAAGGGAGCGCCGTTAACACTTCGGTTATGAACCTTTCAGGACATGGTAAACAATTGGTTAAACATGTCCCGCAAACGGATATTTTTTTACATTAATGACGCAAAGGGGCGTGAGGCTCGCAAAAACGTGACCGGGATTTAATTGACGTTTACGTAAAGGTAAAGTAACGTGAAGCGGCTAATCGAGTGGATCTGAACCTATGGATATCAATCCGGATATGGGCCCCGCCGGGGTCAAATCGGCGCGCAAACAAAAAACCCGCTTCACCATCCGCGAGTTGATAAACGAGTTCGGCGTCACCGCCAGGGCCCTGCGGTTCTATGAGGACAAGGGCCTGCTGCGCCCCGAGCGTGAAGGGCGGACGCGCATCTACAAACGCCGCGACCGGGCCCGGTTGAAACTCATTTTACAGGGCAAACGCGTCGGTTTTTCTCTCGCCGAGATCAGGGAGATGATGGACTTATATGATCTGCGCGACGGGCAGAGCACCCAGTTGCAGGTCTCTCTGGAGCGATTTGGCGACCGCATCCGCGCCCTGGAGATGCAAAAGCTCGATATCGAGCAGGCGATCGCCGATCTGCAACGCACCTGCGCCATCGTGAGGGGGATGCTGGCGGAAAAGCACGGCAGCCGCGGCAACCTGGCCGGCAAGCCCGCCCGCGATCAAAACCAATTCAACAAGGAGGCCTGACCCATGCCCGTATATACCGCCCCTGTGGATGAAACCCTGTTTTTGCTCAATGATGTGTTCAATATCGCCCAATATAGCCATCTGCCGGTTTTTGCCGAGGCCAGCCCGGATATCGTCAAGGCGATCCTTGTCGAGGCGGGGCGTTTTGCCGAGGAGCAATTGCTTCGCCTCAACCAGAGCGGCGATGTGCAGGGATGCCGTTTTGATAATGGCAAGGTGAGCACGCCCGAAGGGTTTAAAGAGGCCTACCGGATACTGGTTGAAAACGGCTGGCCCGGTCTGATTACCGATGTCGAATATGGCGGACAGGGCTTGCCAAGGGTTTTAAACGCCGCCTTCACCGAATATATGGTTTCGGCCAATATGGCGTTCGCACTGTATCCGGGGCTCTCGCTCGGGGCTTATGAGGCCATTGCGCTGCATGGCACCGATGAGCAAAAACAGCTTTACCTGCCCAAACTCTCCTCCGGGGAATGGACCGGCACCATGAACCTGACCGAGCCCCATTGCGGCACCGATCTGGGGCTTTTGCGCACCAGGGCCGTACCGGATGATGACGGGAGTTACCGCATCACCGGCACCAAGATTTTCATCTCCGCCGGTGAGCATGATCTCACCGAAAACATCGTGCATCTGGTGCTGGCGCGCATTGAGGGCGCGCCGGAGGGCACCAAGGGGATTTCGCTGTTTATCGCGCCCAAATTATTGCCCGAAAGCGGCGAGGCCAACGGGGTGTCCTGCGGCTCGATCGAGAAAAAAATGGGCATTCACGGCAACGCCACCTGTGTAATGAATTATGAAAACGCCAAAGGCTGGCTGCTGGGGGCGGAAAACGGCGGCCTCAAGGCCATGTTTACCTTCATGAACGAGGCGCGCCTCGCGGTTGGTCTGCAAGGGCTGGCATTATCTGAAGTTGCCTGTCAAAACGCCGCCGATTATGCCCGCGAGCGGCTTCAGGGGCGCTCGATCTCCGGGGTGAAGGCACCGGACAAGGCGGCGGACCCGATTATCGTACATCCGGATGTACGGCGCATGTTGATGAACTGCCGCGCCTTTAACGAGGCGGCCAGAGCGCTGATTGTGTGGACGGCGCTTAAAGCCTCCATCGCGATTTATTCTCAAGACAAGGATGAGCGCCGCCGCGCCGCTGATCACATGGCGCTGATTACGCCGGTGATCAAAGGCGTTTTGACCGATACCGGATTTGCCAATACGGTGGCGGCGCAGCAGGTTTTCGGCGGCTCGGGCTATATCGCCGAAACCGGGATGGAGCAATATGTGCGCGATGCGCGCATCGCCATGATTTATGAGGGGACGAACGGCATTCAGGCGCTTGATCTTGTCGGGCGCAAGCTGGCCCATAAGGGTGGGCGGGCATTGATGGGGCTGTTTGGCGAGATTGACGCCTTCTTGCAGGGCAATGCGGAGAATGAAGCCCTTGCCCCCTTCACCGCGCCGTTGAAAGCGGCCCGGGATGATCTGGAAAAGGCCACCGGCTGGCTGATGTCGAACGCCATGGCCAAGCCCGATAATGCAGGCGCCGCCTCAACCGATTACATGCATCTGATGGGGCTGGTTATTTTGGGGCTGATGTGGGGCCTGATGGCCAAAACCGCGAATGAAAAGCTCACCGAAGGCGCGGAAGATAAAGCCTATTTTGAAAACAAG
>CAZIVB010000118.1:0-7865 GCA_964542565.1 uncultured Hyphomicrobiales bacterium | reverse complement strand
GCGATGACACGCTGATCGGCCTTGGCGGCGCCGACAGCCTGAGCGGCGGGCTGGGAACCGATACGGCGGATTATTCGGCCTCGGCCTCGGGCGTTACGGTTTATCTTGACGGCACAGCGGGCGCGGGCGGCGATGCTCAAGGCGATACTCTGACGACAATCGAGAATATCACCGGCTCGGCCTCAGCCGATACTCTGACCGGCGACGGCAACGCCAATGTGCTCGATGGCGGCGATGGCGACGACACGCTGATCGGCCTTGGCGGCGCGGACAGCCTGAGCGGCGGGGCGGGGATCGATACGTTGAGCTATGACGGCTCGGGCTCGGGTGTGAGCGTTGATCTGGCTGCCAATACGGCCAGTGGCGGCGATGCGGCGGGGGATGTGATCTCAGGCTTTGAAAATATCCTGGGCTCATCTTTTGACGATACTCTTACCGGTGACGGCAATGCGAATATTTTTACCGGTAATGGCGGCGCGGATGTGCTTGACGGCGCGGGCGGCAATGATCTGTTCATCATGGACGAAACCTCGCTCAATCTGGCCGGGACTTCAATTGAAGGCGGCACCGGCACCGATACGCTGGAACTGGCGGCAAATTCGGGCGCGGTTGACAAGGCGGGGATGATGGATGTGCTCTCGAATATGGAGATTCTCGACTTCACCAATGCAAATGTGGCGGCAACTCTCAATCTCTCGGCGCTGGAAATCCAGGGTGTGACGGATGGCGGCAATATTCTGGAGCTTCATATCGACGGCGATGATTCGATTTCAGTCAATGAGCCGGTGGCCAATTATGATGTGAATACGGTCGGGAATACCACCACCTATACCATCTATGACGACGCCGCGCATACGACCGAGCTGGCGCAACTGCTTGTTGTGACCTGATATGGCCTGCCGCCGGCGCTGAATCAGATCAGGCGAACCGCGCTTTATCGCAGCGCCTTTTCGCCGATTTTGCGGATTGGGGTTATCAGATATTCGAGGATTGAATGTTTTCCGGTCAGGATGTCAATCTCGGCCATCATGCCCGGGACAACCGGTTTGTCCGCGCCAAAATCTGATGTTGTGGCCTCCAGCCGCACGCGGAAATAAGGACGGCCCTGCTCGTCTTTGAGGGTATCTGATGAAATCTCGGTGATCTTGCCGCGCAGCCCGCCATAGATGGAATAATCATAGGCGCTGACCTTGACGATGCCGGGCAGGCCGGGCCAGATTTCGGCCCGGTCCTTGGGGGAAAGCTTGACTTCAACCGCGATGGATTTATCCGCCGGGACAATCTGGGCAAGATCCTGACCCGATTTCACCACGCCGCCGATTGTGGTTACGAACAGCTTGTTGACGGTGCCGCTGATCGGAGCGCGCACATCGGAGCGCTGTTTGCGGTCTTTCAGGGCGGTCACGGATTCTTTCAGCTTGGCGATGGCGAGGAGCACATCACTGCGCTCTTTTTCAGCTTCGGAGCGATAACGCAGGGTAATTTCGTTGCGGCGGCGCCGGAACTCGCTCAAGCCGGATCTTGTTTTGGGAATCTGGTATTTCAGATCACTGATTTTGGTTTCCAGCCGTTGCAGGGTGGTCTGCTTTTGCAGCAGATCATTTTTGGAAACCGCGCCCATTTTTACCAGCGGTTTGAGGCTTTCCACCTGTTCGCCGACAAGGCTGCGCTCGCGGGTGATATTGGTCAGGCGGGAGTTGCGCTCGGCAAGTTCCAGCTCGCGCTGGCGAATCTGGTCATTGAGGATCAGCAGCTGTTCTTTCAGATTGTCCTGGCGGCTCTTGAACAGGCGGCGCTCGTTTTTGACAAGTTCGGGAAACTGTTTTTGCAGTTCAGCCGGAACTTTTACCTTTTTCAGGCCCTTGGACTCGGCCATAAGCCGGGCGTGCTGAACCAGCTTGGCCTTCATCTCAAGGCGCGCTCTTGAATATTCCGCCTTTGAGAACGAGTTTTCAATGCGCAGCAGAATGTCGCCTTTTTGAACCTTGTCGCCCTCCCTGACGAGGATTTCCATCACAATCCCGCCTTCCAGATGCTGGACAAGCTGATTGCTCTGGGTGGGAACAATGCGGCCGGAGCCACGGGTGACCGTATCCAGCCTGACCAGCGCCGACCAGGTGACAAGGGCGAAAACGCCAAGACAGGCCGCGATCAGAAAGGTGCGGTGGGCGTCTTTGGCAATCTTGTCGCACTGCCTTGGAAAAGGGATATCGGCACTGGATGGTGGCCCGCCATGGGCGGGGGCCGGGGACTGGGCGCCCATTTTACTCGTGTTCCGCTTGACTCTGGTACTCCTGATTTTCACATAACGGCACAGACGTTTAGAAAGCCTTAATGATGATTATTCAAATATAGGGGGAGTTCAGTATCCAGGGCGAGTCGGCGCTGCATTGCCGGCCGCCCCATTTTCGGAAAATTCCATGCCCGCTTCCGCCTTAAAAACAACACTACTCGCCGATCAGGGCGCGGCGGAGGCAAAACCGGCGGATTTGCCGGAGCCCCAAATTATAAAACTTACTCCTCCGGCGGGCGCGGAGCGCGCGGCGGGCGAGGGGCGCGTTCGCTCATCCGGCGGGGCGCATGTGCTGGGTGAAATCCGCCGCCTGGCCTCGGAGTGGTACGGGGTTGCCGCCGGTGATGTCTTCGGGCTTCATATTTCCGATATCAGCGGCATGCCCACGCCCGAAGCCCTTCTGGCGAGTTGTGAAGAGATCGGTCTGGATGTCCGGTATGAAGAATGCGGCCTCGCGCGGCTGAAGGAGAAGGATTTTCCTTGCGTGCTCCTGCTCGGGGACGGTTCGGGCTATCTGGCTACGCGGCGGGTCGGGCCCAAGCAGTTCGAGATCAATATTGCGGGCGAAAAAACGCTAATGGGGCTGGATGCCCTTGAGGAGAAATATTCCGGCGTTCTCCTGCGGGTGCGGCCAAAAGAGCGGCCGGAGCCTGACGATATGCCCGATGATTTTGATGCGGGAGCAGAAAATGAAGCACCGGTCAGCGTGATCAGGAGCGTCATTGACCATACGTTTAAAAACAACAGGGGGCTTTTGTGGCAACTGGCGCTGGCGGCGGGGTTGAGCAATGTTTTTCTTGTTCTTTTGCCGTTGTTCATTATGGCGGTTTACGACCGGGTGATCCCGCATCTGGCAATGGAAACCCTGTGGGCGCTGTCCATCGGGGTTGGCATTGCGCTGCTGCTTGATCTTGCGGTGCGGTTTGTGCGGCTGAAACTTCTTGACGCCATCGGGCTGTCCACCAGCAACGCCTTGCAGGCGCGGCTTTACCGGCGGCTTACGCGGTTGCAGTTGAAGGATGCGCCGCGCACCGCCGGCGGTCTGGCTTCGGCGGTGGGCGAGCTGGACAGCATGTGCCAAAGCGTGCCGCAGCTTTTTATCGCCGTGCTGGTCGATCTGCCGTTTTTTATTCTCCTGCTGGTCTTGCTCTACTTTATCGGCAATGCGGTGGTGATCGGTCCGCTTGTCGGCGTTGCCCTTATCGTGATTGTCAATGTGCTGGGTTATCTGGGCTCGCGCAATGCCAGCAAGGCGATTGCCCATATGGCGCATAAGAAAACCAATATGCTGATTGAAGCCATCGGGGCAATCGAGGTGGTCAAAAGCACCACTTCGGAAAACAGGTTGCTGCGCAAATGGGAAAGACTGATTGATTCAAGCTCCTATTCCATTCACACCGGGCGCATGCATCACGGCTTTTCGGCCCAGTTCACCATCATCATCTCGCAGGCCACGATCGTGCTTACGCTTATTCTTGGCGTTTATCAGTTGCGTGAGGGCAATATTACCGTGGGGGCGCTGGCGGCCTCGACCCTGCTGGTGGGGCGGGCAATCGCGCCGATCGGCAATCTGATCAATCTTCTGGTGCGCGCGTTTCACTTCAAGCACACATCAAGGAGCATCCAGATGATCAATGAGGCGGCGGTGGAGACCTGCGGGGACCGCAGCCGGATTCCCGCCGCCGCATTCAAGGGGCGCATTGATTTTCGCAATGCCAGCTTTACCTATCCCGACGAACCCTCGCCGGTTTTGCAGGATATCAGCCTGACGATTGAGCCGGGAGAAAAAGTGGGCGTGATCGGGCGCATCGGTTGCGGCAAGAGCACCCTGATCCGCCTCATTCCGCGGTTTTATGAAGCCACATCGGGCGCCATATTGCTTGACGGGCATGACATACGGCAATATTCGCCGCAGCGCATTCGGCGTCATGTGGGGTATATGCCGCAGGATTATGCCCTGTTCAATGACAGTTTAAGGGAAAATATCTGCTTTGGCATGGATAATGTCGATGAGGCGGCGTTTGAAAAAGCGGTCGGCATTGCCGGGGTGCGGGAGTTTGCGGCGCGCAATCCAAAGGGTTACGGCATGCAGGTTGGTCCGGGCGGCGAGCGGCTTTCGGGCGGTGAGCGCCAGGCGGTGGTTCTGGCGCGAACCTTGCTGCGCGACCCCGAAATCCTGATTCTGGATGAGCCGAGCTCGGCGATGGACAATACGCTGGAGCGGCGGTTGCTGACGAATCTCAAACCTGAAATTGAGGGGAAAACGTTAGTGCTGGCAACCCACAGGGCGCCTTTGCTGGCGCTTGTCGACCGGATTATCTGGCTTGATGGCGGGCGGGTGATCGCGGATGGTCCGCGCGATGAGGTGTTGAAAAGCCTTGAGGGGTAAATAATCGTCAATCTAAGTATGGGAATATGCTGCCGGAAATCTGTTTCCGGCGATGGTGCGGGAACAAACGGGATTTTGAAGGGCGGGGCTTTTGGCGCGCAGGGCACAGGCGGAGGAAAATTACTGGCCGGGATTCGTGGATGCGCTGTCCACGATCGTGATGGTGATTACCTTCTTGCTGATCCTTCTCAGCATCGTGATTTTCGTGCTGTCTCAAAACACGGGCAAACTCGCCGCTGATGATTCGCAGGCGAAAAGTGCGGCGGCCAAGGCCATGATCGAGTCTGATCCGGCAGACGGGTCGCAGGCCGAGGCTCAGTCGAAATCGCCAAAACAATCCCCGGAATCGGCTCTGAAAATGGCGCAAAACGAATCAAAACCGGAGCCGGAATCCAAATCCGCGAGCGCAGCTGAAAGCCGGAGCAAGGCCAAGGCCCAAAACCAGGCGAAGATTAAATCGCAGGTGAAGAGCCAAAGTCCCAACAAGAGCCGAATGAAGGCCAGACAGGAAAAAGAAAACGCCAATCTCACCGACGGTACCTTCAAACCGCGTGAAGGCAAACGCCTGACCCAGGCGCAAAAGGTTGAAAGCAAGACCAAGCTTCAGGTGCGCAGCCAGAATGTCATGGATGAAAAACGTATTGTCATTGCCCCGGAGGAAAAACCCGGTGAACAGGAAAAGGTCAAGGTTGAATCGGCCAGCTCCCTGCTGACACTGGAGTTTACCCAGTCCAATGTCAAAATTGACAAGGCTTCGGTTCAGGCGGTGCAGAGCTATATCTCTTCCAATGCGCAGATCAAGGGCGGCGGCAAGGTGGAAATCCGCTCCTTCGCCAACTCTTCGGTGGGCTCCATCAGCGAGGCGCGGCGGCTGGCCTATTACCGGGCGATGTCCACCCGCAACCAGTTGCTGAAGAGCGGCGTTGATCCAAAACGGATTTTAATCCGGGTCCGGGAGACCGCGGCCAAGGATGAGCAAAATCTGGTCAAGGTGTTTCTTAAACCCTGACAGGGTTTTTCAAATAGCAAAACCGGTCGAAATGAGCCCGGTTTGGCCGCGTCTTAACCTAAAATTGAACAATCCAACCTAACGTTTTTCAAACATGTTCCGGTTCTTTCAGGCAACGGGGAAAACCGGGCGGGCGCTCTTGTTCATGTCACAGGTTCATTTTCAGGTATGAAAAAAGAAATTCGGACACAGATTTACCGCATGACGGGGGTGTTTCTTATTCTGGCGGCGTTTGCGCTGTGGCAGTATGAGTTTGTGATCCGGGCGGTCAATTCCAATATTCTGCTGAATATGACAATCATCGGAACCTTTATTTTCGGTGTTGTCATTCTTTATAAAAATGTCTTTTCGCTCGGCAATGAGGTCGCGGCTTTCAACTCTCTTGAGGAGAGCTATGACGATGCGCGTAACGGCAGGGCGCAGGCCGATATTGATCCGCATTGGCGGCTGCGCCGCTGCCGCGAGCCGGGAATTGTGTTTAAAAAACCCAGAATTCTCGGCGAGGCGTATAATCTTGTTGCCGAGCAGGTGGCGCGAAAAGGCAAAATCGCCATCGATCCATCGACCATGTCCACCCTGCTTGAGGGGGTCGATGCCCGTTTCGACGACCAGCGCTCGCTGGTGAATTACGTCACCGGCATTCTGGTGATGCTGGGGCTTATCGGCACGTTTATCGGCCTGATGGCGACCCTGGCCTCGGTTGGCGATATTATTGGCGGGCTTGATCTTTCCGGCGGCGGCGGGTCCGGCGTTATCCAGACGCTGATGAACAATCTGAAGAAACCGCTCAAGGGTATGGCGACGGGTTTCAGCTCCTCGCTATTCGGGCTGGTCTGTTCACTGGTCCTGGGCATTATGACGCGTTTTGCCACCCAGGGCTCGGGTGTTCTGACCTCCAATTTTGAAAGCTGGCTCGGCGGCGTTGCCAATCTTGACGGCGATGATCTTGACGGATACGCCGCAGATGAAGACACAGCTCATGGCGGCGGCAGCGGCGGCGGGTTTGGAATGGAAGCCAGCCAGTTGCGGCTGATGTTCCGGGTCGCCCGGTTTTCGGTCTCTTCAAGCTCACGGGCCGCCAAGACGCTGGAGCAGCAGGGCCGGGAGCTGGAGCAGTTGAAAAAAGAACAGTATGAAAACCGGGTATTGCTTTCGCAGATGGCGCAAAGCGTTGAAAAAATAACCTCGCAACAGGCCCATTTTGCCTATTTTCTCGATAAAACAGCCGATACGCTGGCCTCGTTCAATGATATGGCGGCGGTGCTGCGCAATGTGGATGAGGGGATGGCGAAAAAATTCAATCAGGTTTCGGCCTCCATGCAGCAGGTCAACCGGAGCGTGAGCGCTCTTAGCGAAGACGTAAACCGGATCGGCGCCGCGACCGCGCCAAAGGAGGATGAGGTGACCCAGCTTACCCAACAGCTGGACAGTCTTATCCGCGTTAGCCATCTGAGCCCTGAAGATACGAAAGATTTAAAAACCCTGGCGCATCTTTACAAGGAATACCAGTTCCCGCTGGATGAGTTGAGAGACAAAATCGAGAGCCGGGAGCGGGCCGGTGAAGATGATCATGCGGCCAACGAAGATGCCTCTCAAATGGCGGACAAGCGCCAGAGCGCCGGCATATGAGGCGAGATTGAACCATGAAAATTCCCACCCAGTCCCTGAGCCCCAGATTGCCGCTTTACCGGGCCAAAACGGCCCCCTCGCGACGGCATATCCGGCGTGAATGTTTTGCTCCTGGCGCCCTGACCTTTGTTGATCGCTCCTTTTCGGTCGAAGGCGCCATTGTCGAGCTCTCGCTTGGCGGGCTCAAATTTCGCCCCGGAACGGTTTATATCCTGAACCGCACCGGCGAGGTCGTGACGGTCATGATCGGGGATCTGCAGGTGGCGGGGAAAATCATGAATGCAAATCCGGACGGGTACGGAATTTTGCTTTATGACGAGCTGGAAGAGGACTTTGTGGACCGGTTCATTGCCGAGAACAATCTCGATGAGCATTATGCTCTTATGGAGTCGCAGCAAAATGGTATCCGGTTTTGATCTAATCTAACTTGTTGTTTTGCTGCACTTCTTATCGGAAAACCGGTTCCCACTTTTCTAAGAAGTGCTCTAAGGCTTTTTCCTGAGCGGTTTTTTCTGCTTCGGGTCGGCGATGAGGCCGCGATAAAT
>CAZIVB010000117.1:0-7972 GCA_964542565.1 uncultured Hyphomicrobiales bacterium | reverse complement strand
TTTGGCGGCATGGGCGGCTGCGCCATGATCGGCCAGTCGATGATCAATGTAAAATCGGGCGGGCGCACCCGGCTTTCGGGCATATCCGCCGCCCTCTTCCTGCTCAGCTTCATTCTGTTTGCCTCGGGCCTGATCGAGCAAATCCCGCTGGCGGCGCTGGTGGGGGTGATGTTCATGGTGGTGGTGGGCACATTCGCCTGGCAGAGCCTGACCATCTTGCGCCGCATCCCGCTTACCGATGCGCTGGTGATGATCCTGGTGACGATCGTCACCGTGATGAGCGATCTGGCGATCGCGGTTGTCGTCGGGGTGATTGTCTCGGCGCTGGCCTTTGCCTGGAACAACGCCATCCATATTCACGCCACTTCAAGGACAAATGACGAGGGGGCGAAAATCTATCAGATTGAGGGCCCCTTGTTTTTTGGCTCGGTGGAAGGCTTTGGCGCCATTTTCAACCCGGCGGAGGACCCGGATCTGGTGATTGTGGATTTCATGAACAGCCGGGTGGCGGACCAGTCGGCCCTGCAGGCGATCGAGGCGCTGGCGCGCAAATACGAGGCGGTCGGCAAAACTCTCCAGCTGCGGCATCTGACCCAGGACTGCCACAAGCTGCTCAACCGGGCCGGCCAGTTGATGGTGGATTCCGATGATGACCCGCATTACGGCGTTGCGGTTGATTACTCCATCAGAACCGGCGCACTGGGAAGCGGGCATTAGGGTTTTTCAAGAGTCTTTTTCCGTGGCGGGGGTGGCAAATCCTTTCCGCCAATCCCATAATCCTGATACCCGACAGATTCTGATTCACAAGAAGGCGGTCTCATGCTCGCAGTTGTTTCACCGGCAAAAAAGCTCGATTTCGACTCGCACGGAAAAAGTGTTGCGGGCACGATTCCCGTTTTTCTCAAGGAGGCGAATATATTGGCCGCAATTGCGCGCCAACTGACCCGCGCCGACCTTCGCCAGATGATGAAACTGAGCGACGCGCTGGCGGATCTCAATTACGCGCGCTTTCAAAGGTTTGCCGCTGCTCCGTCGCAAGATGATACCCGGCCGGCCGCCTTCGCCTTTGCCGGGGACACCTACACCGGTCTTGACGCCGCCTCTTTAAGTGATCAGGACCTGGCCTTTGCGCAGGACCATTTCCGCATCCTGTCGGGGCTTTACGGCCTCCTGCGCCCGCTTGACGCCATTCAGCCCTACCGGCTTGAGATGGGCCGCAAGCTGGCAAATCCGCAAGGTGAGGATTTGTATGATTTCTGGCGCCGCCCCATAACCGCGATGCTCGATGAACAACTCGAAGGCCACAAATCCAGAACTGTCGTGAAGCTGGCCTCGAACGAGTATTTCAAGGTCCTTGACCGCAAGAGGCTAAAAGCGCAGATCCTTGATGTTGATTTCAAGGAAGAGCGCGGCGGCATGCTCAAAATTATCGGCATTTTCGCCAAACGCGCCCGGGGCGCCATGGCCCGTTTCATTATTCAGAACCGGATTGAATTTCCATCGGAGCTAAAAAACTTTGCCGCCGGCGGATATCGCTTTGAACCGCAATTATCCAATGACGGGCATTACGTCTTTACACGCCGCGCCTCAGGCTGATCTTGATCTTGCCGCATCATGCAGCAAGGCCGCGAAGCGGTAAAAGCCGTGAATCATTTTTGAATAGGGGACAAGAAGAAAGAACGCCAGAACCGCCCCCAGATGAAGCGGCAACAAGAACCCGATCAGCCCGTTTGCCGCAAAAACCACCAGCGCAAGGCCGCTGAGGCTGACCGTGAACAACAAAACGATAAACGCCATTTCTCCGCCCCAGAGCGCGGCGGCTCCAAGATTGCGATCCGCTTTCAGCTTCAGCCAACCAAGACCGAATGTCCCGGCGCACAGCAGCACGCCGCCGGAAATGCCGAGGAGTTTGGGAAGGCTGGTCAGGGCATAGGGCGCCTTGAGATCAAAACCGTAATGCAGCACCGTTCCGGCGCAGGTTGCGGCAAAACACAGCCCGAAGCCGTACATCGCCGCCTGATGAAACCATCTTCGGGCGTTGGAATAGCGGTCTTTATCTTCATAATTGCACCCCGCGCCGTGACCGCCCGAAAGATCGCGCATGCTTGCGGCCATGCGCAGGGCAAAAAGGACATCGCCGGGTGAAATCCACCCGCCGCCAATGCTTTTCCAGTATCTGCGCAAGGAGACCGCGACAGAAAACAACGCGAACGCAAAGGCGGGCAGGAAGAGCGCCAGCAGCATCGCATGCGAGATAACGGCGTAAAACCCCTCCCCCGTTTCAGGGCGCAGCATCCGCGCCTGCCAGATGAAAAGCGCAAATCCGGCAATCAGCGCGCCGCCCGCCGCCATGGCGCCTGTGCGAAATATGGCCGCGAAGGCCGCGGGCCAGGCGTGATCCCGCCAGCTCTTCTGGCGCAATTGGGCCAGAATTCCTGGCAGGTTCAGGGCAAATTCATGCGGTTCGATATATTGGCAGGCATAGTAGCACCCGCGGCAATTGTGGCACAGATTGGCCAGATTAAGGATATCCGCGTCGCTGATGTTTCGTTTGAGATTGATCGAGGGGAAAACCGAACAATAGCCCTCGCAATAGCGGCAGGCGTTGCAAATCCCGATCTGACGCCGGGCTTCATGCAAGGTATCATCGGGCATAATTTGCCGCCTCCTGCCCCGCAATGCGGCCAAAAACAGTGCCGATCGTCATACCGATCCCGGCCAGATAGCCCTGGCCCAGAATGGAGCCGGCCATGATCTCTCCCGCCGCCCACAGATTTTCAACCGCTCCGTTCGCCATCTGCACCCGCGCCTTTTCATCCACCTTCAGGCCCAGATAGGTGAAGGTAATGCCGGTGCGCAGGCTGTAGCCGTAAAAGGGGGGGGAAGTCAGGGCTCTGGCCCAGTTGCTTTTGGGCGGTTTCAGGCCCTTGGTCGCCAGCGCGTCCAGCTCGCTCGGGTGAAACCGGCCCGGGGCGCAGGCCGCATTGTAAGCGTCGATGGTTTGGCGTAATTTTTCCGCAGGAAGTCCGAGTTTGACGGCCAGTTCCTCTATGGTGCCGGCCTTTTCGGGCGGAAATACCGAAGGCATGAACAATTCCAGTGAGGTTGAATCGATGATCGCATAGGCAATCTGATCCGGCTGGGCCGCCACCAGCCTGCCCCAGATCGCATAACGCTTGGGCCAGACATCCTCGCCTTCATCGTAAAACCGCTCGGCGTTCTTGTTCACCACAACGGAAAACGGCACGCAATCGAGCCGGGTGACAATGCCGCCATCAAACTTTGGCGCGCGGCCGTCTATAGCCACGGCATGGCACTGGGCCGGATCGCTCACGCTTTGCGCGCCCTGATCCAGCAGGTCTTTTAGCACCGCGCCGCGGTTATAGGCCGTGCCGCGGGTAATAAAATTTTTTGCCGCCGGTCCCCAGGCCTCGGCCAGCCAGCCCGGATTGCTCTCAAAACCGCCCGAGGCGGCAATGACCGCGCGCGGGGATATGCGGCGCGTCTTGCCTTCATGAGTAAAAACCAGCTCGCGAACCTTGCCTTCTTGCACTTCAAGATGGCTGACCTCGGCTTCGTACAGGATTTTTACTCCTAGCGCCCGCGCCCTGCGGTAATAGGCATTCAGCAGCGCCGTGCCGCCGCCGAGAAAAAAGGCGTTTGTGCGCGCAAGCGACAATGCCCCGGACAGCGAGGGCTGAAAATAAACCCCATGCGCCTGCATCCAGGCGTAACACCCTTCCGAGGCGCGGATTACCAGTTTTGCAAGGCGTTCATCAGTGTGTCCGGCGGTGACCTTGAGCAGATCGTCAAAATATTCCTCTTCGCCGTAAACCTCCGTCAAAACGGCGTTCGGCGCCTTGTGCATGCAGCGAAAATTGCGGGTGTGGCGGGAATTGCCGCCGCGGCAAGGCCTTGGCGCAGCTTCAAGAAGGAGCACCTGCGCGCCCGCCTCCGCCGCGCTCATCGCGGCGCAAAGCGCGGCGTTTCCGCCACCGACAACAATGACCTCACTTCCGCTTTCAGGGGGTGACAACATATTTTCCCGTCATTTTACCTTGTGAGTATTCATCGCGGAGCGGACCACACTTGCGGATTGATCATGTGAATGGGCGCAGCTTCGGCATAAGCGTTGATCTGGTCAAAGATATCGGCAAATTGCAGCTCAAGCTCATCCTCGGTGACATAGCCGATATGGGGCGTTGCCACCAGATTGGGATGTTGCAGCAGAGGATCGGTTGTATCGCGCATGGGCTCGGTCTCGAACACGTCAATGGCCGCCATTCCGGGCCGCCCGCGCTCCAGCGCCTTGAGCAATGCGCCGGGCTCCAGCAGGGCGGCGCGCGAGGTGTTCACAAACAGCGCGTCTTTGCGCATCCGCGCCAAATCCGCGGCGGTTATGATGCCTCTTGTTGCCGGTTTCAGCCGGACATGGATGCTGACAACATCCGGTGTGGCAAAAAACGCCGCGCGGCTTTCGGCTACGCCTTGACCATCGGCAATGGCGCGCTCGCGGCCCTGTTTTGAAGCCCACCAGAGGACCTTCATACCAAAGCTGCCGGCATATCCGGCCACGGCCCTGGCGATGCGGCCATAACCGTAAAGGCCTATTGTCCGCCCGCGCAAGGTGCGCCCGACGCCCATTTGCCAATCTCCGGCCCTGAGCGAGGTCATCTGTTGCGGGATCTGGCGCATGGCGGCAAGAACAAGGCCCCAGGTCAGTTCCGCCGCGGCATAAGAGGGGGTGCCGGCATGCATGTCTGAACATAAAAGAACGCCATTTTCCGTACAGGCCGCAACATCAATATGAGGATAAACGCTGCGCTGGCTGATCAGTTTCAGATTTGGCAACCGTTTCAGCAAATCCGCCGTGATCTTCGTGCGCTCGCGAAAAAGAACAAGGCACTCGGCATCCTGAAGCCGCTCGGCCAGCTGATCGGTGTCCTGTGTATGATCCGTCCATACGGTGACATCATGCTCCTTCAGTTTGGCAAAACACGCCAATCCGCGCAAAGTGTCGAAGCTGTCATCCAGAATCGCGATTTTCATGATATTTGCCTGATGCTCCGGATTTATTTCCCGCCCCAGATGCGGGACGGAACAAACACTTCACCCGCCGCCAGTTTCCTTGCCGTGCGCAATAATCCGGCCGAGACCAGTTCAAATCCGTCAGCCATATTGAACGCAACCGTGACATCAATGCCTCCTGAAGGGTGCTCCAGCCTCACTCTGGCCGGAGAGCTGACCGGTAATGGCATCAGGCCATCAGCCACGCTTCCGGGTGTCAGCAGACAAGCAGCAAGACACTGCGAGCCGGTAACCGCCATGGTGGGATGGCATTTCCACGGCATGAAATAGCGCGCCGCCGCCGAGCCGCCTTCTCTGGGCGGCGCCAGCAGGCCGAATTTGGGCGTTACGGATGTGCTGACATCTCCCATGCCCATCATCAACCCGGCCTTGATGCGGATCGCCTCCATGCGGGCAAAAAAATCCCGGTTCGCCTCCAGCTCGGCGCAGCTTTCATAGCCCGTGAGGCCAAAAGCATCGGCGCGGGCGATCACCATCGGCATGGCCACATCCATGCAGCTCACTTGGACCTCGTCGATCATATCGGTAAGATTTCCGCTGGGCAGGAACGCGCCCGTGGCCGACCCGGTGACATCCATGAAGGCCAGTTCGACAGGGGCGGCGGTTCCGGGGACGCCGTCAATCCGGGTGTCGCCATCATAGGTTAAAACCCCGCCCGGGGTCCGGGTGGTGGCGATCACTCGTGCGCCCGTATTGACCGCCCGGATGTTGATGCGCGTTTTATCCGCCAGCGGAGTGACCAGCCCCATTTCAATCGCCGCCGGTCCGACGCCCGCGAGAATATTGCCGCAGGTCGGCTTGAAATCAACCTGCCGCTCCCCGACGCCGAGCTGGGCAAAAAAGTAATCAATATCGGCCCATTCCTCGCCGGATCTGGACAGCATCGCCACCTTGGTGGTGGTCGGCGCGCCGCCGCCTATGCCGTCGATATTGAGCGGCTGGCCGGACCCGATGAGGGCTATCAGGACCTTAGCCAGTGTATCCTGGTCTTCGGGCAGATCGGCGCGGTTGAAATAAGGCCCGCGCGAGGTGCCGCCGCGCATGAAAAGGAAAGGTATGGCGGTTTGCGTCATGGGCTTGTCCTCAAGTGAAAGGCCAGGGCAGGGTAAAGTAGCTTTGCAGCAGCCCGGGCGGAAAATCGCGGCGCAGCAACCGGGCCATGAAGCACATGAAAGCAATCCCCGCGGCGGAATAAAGCAAGGTCATTGCCCAGTTCAGCCTGGCGCGCAGGCGCATGAAACTGACAAGAAAAACCGCCAGCGCCAGAATAAACCCGGCCAGCGAGGTCAGTATGAGCAGAAAAGCGAACCATGCAAGCGTCCCCCAGAGTCCGTGCAGTGTCTCGGCATCCTCGCCGGAAACTTCCCGGTCGGCAAAGACTAGGTCCGATTCGGGCCTGCGAATCATACGGATGAACAGGGCAAGGCAGGCGGCAAAACCGATAGCGGCTATCAGCATCGGGAAAATCTTGTCGGTAATCAGCCGGTCGCTGATCCGCGCGGCATTAAAGAAAGTGACGACGAAATAGGCGGTGATCGCCAGCAGAAAAATCATCGGCGAACGTTTGGAGCCCGATTGCACCTCGCCTTCCGACATGATTATTTTTGCATTGCGGACGCCGATGAAGATCGAAATCACCGTGATGATGATCAAAACGATCACAATCGGCCCGAACAGATAGTCCAGACCAAGATCAAAATCGGTTCTGAATTTCGAGCGCGCCACCTGATAGGCCTGATTGGCGTAGGTTTCAACCGGGTTCGAGAGGACAAATCCGATCAGGAACGCCGGGCGCGACCAGTCAAAGCGGCGCAGGAAAATGCCGATCAGCCCAATAGCGAAAAGCGCCACCAGATCGCCGAGATTCTGCCCCGACTGAAAAGCGGCAAAAGCGATCAGCATAAACAAGAATGGCGCCAGCAAGGTGAAACGGATTGTGGTCAGCTTGGCAATCTGGCCGGATAATCCGATGCACAAGATGGTGCCGACAACATTGGCGATCGCCAGCAACCAGACAATGGAATAGGTGATATCAAGATAATCGGGCGAGAGCATTTGCGGCCCGACCTCAAGATCACCGCTGCCCAGCAACGCCACCGCCCCCATGAAAATCGCCATGGAACCGGAACCGGGAATGCCGAAAATCAGGGTCGGCACCAGCCCGCCGCCCTCCTTGGCGTTGTTGGAGCTTTCCGGTCCGATCACGCCGCGCACATCGCCCTTGCCAAAACCGGATTTGTCGCGGCTGGTCTGGATGGTGTGCCCATAGGCGATCCAGTCCACGACCGAGCCGCCCAGCCCCGGAATGATGCCGACCACAACGCCGATGAGCGAGCATCTGACGGAAAGCCATTTGTTGTCCCACCAGTCTTTTACCCCCTGGGTCCAGCCCGCCCCGAGCGAGGCGGTACTGGAAATGGCCCGGTCGTTGCGCAACAGGGCGACGATCTCGGGCAGGGCGAAAATGCCCAGGCCGATAATGACCAGCTTCAGACCATCGGTCAGATAGGGAATGTCATAGGTGGCCATGCGCAAGGAGCCCCCCGCATCGGCCTCGCCGATGGTGCCGACCACAAGGCCAAGCGCGGCGGCGGCCACCCCCTTGAGGGGCAAGCGCCCGGCAAGAATGGCCACCATGGAAAGACCAAGGACGGCAAGCATGAGCATTTCGGGCAATTTGAAGGCCAGGACAATGGGACGGGCGATAAGGATGAAGAAGGTCAGAAAGGTTGCCCCCACCAGCCCGCCAAACAGCGAGGACGCAAACGCCGCCGCGAGCGCACGGGCCGCCTCGCCTTTTTTCGACATGGGAAATCCGTCAAGGACCGTCGCCTGCGAGGCCGATGAGCCGGGAATTCCCATCAGGACCGAGGTAAAGGTATCG
>CAZIVB010000116.1:0-7989 GCA_964542565.1 uncultured Hyphomicrobiales bacterium | reverse complement strand
CCGCGCGGTCAGCGCGCCCCATCGGAGGCGTGAGCGCAGCGAACTGCCGCGAGATAAAAGACATGGTGGCCCCACCCGGACTTGAACCGGGAAGCCCTTACGGGCGACAGATTTTAAGTCTGCTGTGTATACCAATTCCACCATGGGGCCATCTCTGGCGTGAGTAACATCATGTTTCAATGAGATCAATACCGCGCGGCCCGATGCGACCGGGCCGGTTCGTGAATCGGGGCGATTTCATCTTACTTTTCGCTTTGCGGCGATATGAAGGTTTGCCGGGAGAATGAGGCTTGACTTGCCCAACGCCCTGCCGTAAACCACGGGCCAATGCGGGGGTGTAGCTCAGCTGGTTAGAGCGCTGGCCTGTCACGCCAGAGGCCGCGGGTTCGAGTCCCGTCACTCCCGCCATTTTTCATCCTTATCCGATATTCTTTTTTGAGTTTCAGTCTGGTCTCCCAAACCGTTATGGGTGTTGTGATATCGGCGATTTGTGCATTTTTCTGCCAGAAGCGCCAAAATCTCCGGCAATTGCCGCCAAATCAAGGTAGTGTTAGTGTTGCAAAACCGGCCCGCCGGGGCCCAGGGCCCTGATGCGGAACCGAGCTGGAGACAGGGGCGGCCAGTTGAACTCATGATTGATATTCTCGATAAGATTTTCCCGTTTTTCGCCATCATACTGGCTGGATATGCGGCTCGCGGATGGCGATTTATTGATGATAACGGCGTCAGGGGAATCAGCCGTTTTGTGATGTTTCTGGCCTTGCCGGCACTTTTGTTCAGCAAATTGGCCGGGAGTTCGGCCGAGACTGTTCTGAGTTTGCGCTTTTTGCTCGGCTATGCCGGGGCGGCCTTGCTGGCATTCGGAGCTTGCGCCTATATTGCCCGGCTGGCGTTTGGCCGTGATTTTTCGCAATCGGCATTGATCGGGCTCGCCGGCACCTATGGCAATATCGGCTTTTTGGGAATCCCCTTGTTGTCGGCTCTGGCCGGAAGCTGGATAGCGGTTCCGCTGGCGCTGGTTTTGACTGTTGATCTTGTTCTTCTGGTTCCGCTGGCCAGCGTCCTGATGCGATTGGGGCGGGCAGGGGGAAGGAACAGGGCCGGGATTGAATCCGCCCTGATTGCCGCCATTGTTAAAAATCCGCTTGTTATCGCCATTGCCGCCGGCGCCCTGTTTTCGCTGGCCGGGCACCGTCTGCCGGGACCGGTGGACAAGCTCACCCTGATATTGAGTCAGGCCGCGGCTCCTTGCGCGATGTTTGTTGTCGGAGCGGCCCTTGCGACAGCCAGGGCGGCCTCGCATCCGGCCGAGGCCATCTTTATCAGTCTTTATAAACTGGCGGCCTATCCGGCGATTGTCTGGGGAATTCTGGGGCTTGCCGGGATCGACGGGGACTGGCGCGTTGCCGCCACGCTTGGAGCCGCCATGCCGGCCGCCGCCGTGCTGAGCGTGATTGCCGGGGAGCATGACATTCAATCCGGTCAGGTTTCGATGGCCGTACTGATTTCAACCATTTTGTCGCTGTTCACTTTATCGCTCGCGATGACGATATTGTAAATGCACCGACCAAAGCCGGGTTTACAGGACTGATGCCGGGGGCTCAGGCTAAAAAGAGAAGCTCAGGTAAGAGACGAGCGCATTGAATAGGGCTCCCGAGGCAGCCGCAAACAACCAGATGCGAATTGTCCACCGCGCCATGATTTTATGAGGAAGAACGAGATGCCGCGCAATCCTGTAAAGCGTCCAGGGCAGCAGGACAATAACTCCGGACATGGCGGCGGTATGGAGTATCAAAACAGCCCAGCCAAAGCCCGCCGCAAGACCGCCGCCAAATGAGGGAATGCCTGTGAGCGCAAAATAAACACTGCTCAGGAGAATGCCCGCAGCGGCCAGCGCGATTGCCGGCAGCATGAAGTTTCGGTGCCGGAACCAGTTCCCCATCACGATCGCCCTGCGTCCTCGCAAGAGAAGCGCAATCGATAACAGGTAAACAACGATCAGAGCGGGGGGGATGAGCTGGGACAACATGTTATGGACAACTTTCAAGAATGCAAAGCGCTAACCGGGTTCGCACGGAACAGGTAATAAGACAACCCGCATCCTAAAAAAAATAATCCTGTCGCGCCTGCCACAGGGAAAGAGGGAAAGAGCGCAGCACTATGTCACATTGTTTTTTTGCCCGTTTGGCAGCAGCCTGACCGGGCAGATTTCCATGTCAGTGGAGGGATACGGTCATGCAAAAGATAATTCTTTCGATGGGGCTCCTTTGCGTTTTTGCCGTCGTTGGTTTTTACACCGGCGGCGCTGACGCCGGTGGCCTGAGCCAGGACACAGCGCGCCGCGCCATGTGCGAGGATGTGCTCATGCAGTGCCGCGCGAAGGTCAGACAGGATTTCAAATGCAAGAATGAAGATGATGCCGAATGCCGCGATTCGCGCTATCTGCCGGAAAAAAAGTGCGATTACATGTATCGGAATTGCATGAGTGACATGCCGGTCAAATCGATAAAACCGGTATTCGGCGGCAAGAAAAAGAACTGATGCCCTGCGGCATTCTGCCGTTTTTTTGCAATGCGCGTGTCCCTTTGCGGTTCCGTATTTTGTTTTGAGATTTAATGCGCTTTTGGCATTTCGCGGTCCGTTAAAAAAGCCATGATTACGACATATTCACGCTGGAGATTAAAGCTATGGGACGGGTTGTCGGATTGTTGATCGGCGGCGGCTTGGGCGCGGTTGGCGGCTATGTGATTTATCCTGACCTTGCCTTTATAACCGCAATTATCGGCGCTGTGATCGGGGTGAATATCGGCAATCGCGGCCGCAAGGTTGATCGTGATGATCAGGGCGAGTGGTATGATGGCCGCGAAGGCGGCGATTTCGGCAATGACAGTGATGGAGATGATGGTGGCGGGGATGATTGACAAAAAGACCGGAGTTCTCAAACAGCCAGTATTTAAAACGGCGATCCTGCAAAATCTTTTGCCGATGGTTTTGGGGATCCTGGTAAGCGCCGCCGCGCCACTCGCGGCCATGGCGCAGGAAACTGCATCTACGCCAAAAAACAAGGGTATATCCCGGCAACTGCAAGAGGAGCTGTGGAAGTGCTGGAGCGGCTACACCCCCGGCTGCTATAGCAGGTATTTCAAAACGCTCCAGACTTTTGAGGGGCTTTTCAAGGGCTACGCAAACCTGGACAAATCAGGCAAACGATTTGAGGAAGCCGAAAAAAACCGGCGCCGCATTTTCACGATATCCGTACCCGACGCCATCCGGATGCGTATCGACAGAATTACCGACAAGAACTATGTGCAGGCCGACTGGCCAAAGGATATATCGCCCCAAAACATGATTAACACCCATGTCATTGTCAAGTTGGGCGACAAGGAAGTGCGTCACAACGAAGATGTCTTTGATGCTCCGGCCGGAAGTACGGTGAAGCTGGTTGTCGAGCAGGACACTTACGATCCGGGATATCGCACATATTTTCCGGCCAAATGGAAAGTGGTGCTGAAGTATAAACAGAAAAAAAAGCCAAAGATATTATTCGAAGATGAAGACGAGCAGCAGTTATATGCACGAAAAATCATAGTCACAAAAAGTGGCATGAAATTTAGAGTCATAGCCATGGAGGGTGATGTCAGACTGTTACGGGACAAGGACGGATTATTGACTCTCGTAACGGGCAAGAATGGAAGATGTTATCTTTGTCCGATGATTTATAACATTAATTTCAGGTGCTCCAGCACCATAAAACTGGGATACAATACAATTTTTCATATCCCGTCCGGAAAGACGAAGAGGTATTATATAAGAGACTATGCGTACACGGATGAGTTTTTTTATCTTTACGATTACAGCAAGGAGGATATTGAGAAGTCGAAGCGCAGCAGCGGTGCTCTTCAGGAAGGAAGGCTGTTTTATGAGTCAGTGGAAAAAAAGAAATTTCGCGAGGTGTTTAAGAAAGCCCGAAAGAACAATTTTTATGTTGAAACGCCGTTTGCCGTTGCTGGCGTTCGCGGCACCAAATTTGAGATAAAGATTGATTACAAGGGGGTTAACCGGATTCACACTCTCAAAGGTGAAGTCTGGAGCCGCAGAAAGCTTAAAGCCGGTCAGCTTGAGCCGGATGAGACCGTTATCAAAGCCGGGCAGTATGTTGAAATCAAGCCGGTGAAAAAGGCCGGCGCCAGCTTAAAACCCGTTGAAGTGCACGCCTGGCGTGGCAGTGGCGGGCGTGAATGGTGGGAATGGCGCAATTTCGACGGCTCTGAATGGAAACCCGATTTTGACAATGAGCCTGATGGCGGAAACAGCGATATCGCCTTCAAGCCGTTCATGCCGCCGCATCTGGCATCCACGGCCCAGCCGGGGCAGGCATCAGGATCAATGGCTGTTGCGGCTCCTGCCATTATACCGCCAGCCGTGGCTGCAATGCCGCCGCGGCAAGAGCCCGAATGCGGCGCAGGAGCCGAATGCAAGGAACCGCCCGAGCCGGTCAGGGTCGAGCCTGAGCCATCGGACGCCAAACCAGAACCTGCTCCTGCCGCGCCGCCGGCGGCTCAAATGCCTGCCGCTAACAGCGCGCTTGACCTGGCCTTCTGGAATTCGGTCAGGGACAGCGCAAATGCGGCGCTCTTCAAGGCTTATCTGGACAAGTTCCCCCATGGCGTTTTTGCCGTCATTGCCCGCGAAAAGCTCAAAAGCCTCAAAGCCGGGGCGGCGAACGCTGCCGCTGCGGATGTGAAAACACCCAAGGCGCAAAGCGCAAACACGCCGCCAGCAGCCAAGGCCAGATCGCTTGTTCTGAGCGCTGACGGGGTAGGGGGGATTACGGCGGATACCCCCTATACGCTGGCGGCCATTCAGGCCGCTTTGCCGGGCTTTAGTGTCAAAAAGGGTAAAATTCAATATGAGGAGGCCGTATCATCCGCCTTCTATGTTGAGCTGGACGGCAAGCTGGTCATGGTGATCGAGGGAAATGATGCCAATCATGTCGCTTCCTTCAAGATTTATCATTCGCTGGTAACCGGGCCCTCCGGCCTGCATATCGGGGATTCGATTGCAAAGGTGAGGACGAAAGTCGCTCTGGGGCAATGCTATTGGGGCGGCGAGGAGATGGAGGGTAAAATCACCTGCTTCCCGCCGCAGGGGCCGATCAACTATATTTTTATCCCGCCTAATACGATAAATCCGGAAGACAATAACGATCTGACCCCCGAGACCATGCCGGCGGCAACCCTTCTTGCCCGGTTTGACTGGAGCGCGCCCGAACCCGAAGCGCCGCAGCCGGTGGCAACAAAACCCGCCCCGGCCCCGGCCATGACACCAAGCCCGGCAATGAGTGTGCAGCAATTGCTACAGCAGGGCAATACGCTGGCTCAGGGGAGGCAGGCGGCCAAAGCCCTGGCGTTTTATCTTGAAGCCGCCAGAAAGGGCTCGGCCACCGCGTATTACAATATCGGCCGGCTTTATGAAACCGGCAACGGCGTTATCAAAACGCGCAAAGGCGCCATGGCCTATTATGACCGGGCCGCAGCCCTTGGCTATCTGCCGGCCTATTCGCGCATGATCGTGTTGCAAGGGCAAAATAAAAACTTCAACGGCGCGGCGCAGAGCTTTTTTAAATTCTACCGCGCCAATCCGCTTGTCGCCATGCAGGCGCATAAAAACTGGAGCGGTGATATTTTGCGCACAATCCAGATCGTCATGAAAAATTCCGGCCATTACCAGGGCGCGATCGATGGCCGTTTTGGCCCGGAAACCCGCGCCGCCATAGCCGCTTATGCCAGCGGCAGGCCGCCTGTTGCCATGCCGTCCCAGGCGAAACCGGCGGCCTCGGCGCTCCCGGCGGGAAACATGGAGAGTCTTGCCGCCAGAGTGCAAAGGCAACTGCGCCGGGTGGGCTGCTACAATGGTCCGATAGACGGGGAATGGGGCCGGGGTTCATCGCGCGCCCTGCGCAATTATAACCGCTGGGCCGGAGAAGAGCTTCCCACCGGGCAGCCCTCGGTGCAGGCCCTGCAGGTGCTCAGCGCGGAGAGAGGCGCGGTTTGCGGTCTGGACTGAGAGCCGGTTTGCGCATTATTTTTGCGTTTTGACAGCTTCCCACAGCGCGTCAAGTTCGCTCAAATCGAGATCGGTAATTTTTTTGTTGGCTGCATGCAGTCTGTTTTCTATCCCGGTAAAGCGTTCGGTGAATTTATGATTTGCGCCGCGCATGGCGGTTTCAGGATCAACGCCGAGATGGCGCGCAAGATTGACGCAGGAGAACAGCAGGTCGCCGATTTCGCCTGAAACCTCATTCTTGTCGCCCGTGATCACCGCGGCGCGGATTTCGGCGATTTCTTCGGTGATCTTGCCGTAAACCGGTTCAATATCGGGCCAGTCAAACCCGGCGCGGGCAGCACGTTTTTGCAGTTTTTCAGCCCGCATGAGAGCGGGCAGGGCGTTTGGCACATCATCCAGCAGGCCGTGGGTACGTTTCTTGCGTTTTTTGCCGGCCCGTTCTTGCGCCTTGATTTTCTCCCAGGCGTCGCGTGAGGCGCCGCGTTTTCTTTCTTCCTCAGAGCCAAAGACATGCGGATGGCGGCGCAGCATCTTGTCAACCACGGCCTGCGTCACATCGCCAAAATCAAAGTCACCGTTTTCTTCTGCGATGCGGGCGTGGAAAACCACCTGAAACAACAAATCGCCCAACTCGTCGCAGAGCTCGTCCATATCGTCATGCTCAATGGCGCCGGCAACCTCATAAGCCTCTTCAACCGTATAAGGAGCGACGCTCCTGAAGCTCTGCACCTTGTCCCACGGGCAGCCATGTTCCGGATCGCGCAAGGCGCGCATGATTTCGAGCAGGGTTACGATCTGTTTCTTTTCATCTGTGGAATACATGAAGGCGCTTTTCCGTGCTTGATATGAGGGGGCTTGACAAGGGAGGTGATACGGTAATTTTCCGATTCCGGCAAAACAGGAGGCCTATGACAGTCCTTTTCTATCCGCATTTCACATTTACATAAAACGCGCATAATATATATTATGGAAAATAATTATCGACATTTTCAGACTATCTCCAGAACCATTCCATCAAAAGCCGGTTCAATGCCTTTGGGCAATTCTGCCGCCAGGGTCTTGTAATCAAGGTCAATATGCATATTGGTCAGCACGGCGCGCCGTGGTTTCAGGCGCTTTATCAGTTCCAGCGCCTGATCGACACTGAAATGCGTCGGATGGCTTTTGTAGCGCAGCGCATCGACAATGAGCAATTCGAGCCCGTCCAGATAGGAAAATGATTCATCGGGCAAGCCCACCAGATCATTTACATAGGCAAAATCGCCGATACGGTAGCCGAGCGATATGATCGCTCCGTGATCCTGTTCAAACGCGATGGCCTCGATGCATCCCCCCGGCCCGTCTATAATGACGGGCTCGTGTTTGGTAATGATATGCAGATTCGCAATAGGCGGATAATAGCTGCCCGGCGGGGTTTTGAAGATATAGCCAAAACGTTTGACCAGCACCTTTTGTGTCTGGGCGTCCATATACATATCAATCTGGCGTTTTGCCTTGAAAATAGCCGGGCGAAGATCATCGATGCCATGGGTCTGGTCGGCATGGTCATGGGTGTAAAGCACGCCGTCCACCCAGCAGATGCCCGCGTCGAGAAACTGGGCGCGCAAATCCGGCGATGTATCGATAAGAACCCGGGTTTTGGCGCCGCTTGCAAGGTCCTGGCGGTCAACAAGCAGCGAGCAGCGCCGCCGCCGGTTTTTGGGCTCTTGCGGGTCGCATGCGCCCCAGTCACCGCAAATGCGCGGAACGCCGCCGGATGATCCGCAGCCTAAAATCGTGATTTGCAATCCCATTACGCCGCCCCTTCGGGCATTTTGGCGCGGTTGAAAAGTGTCAGGAAATTGGCGCTTGTCTGCGCCGCAATTGCATCAAAAGACACAGCCCTGACCTCGGCCAGAACCGATGCGGTATGGGCGACAAAGG
>CAZIVB010000115.1:0-8027 GCA_964542565.1 uncultured Hyphomicrobiales bacterium | reverse complement strand
CGCCCGTTCTCTGGGCAAGGCGGTGCGGGTGATCGATAAACGCGGGGCCTGAGCCGCCCCGCCCGCCTCATTGCGGCGCAAGGCGGAATCCGTTTAATCCTGGAAGGGAGTTTGCAGGCACCGGCTTTTGCCGGGATGGCGTTTGGTTTTTCAAACCCCCAGATAAGCCGCCTTTACCCGCTCGTCCTCCAGCAGTTCCTGGCCTGAACCGTTCAATACCGTGCGGCCCGATTGCATGACATAACCGCGGGTCGCGATGGAAAGCGCCATATAGGCGTTTTGTTCCACCAGAAAAATGGTTGTACCGCCCTTTGCCAGCTTGTCAATGATGTCGAAGGTCTGGTCCACCAGCAGGGGCGAGAGCCCCATGGAAGGCTCGTCCAGCAGCAGCAATTCAGGCTCCGCCATCAACGCCCGTCCGATCGCCAGCATCTGCTGCTCGCCGCCCGATAATGTCCCGGCAAGCTGGAAACGGCGTTCTTTCAGCACCGGGAACATGTCATAGGCATGCGCCTTGCACCGGTTGATATCCTCACGCGAACGGGTAAAGCCGCCCATGAGCAGATTATCCTCAACGCTCATCTGGGCAAAGACCTGCCGCCCTTCCGGAACCAGCGATATCCCCGCCCGCACCCGTTTATCGGCGCGCATACGGGTGATATCCTCCCCCTTGAAAATCACCTTGCCCGTACTGACCTTGTGAACGCCGCTCAGACTTTGCATCAAGGTGGATTTGCCGGCTCCGTTGGCCCCCACCAGCGCCACCAGCTCGCCGTCATTGATTTCAATATCAACCCCTTTAAGCGCGCTCACCTGTCCGTAACTGGCGTGAAGGTCCCGGATTTCCAGCAACATCTAGCGCTCCCTCGCCTGATGGCCAAGATAGGCTTCAACCACCTTTTTATTGTGGCGCACTTCATCGGGCGTACCACTGGCGAGGCGCTGGCCGTGATCCAGCACCAGAACATGATCGGAGACCCCCCAGACCAGATGCATGTCATGCTCAACCAGCAAAACGGTAATGCCGTCCGCCGCGATGCGCTCAATCAGGGATATGATCGCCCCGGTTTCCATGGGGTTGAGCCCGGCGGCGGGCTCATCCAGCAGCAACAGGCGCGGCCGGGTGGCGAGCGCCCGGGCGATCTCAAGACGTTTGAGCGCCCCGTAGGCCATGGCGTCCGAGGCGGCGTTGATATGATCTTCAAGCCCGACATAGGCCATCAGCTCGCGGGCAAATTCACGGCACCGCCTGTCGGCCTTTTTCAACCGCGGCAGGCCAAGAAGATTTGGCAGCAGGGCGGTGTTCGAGTGCAGGTGATGCCCCACCATGACATTTTCAAGCGCGCTCATATTGAAGAAAATCTGCAAATTCTGGAACGAGCGCGCAATGCCTCTGGCGGCCAGCTCGTGCGGCGCGTAGCCGGTGATATTTTCCTCATCGAGAAAAATCTTGCCCGCACTCGGGGTATAAAGCCCGGATATCAGGTTGAAAAGCGTCGTTTTGCCCGCGCCGTTGGGGCCGATAATCGAGTACACCGAGCCCGGACCGATAGCAAAGCTCAGATCATCAACCGCCACCACGCCGCCAAAGCGCTTGGAGACATTTTCGATCCGCACCAGACTCATTTGCGCCTCGATTCAAAATAATGAACCAGAGTTGGCACCAGCCCGCGGCGCATGAAGATCATCACCCCCATCATGATGGCGCCAAAGGCGATCATTTCGTAATCGTGAAAATCGGCCAGAATCTGCGGCAGCAGGGTCAAGATGGCGGCGCCGACGAGCGAGCCGAAAACCGACGCCATTCCGCCCAGAACCACCATGGTGACAAGTTCGATGGAATGCATGAACTCGCCCTCCGCCGGAGTTAAAAAGCCGCTGTAATGGGCAAATACCGAGCCGGCAACCGAGGCGATGACGGCGGAAAAGACAAAGATGACCACCTTGGTGCGCATCACGTCAATGCCAAGGGTCGAGGCGGCAAGCTCGGAGGTGTGAATCGCCCGCAAGGCCCGCCCGGCGGGCGATGTGACCAGATTAAGCGCCATCCAGACGGTGAAAAACAGCAGGGCAGCAACAATAATATACCAGGCAAGCGCCCCTGAAGGCGTCCAGCCAAACAGCGTGAAGTCAGGCACCACCATACCGTCAGGCCCGCCGGTAAGCTCGGTTTCCTGATTAAGAACAATCGAGATGATGATCCCCATGCCCAAGGTCGCCATGGCGAGATAATGCCCTTTGAGGCGCAGGATCGGCCGCGCGAACAAAAAAGACACCAGCCCGATAACCACCGCGCCGGTAATCAGCGCCCCCATGGGATTCCACTCATAGCGATCCGTCAAAATGGCGGAAAAATACCCCCCCAGAGCAAAAAAGGCGGCATGGCCGAGGGAGATCTGCCCGGTATAGCCGATCAGCAGATTGAGCCCGACACAGACAATCGCGTTAATGCCGATCAAAATGGCGATCTCGTAATGAAAGCCGTTTTGCAGCCCGAGCGGAAGAAAGAGCAAAATCAGCGCCAGAACAAGCAGGCCGCCGGTTTGCGGCTTGAAAAACGCCTTCATACCTTTTCAATCTCGGCCTGGCCAAACAGGCCGTTGGGAAGCAGCATCAGTACGGCGATGATGATGATAAAGGCAACCGCGTCCTTGTAGGCCGATGAGATATACCCGGCGGTGAGCGCCTCGGCGATGCCGACGATCAACCCGCCGGCGATCGCCCCCAGGGGTTTGCCAAGCCCCCCCACAATGGCGGCGCAAAAGCCCTTAAGCCCCAGCATGATCCCCACATTGGCGTAAGTGAGGGATATGGGGGCAATGAGTATGCCGGCAATCGCGCCCAGCGAGGCGGCCAGCACGAAGGAAATTTGCAAAACCTTGCGGGTGTTGATGCCCACCAGCCTGGCCGCCAGCGGATTGAACGAGGTCGCCAGCATCGCCTTGCCCGATTTTGTGTGGGAGAAAAACCCCCACAGCCCGAGGACGATCAGCCCCATAATGCCGGTAACCCAGAGACTTTGCGGCAATATCGCCGCGCCGAAAAAATTGATCGGCTCATCCCCCGAAAAGGCCGGCAGGGCGTGAAAGTTACGGTCCCAGATCACCTGCGCCGAGCCGCGCAGGAAAATCGAGGCGCCGATGGTGATGATAATCAGATTGACCACCGAGGAGCCCTGCGCCGGACCGATGGCGAATTTCTCCAGGGCGAAACCGACCGCGCCCGCGCCGGCAATCGCGATGATGATGGCGATGGGCATGGGCACGCCAAGGGCGATCAGCGAAACGGTCGCCATGCCGCCGATCATCACAAACTCGCCCTGGGCGAAGTTGATGACATGGCTGGCGTTATAGATGACCGCAAAGCCCAGCCCCACAAGGGCGTAAATCGCGCCCTGCGTAATGCCGGAAACCAGAAATTGCAAAAACTCGGCTAACACGAAACTGTCTTCCCCCCCGGCACCGCGCCGTCATTCCCGCCTGAGCGCGAAGGACGTTAACGATACCCCGTCAGGCAAACCGCGACGGGACTGCCTGACGGGTGATTTTGGTTCTGGCTTACTTCGCCATACTCCAGGTGCCGTTTTTCACCTCGACCATAACGAACGAGTTCTCGTCCAGCCCCATATGATCGGTGGGCGACATGTTGTAGATGCCATCCGCGCCGATATAGTTTTTGGTTTTTTCGATCTCGTCGCGCACCTTGGCCTTGTCGGTGGTGCCGGCCCGCGTCATCGCCTGGGTGACGATCATCAGCCCGTCATAGGCATGGCCGCCAAAGGTCGAGACGCTGTCTTTATAGCGCGCCTCATAAGCATCGCGGTAAGCGGTCGCAACCGCTTTTTGCGGGTTGCTGTCGGGCAATGCGTCAACCACCAGAAGCGCCGCTGCGGGGAGTTTGACCCCCTCGGCCGCACCGCCCGCGCCCTTGATGAATTTCATCGAGCCCGAGCCATGGCTGTGATAATGGGCGATTTTCAGGCCCAGCTGCTTGAAGTTGCGCGCCACAATCGAGGTCGCGGCGCCAAAGCCGCAATACATAAAGGCCTGTATGCCCTTGGCGTTTTTGATCTTGGTCAGCTGCGGCGTCATATCGGTGTCGCCCTTGCCGTGGGTTTCGTCGGCGACGATGGTAATGCCGAATTTCGGCGCCAGCGATGTGACGCTCTTGCGGCAGGATTTGTCAAAACCGCCGGCCCCCGAGAGCAGTCCCAGTTTGGACATGTTATGCTTTTTCATATCGGCGAAAATTTTCCTGGCCGCCAGACGGTCGGTATGGGGCGTCTTGAACACCCATTTTTTCACCGGATCGATGATCACCGCCGCGCCGGCAAGCGAGACGAACGGCATGCCGGCTTTTTGCATCAGCTTGACGACCGCCATGGTCTGTCCCGATGTCGAGCCGCCAACAATCACGTCAACCTTGTCCTGCTCGATAAGCCGCTTGGCGAAGGTCACCGCCTTTTTGGCCTGATGCTGGGCGTCATAGTGAACCAGTTGCAGCGGACGCCCCAGAATGCCGCCCTCCTTGTTGATTTTCTCAACATACATCTGCAAGGTTTTCAACTCGGGATCACCGAGAAATGAGGCCGGGCCCGTTACGGATAAAAATGTCCCGATCTTGATCGGCTCGGCGGCCTGGGCAGGCGCCATCATCAAGCCGGCTGTAAAGGCGAGAGCCGCGGCTCCGGCCATAATTTTGTTCAGATATGTCAACGCTCTAATCCCCATTTTCAGTTTTTTCATTATATCACTCGCAATGGCGCACCCCTCTCCCGTCACAGGAAAAAACACGCGCCCGGCATACTAGAATATTAATGCCGGGATAATAAAGCAGAAATTATACATTAGCTGATTGCAATATAAGCATTGCTATCATTAAAAAATACCGGTTTATCTATCATCCGTGTTCAGACCATCAGGGATTTCAGATTGAAATCCATATCCGCGGCCTCCTCCGGCCGGGGCGAGACGCCGCTCCCCAGCAGCCTGCGCCCCAGCATGGCCTCGCCGGGGCGGTTGATGCAGTCAATAGCGCGCAGGGTATCGCCGTGATAGTGATAGATGGAGAATTTGTTATCCTCCATATGGCCGCGCAGAACCTGTTTGTCGCAGCCTTGCGCCAGCCCCACCATCTGGAGTTTGATGTCATACTGGTCCGACCAGAACCAGGGCACGACATCATAAGGCTCGTTTTTGCCCGTGATGGCGGCGGCCACGCTGCGCGCCTGATCAATGGCGTTTTGCACCGATTCAAGGCGCATGGATACGCCGTTAAAAGGATGCACGAAGAAAGTACAATCACCGGCGGCGAGAATATGCGCCTCCGATGTCCGGCAATGGGCATCGACCACAATGCCGTTTTTGCACTCAAGCCCGGCCTCTTGCGCCAATGTCATATTGGCATTGGCGCCAATGCCGACAATCACCAGCCCGGCGTCATGCGTGCTGCCATCGGCGCAGCGCACCGCGCTGACCCTGCCGCCTTCGCCGCAAATCTCGCTCACCGCCGCATTGCAGATGATCGATACCCCCCGGCTTGCATGCAGCCTGAGATAATATTCCGAAAGCTGCGGCGGCACGGCGCGCGCCATCACCCTTGCCGCCGCCTCCAGAACCGTTACCGATTTGCCCAGGGACCGCGCCACGGCGGCGAACTCAAGGCCGATGAACCCGGCCCCGATCACCACGACATTTTCGGTTTTTGACAGTTTTTGCGCGATAGTATCGGCGTCCTCGATGGTTTGCAGCGAGCACACCCCGTCAAGATCAGCGCCCGGAAGCGAAAGCTTGCGCATGACGGAGCCGCAGGCCAGCACCAGATGCTCATAGCTCCGCGTTTCGCCGCCGCCAAGGCGCAGCTTGCGCGTAGCAGGCTCAATCCGGCTCACCCTGGTGCCGGTCACAAGCTCAAGTTTGTGATCTTTATAATACTCATCGGAGCGGAATTTAAGCCGTTCGGCGTCCATCTCGCCTTTCATATAGGCTTTGGACAGCGGCGGGCGCTGATAGGGAAAATGCTTTTCCGCCCCGATGATCGTTATGGAGCGCTCATAGCCTTCGGCCCGCAGGCTCTCGGCGCATTTATACCCGGCCTGCCCTGCCCCCACGATAACGACACCGGCCATGATTGCGCCCTCCTGTTTGATTGCAGCTCGCGCCAGCCCGCTTTTCCGCGGCGGCGCAGTACTATCTTATAACAGAAAAATGGCTGGGGCGGCAGGATTCGAACCTGCGCATGACGGGATCAAAACCCGCTGCCTTACCGCTTGGCTACGCCCCATCATGGTCAGGACCAGTCAGTGCACGGGACATATAACCACTTCGCGCGGGCTTCGCAATGGTGTCGCTATAAACTCGTGACGAAGCTGTGTAGTTCTGCTTGCAATCGCAAGGCACCCGGCGCTATAACACACATCGATTTGCATGTCGGAGTGTGGCGCAGCCTGGTAGCGCACCTCGTTCGGGACGAGGGGGTCGCAGGTTCAAATCCTGCCACTCCGACCATCGGATCTTGAATTTTCTTGCCATCTGTTGCAATCGGGCCTGATCCTGCTCTTGAAACCTTCCTGCGAGAACATCAATCTGGCATGATTTGAAGCGTAAGGAGTAGGATATGCTTTTTCAGGACATTGACGGAATTTTCAGCGCCCGGATCGGCGCGGGCGGCCTCGGGCGCGAAGAGTTTGATTCGTTTCTCGCCAAAGCCGATCTCTCGCTTGCCTCCTTGCGCCATTCTTATGAAACCGGTGATTTGCCCCTGCTCGGCTATCCGGAGCGGCGCGATGATCTTGAGATATGCCGCAGCGCTGTCGCCCGTCTGCGCAAGGGGGCAAAAGATATTGTCTTTCTCGGCACCGGCGGCTCTTCCCTTGGCGCCCAGGCGCTGGCCCAGATCGCCAGCTGGCGCGATCCGGGCTATATGCGCGGCAAGGCGCAAGGCGGCCCGCGCTTTCATTTTTTCGACAATCTTGACGGGCTGAGTTTTGCTCGCGCCCTTTCCGAGCTTAATCTGGAAACGGCGCGTTTTATCTGCATTTCCAAATCCGGCTCGACGGCGGAAACCATGATGCAGGTTTTAAGCGTTCTGGAATCTTTCCGCCAGAACGGCCTGGCCGATCTCATTGCGCACCAGATGCTGGGACTGACGGAAAAAACCGACAACCCGCAGCGCCGTATCCTGAGCGCTGAAGGGGTTGAGGTGCTCGAACATGATCCGGGTGTTGGCGGGCGCTATTCGGTTCTGACCAATGTCGGCATGGTCCCGGCGCTTTTTCTCGGCCTTGACCCGGAACTTGTGCGCATGGGGGCGTGGGACGTGCTCAGGCCGCTAACCGAAGGCGTAAAGGCGGCCGGTTTTGCCCCGGCTCTGGGCGCGATCGCCAATGTGGCGCTTTATGAGAACAAAAACATCAATATCTCGGTCATGCTGGCCTATTCCGACCGGCTGGAGCGGTTCACCAAATGGTATGCCCAGCTCTGGGCCGAGTCTCTGGGCAAGGACGGCAAGGGCATAACTCCGGTCGCCGCCCTTGGTCCGGTGGACCAGCACAGCCAGTTGCAGCTCTATCTTGATGGCCCGGTTGACAAGCTGGTGACGATTTTGATGTCCGATGCGGCAGGTTCGGGCCCGCGTCTGGCGCAGGATCTGGAACAAGATGAGGAGATCGGCTATCTGGCCGGGCGCGCTTTGGGCGATCTGGTGGATTGCGAACAGCGCGCCAGCGCCGAGGCCCTGATGCGCAACGGCCGCCCGGTGCGCATTATGAAGGCGCCGGTGGTCGATGCCCATATGCTGGGCCAGCTTTTCATGCATTTCATGCTGGAGACCATCATCGCCGGGCACATTATGGGCATTGATCCGTTTGACCAGCCCGCCGTGGAACAGGGCAAAATCCTCGCCCGCGAATATCTGGCGAAACTGTAGCAAACAGTTTTTATCATTCGCGGCCATTCCTCGCTTGCGCTCGGGCCTCCATGGGGGCGGCGCATAAGCGCCGGGGCGCAGTCGCGCCCGTTGGTGTGAAA
>CAZIVB010000114.1:1802-8103 GCA_964542565.1 uncultured Hyphomicrobiales bacterium | reverse complement strand
TTTCGCGCCAAATTCTGGAATATCGGCGCCGAGGGCCAGCTTTATTTCGGCGCGCTGGGCGCCATCGTGCTGGGAACCGGGGCGGTCAACCTGCCGCCGCTTTTGATGGTGCCGTTTTTGTTTCTGGTCGGCGCTTTTGCCGGCGGGCTGGCGCTTATCGGGCCGGTGTTTTTAAAAACCCGCCTCAAGGTTGACGAGGTGGTCACCACCTTGCTGCTCAATTTCGTGATTTTGCTGTTTGTCAATTACCTGCTCGAAGGGCCCATAAAGGACCCCATGTCCATGGGCTGGCCGCAATCGGCCTCGATTATCGACGAGGGGGTTTTGCCCGCGCTTCTTACGCGCACAAGGTTGCATATCGGCTTTCTGGTCGCTATTGCCGCCGCCGGTATCGTCTGGGCCTTGATGCGCTACACCATCTGGGGGTTTGAAATCCGCGCCGTGGGGGCAAACGCCAATGCCGCCCGCTTTGCCGGGATCCCCATCAACCGCACCGTCATTCTGGTCGCCATGCTTTCAGGCGGTCTGGCCGGGATGGCGGGAATTACCGAGGTTGCGGGCACCAAGGGCTATCTGACCCTCGATCTTTCCCCCGGCTTTGGCTATTCGGGCATCGCGGTCGCCATGCTGGCCAATCTGCACCCGCTCGGCGTGATTGTTTCGGCCATCTTTCTTGCCGGGATTTATGTCGGCTCCGATTCCATGAGCCGGGCGGTCAATATCCCGACCTATATCGCCGATGTCATGGTGGCGCTGTGTGTCCTGAGCGTTCTGGTCTCCTTAATGTTCACGAATTACAAGGTGAGGCGGGGCTGATGGAGTGGTTTGAGCTGTTTGTTTCCGCCGGATTCTGGGCCGCGATGCTCAGGATCGCCGCGCCGCTTATTTTCGGCACCATTGGCGAGCTCATCTGCGAGCGCGCCGGGGTGCTTAATCTGGGCATTGAAGGCATCATGACCATGGGGGCCATGGCGGGCTGGATGTGGGTGTATCAGGGCGGCGATCTTTGGGGTGCGGTGGCTTTTGCCGCCTTTGTTGGCGCACTCTTCGGGCTGTTGCATGCCATATTCACGGTGCATCTTGGCCTCTCGCAGCATGTCTCGGGCATCGGCATAACCCTGCTGGCCTCATCCTTGAGCTATTTTGTCTTCCGCATGTTCCTGCCCAACTCGACAACACCGCCCAAGATCACCCCCTTCCAGCCGCTTGAAATTCCCTATCTGTCCGATCTGCCTTTCTTTGGCGAGGCGTTTTTCTCCCATACCGCCATGACCTATCTGGCGCTGGCCATTATCCCCGTCACCCTTTATGCGCTTTACCGCACCCCGCTTGGACTTGCGGTGCGCATGGCGGGCGAAAATCCGGTGACGCTGGAGGCGCAGGGCATAGATGTTCTGCATATCCGCACCGGCGCGGTGATGGCCGGCAGCGCCATGATGGCGGTTGGCGGCGCCTATCTGACCATATCGGCCTTTGACGCCTTTTTCTTCGGGATGATCAACGGGCGCGGCTGGATTTGCATTGCGCTGGTGATTTTTGCCTCCTGGAAACCGGGAAGGGCGCTGCTGGGCGCATTGCTGTTTGCCGGGCTTGACGCCTTTCAGGTGCGCGCCCAGCAGCTCAGCAGCGGCGCAATCCCGTATCAGTTTTTCCTCATGCTGCCCTATCTGCTCTCCATCGGCGTGATGATCATCATCTCCAAACGCATGCGCTATCCCAAAGCCCTGCTGGTGCCGTTCCGGCGCGGCGACCGGATTTAAGGGGGCGGATGATGCTGGACCTTCTGATTAAAAACGCAAAACCGGCCGGTTATGATGATATCGTCGATATTGCGGTGAAGGGCGGCCGGATTGAAGCGGTAACGCGAGATATCGAGGCCGAGGCGGTAAAGACCATTGACGCAAAAAGCTGTTTTGTCACCGCGCCTTTCGTTGATGCCCATTTTCACCTTGATTCGGTGCTCGCCCGCGGGCGGCCGCGCATCAACCGTTCCGGCACTTTGCTGGAAGGCATTGAGATCTGGGGGGAATTGAAACCCACCCTGACGGTCGAAGACTTTCACGCCCGCGCCATGGAGTTTTGCCGCTGGTCAATTGCCCGCGGCACGCTGGGCTTGCGCTCGCATGTCGATATCACCGATGCGCGCCTGCTCGCCGTCGAGGCCCTGCTGGATGTGCGCAAGGCCATGAAGCCCTATATGGATATCCAGCTTGTCGCCTTTCCCCAGGACGGATTTCTGCGTAGCACAGGAGCAAAAGACAACCTTGAGCGCGCGCTGGATATGGGGGTCGATGTGGTCGGCGGTATCCCCCATTTTGAGCGCAGCATGCAAGATGGCGCTGAATCAGTGCGCCAGCTCATGAAAATCGCCGCCGACAGGGGCCTGCTGGTGGATATGCACTGCGATGAAAGCGATGATCCGCTCTCGCGCCATATCGAAACCCTGAGCGCCGAAACCTGCTATCTGGGCATGGAGGGCCGCGTTGCGGGCTCGCATCTCACTTCCATGCATTCGATGGACAATTACTATGTCTCAAAGCTTCTTCCCCTGATGGCCGAGGCGCGGATGCATGTGGTTGCCAATCCGCTCATCAACATCACCTTGCAGGGGCGTCACGATACCTACCCCAAGAGGCGCGGCATGACCCGGGTAAAAGAGCTTTTTGAAGCGGGCATAAATACCGCTTTTGGCCATGATTGCGTCATGGACCCATGGTACGCCTTTGGGTCTCACGACATGCTGGAGGTTGCCTCCATGGGCCTGCATGTGGGGCAGATGACCTCGCAAAGGCAAATCCGGAGCTGTTTTGACGCGGTAACAAAAAACGCCGCCGCCGTGATGCAGCTTGACCATTACGGCCTTGCGCCGGGCAATTTTGCCGATCTGGTCATTCTCGATTGCCAGAGTGCTTTTGACGCCATCCGGCTGCGCCCGGCAAGGCTTTATGTCATCCGGCGCGGCCATGTGATTGCAACAACCCGGCGCTCACACCCTGAACTGACGCTGGACGGCACGGCCGGTTCGGTCAATTTTGTCCCTAAAATGGACCAGGATCGGCTCGACTGCACCCTTGAGGAACGCAAGGACCTCTCGATTAAAAGCTCCGGTCAATAATTGTCCGGATATGAGGAAATCGAAAGTCTGATCTGATTTGGCGTAACCGTCCAGACTTGCGGCAGGCCCGGGTGAATCATTTGGATGTGCGGCATAAGTTATGTTGACTCATCCCGCTCAAGACCTGATAACTCGGCTCTGGAGTGACGGCTGTCAAAGAGTTACATCATGAAAATTCTGTTTGCCGCTTCCGAGGTTTACCCGCTGATAAAAACCGGCGGTCTGGCCGATGTGGCCGGGGCGCTGCCCTTTGCCCTTGCCGGGCTCGGGCATGATGTCCGTATCATGCTGCCGGCCTACAGACAGGTGCTGGAGGGTGCAGGTGCTCACGGCGCGGTTTTTCCCCTGGGCGATCCGTTTGGAACCGGCGCGCTGCGGTTGATCGAAAGCACCATGCCCGGCAGTGATATGAAGTTGCTGCTGCTTGATTGCCCGCAGCTTTATGATCGTCCAGGCGGGCCGTATCAGCGCGCGGACGGGCAGGAGTGGTCCGATAATGATGTCCGCTTTGCGGCGTTCTCTTATGCCGCGGCGGCACTGGCCGATGCCGCTAATCCGGCCGGCTGGCGGCCCGATATCATCCATGCCAATGACTGGCAGAGCGGGCTCATCCCCGCCTATCTGGAATTTCAGGGCAACCGTGCGGTCAAATCGGTGTTCACCATCCATAATTTGCAATATCAGGGGCGCTTTTCGCGCGATGCTCTTGACCGGATACGCCTTCCCCAATCCGCCTTCTCGCCCGAAGGGCTGGAGTTTTACGGCGATGTCTGTTACCTCAAATCGGGCATTTTCTATGCCGATCACATCACCACCGTGAGCCGGACATATGCGAGCGAAATCCAGACACCGGAATTCGGCTATGGCATGGAAGGGATCCTGCAGGCCAGATCAGACCGGTTGAGCGGCATTGTCAACGGCATTGATACCGCCATCTGGAGCCCGCAAAACGACCCCTTCATTGCCCAGGACTACACCTCGCGATCCCTGAACAAAAAGGCCGTGAACAAGGCGGCGCTTCAGGCCGAACTTGGCCTGCCGGAGCTTGCCGATGCGCCTCTCTTCGGCGTGGTTTCGCGGCTGGTGGCGCAAAAGGGGATTGATCTTGTTCTTGAGGTCATTCCCGATATTCTCGCGGCGGGCGGTCAGGTGGCGGTTCTGGGTACCGGTGATGCCCGCTGGGAAAAGGCTGTGCGGCAAATTGCGCAGCAAAACCGGGCCGTTAGCGCCTCGATTGCTTATTTTGAAGACCTCTCGCACCGGATTATCGCGGCAAGCGATATGTTCCTGATGCCCTCGCGCTTTGAGCCTTGCGGCCTGACCCAGCTTTATGCCCTGAGCTATGGCACCGCCCCCATCGTGCGGCGCACCGGCGGGCTGGCCGATACGGTGCTGGATATCGGGCAGGATAAAAACGGCACCGGCTTTGTCTTCGATGCGCCCGGCGCCGCGGCCTTGCGCGGCGCCATCAGCCGCGCTGTTGCCCATTACAAGGACGCTCCCGCCTGGCGGAAATTGCAGCGCAACGCCATGAAACAGGATTTTTCCTGGCAGCCCCCGGCGCGCGAATACATCAAACTCTACACATCACTCCTAAAATAAAGATCGAGATTATGCAGGATACCCCCCTCACCACGCTTGCCGGCGTGAACGCGCCGGAAAAGTACCTCCTTCAGTTCAACGATGTTGAAGCCTTAAAAGAGCTGCTGATCACCTATATGGTGCATTCGGTCGGCAAGGACCCGGCCTTTGCCACCCATCAGGACTGGTATTACGCCCTCTCCTTCCTGCTCAGGGGGATTTTGAGCGAGCGTTATATCAACACCACCCGCGCCCAATACGCCAATAAATCGCGCCGGGTCTATTATCTTTCGATGGAATATCTGCTCGGGCGGCAGTTGAACAAGAACCTGCTTGATCTGGGGATACAGGGCAAGGTGCGCGATGCGCTGGCCGGTCTGGGGCAGAATCTGGACACCCTGATCGAGATCGAGCATGACCCGGCGCTTGGCAATGGCGGTCTGGGCCGTCTGGCGGCGTGTTATCTGGAATCCATGGTCACCCATGGTTATCCGGGTTTCGGCTACGGGGTGCGTTATGATTTTGGCCTGTTCTCGCAATCCATCCGGGACGGCCAGCAGATCGAGCATCCCGACAACTGGCTGCGCCACGGCAATCCGTGGGAGTTCAAGCGCCCCGATGTGGTTTACAAGGTCAAATTTTACGGCCGCAGCCAGTGCGTTGAAAACGAGGACGGCCATCGCCGCTGTGAATGGCTCGACGCCGAGCCGGTGATCGCCATGGCCTATGACATGCCGATTGCCGGTTATGGCAATGACAATGTGACCAATCTGCGCCTGTGGACGGCGCGCGCCACCGGGGATTTTGACCTGCAAAAATTCAATCAGGGCGATTATATCGAGGCGGTCGAGGACAAGACCGAATCCGAAACCCTGTCGAAAATCCTCTACCCGGATGATTCCACCCTTTCGGGGCAGGAATTGCGCCTGAAACAGGAATATTTCTTCGTCAGTTCCTCCTTGCAGGACATCATCGCCCGCTTCTTGCGCGACCATGAGGATCTCGACACGCTGGCGGAAAAAACCGTTATCCAGCTTAACGATACCCATCCCGCCCTGGCCATTGCCGAATTGATGCATTTGCTGATGGACAATCACGGTTATCGCTGGGACAAGGCGTGGGCGATCACCTCCAGCACATTCGCCTTTACCAATCACACCTTGCTGCCCGAGGCGCTGGAGCGCTGGCCGGTGGCGATGCTGCGCCATGTGTTGCCGCTGCATCTGGAGATTATCTACCGCATCAACGCCCAGTTTCTCAAGAAGGTTCAGGAAACCTGGCCCGGCGATGCGGCGAAATTGCGCACGCTTTCGCTGATTGACGATCATGAGCAAAGCGCCCGCATGGCGCATCTGGCCATTGTCGGCTCGCAAAAGGTCAACGGGGTGGCCAAATTGCACACCGAACTTTTGCGCGCCAATATGTTCCCCGAATTTGATGAAATGTATCCGGGCAAGTTTATCAATGTTACTAATGGCGTCACCCCGCGCCGCTGGCTGTTGCAGGCCAACCCTGCCCTCTCGGCCCTGATTAACGAGCATATCGGCGAGGACTGGCCGCGGGATTTATCGCAGCTCTCCGGGCTTGAACCCCTGGCGGATGACA
>CAZIVB010000114.1:0-1702 GCA_964542565.1 uncultured Hyphomicrobiales bacterium | reverse complement strand
CATCTTCGCCGGAAAAGCGGCTCCGGGCTATTTCATGGCCAAGCTGATCATCCGCCTCATCCATGATGTGGCGGCGCGGATCAATGCCGATCCGGTGGCCCGGGATTACCTGAAAGTGGTCTTTATCCCCGATTATTCCGTCGCAAGGGCCGAGATTATCATTCCCGGCTCGGATTTGTCCGAACAGATCTCCACCGCCGGGATGGAGGCTTCGGGCACCGGCAATATGAAGCTGGCGCTGAACGGCGCGCTCACTATCGGCACCCTTGACGGCGCCAATATCGAGATCGCCGAAGCGGCGGGGGCGGAGAATATCTTTATTTTCGGCCTCAAGGCGCAAGAGGTGGAAAGCCGCCGCCGCGAGGGCTATTCCCCCTGGGAGGTGTATCACGCCAATGCGGAGCTCAAACGCGCCCTCGACATGATCGGGGAAGGCTTCTTCTCGCCGCGCGAGATGGAGCGCTATTTGGGGATTTATCACGCCCTGCTCGATCACGGCGATCATTACATGCTGCTGGCCGATTACGCCTCTTACATGGCCTGTCAGGATGAGGTCGATACCGCCTATACCGATGCGCAGGGCTGGGCGCGCAAGGCCATTTTCAATGTGGCGCGTCTGGGCGCGTTTTCCTCTGATCGTTCAATCCATGATTACGCGCGAAATATCTGGAATGTCGAACCGCTGGTAAAAGCCTGAACGGCCAGGGTTTTCAGGATGCGGCGCGTTCTTTTTGCAAGACCGGGCCGAGTTCAGCCAGACGGGCCCGGATTTCTTGCGCACCGGCGCTCAGCTTGAAGCGCCAGTTGGGACGCTCAAGATAGGTGCCGGGTACATTGACCTGCTCGCGCATCGCCAGAACATCCTCCAGATTGACCATCATCAGGGCGCAGGGCGTGCGCGCCAGATAGCGCTGAATGGCAAGAATGATGGCCGCCATATCGCCGTGCTCCGGCCACAGGTTTTGATCACGCAAGGCGCTGATGAGCATTTCAAGCTCAGCCCGGCGCCGTGAGCGCGCATCACCGTCAATATCCCTGCCCTCCCAATAGCCGGCAATGGGGGGCAGATCATGCGAGGCGAACATGGCAAGGGCATTTGCCGGGTAAGTTGACGGGCGCTTGAACAGCCCGCCGGGATAGCGCTCAAAACGCATCAGCCGGTAGGACAAAATCCCGTATGCCGCCATCTTGTCGGCAAAGCCTTCCGGCACGGTGCCAAGGTCCTCGCCGATCACAAGGCAGGCATTGCGCCGGCTCTCCAGCGCCAATATCCGCATCAAATCATCAACCGGGTAGCGGATATACGTGCCCTGCGCCGCCCTTGCCCCTTGCGGGATCCAGAACATGCGCTGCAACCACATCACATGGTCAATCCGCAGCGCCCCCATATGGCGCATATTGGCGCGCAGGATATCGATAAAGGGCTGATAGGCCGCCGCGCGCAATCGCATCGGATCAAGCGGCGGCATGCCCCAGTTCTGCCCGTCGGCTGAAAACGGATCGGGCGGAGCGCCGAACACGGCCCCTTTGACATACATCCCGCCGCTGCCCCAGGCATCGGCGCCCCAGGCATCAACGCCGACCGCCAGATCGCCGTAAAGACCAACCCCCAGCCCCTGCTCGCGGCCATGGGCGGCGGCTTTGGCAAGCCGGTTTTGCGCCAGCCATTGCAACCAGATGTGAAAGGAAATTTCTGTTGGGT
>CAZIVB010000113.1:0-8186 GCA_964542565.1 uncultured Hyphomicrobiales bacterium | reverse complement strand
GACGGGCGCGTTCTGCCGCGCCCGTCCCCGCCAATGCCCCTATCGCAAGCAAAAGAGGTTATTAGGATCGTGACAAGCGTATTTCGCGATATCGCCAATGTTTTCAAGCTTCGGATCGGTTTTGGTATCATGTTGTGCGCCCTGGCCGGGTTGGCCATGACGCCGGATCACGGGCTTGGCTTCTGGCAGGTTCTTGTTCTTGGACTTGCCGTCATGGCCTCTTCGGCAAGCGCGGGAGCCTTCAACCAGTATGTCGAGCGCGACCTGGACGCCAAGATGGCGCGCACCAGATCCCGCCCCTTTGCTATCGGCAGATTTAAAGAGGGCTGGTTCTGGCCGGCGGTGATTTTTACCGTTTTGCTGCTTTCGGTCGGCGCCGCCGCCCTGGTGCTGAACGGATTTGTCGCCCTTTATGTTTTTCTCGGCGCCTTTGTGTACGGCATCGTCTATACGATCTGGCTTAAACGCCGCTCCTCGATGAATATCGTCGTCGGCGGACTGGCGGGCAGTTTTGCCGTTCTGGCCGGCGCCGCCGCCGTCGGACCGGCGATTGCTCCTGCGCCGCTCATTCTGGCGCTCGTTCTGTTTTTATGGACGCCGCCGCATTTCTGGGCGCTGGCGACCGCCTTGCAGGATGATTACGCCGCGGCCAAAGTGCCCATGCTGCCCCTGACGGTTGGCGATGCGGTTGCGGCGAAAGTGAGTTTGCTGCATACTGTGACTCTGGTTTTACTCTCCCTGCTGCCGGTCTTCTTCGGCATGGGATGGATTTACCTGATTGGGGCTGCCTCGGGCGGAGTGTTCTTCGTCTGGCGCAATATCCAGCTTGTCTTTACGCCGGATCGCAAAACAGCTTTCAAGACGTTCCATGCCTCGCTTATTCAATTGGGACTCCTTCTGGGTGGCGCGATCCTTGATGGATGGATATGATCGCGTATGATATCGCTGCCAAGGGCTGCTTCATGCAAGTTGTTGCTGCTCCAGATCATAGTGCTTGCCGCTCTTTCCACTGGCGCCTTTGCGCGCCAGTCCATCAAGGAGCCCTCTCCCTTTGATGAAAAGGCGGCGATCGCCTATTCCCAGGCCGCGATCGGGCGCAATATCGGCAATCTGGAATTTGTCAACCGCAAGAAAAAACCGGTTTCACTCAGCCGCTTTCTCGGCAAGCCGCTGATCATCAACATGGTCTATACAAGCTGTCACGAAACCTGCCCGACGATTGTTGATTCGCTCTATGACGGGATCAAGATCGCGCAAAAGGCGCTGGGCAAGGACCGCTTTAATGTCATAACCATCGGATTTGACGTCAAATCCGACACGCCCGAGCGCATGCGCGCCTTTGCCGCCACCCAGGGCCTTGTCCTGCCCAACTGGTATTTTCTCAGCGGCACCCAGGAAAATGTCGATCAAATCGCCAGAACCCTCGGCTTTATCTTCTTTCCCTCTCCGGCCGGTTTTGATCATCTGACCCAGACCACCGTAATCGACGCCAACGGCGATGTTTACGCCCATGTTTACGGCGCCTCTTTCCCGCCTCCGGCCGTTATCGAGCCCCTGAAGGAACTGGTCTTCGGGCGTGAAAAATCGCTGATCAGTCTTGAGGGCCTCGCCGACCGGGTGCGGTTGTTCTGCACCATTTACGATCCGCGCAGCGGCGAGTATTATTTTGATTACTCAATCTTTGTCGGGCTATTCATCGGATTTATGATTCTTTCCGGAATGCTGTATATCCTTCTCAGTAACCTCTGGCGTTTGTGGCGCGAGGAAAGAAAAATCAATCTGATCAAAAAAAACAAGAGCACGTATTCATGAAAACCATACACGCACCAATACGCGCCGGATTTTCCTTTATTGAAAAATGGACCGACAAGATATTCACCCCGGCCTGGAACCCGTTTTATCATCTGGGATCCTTAGGCTTTTTCATGTACTGGATCGTCGCTGTCAGCGGCATATACATTTATATCTTTTTCGATACCGGACTGACCGAGGCCTATGATTCGGTTGAATACATGACCAATCAGCAATGGTATCTGGCCGGGATCATGCGCTCGCTGCATCGTTATGGCTCCGACGCCATGGTCCTGTTCATGGTGGTCCACACCCTGCGTGAGTTTTCCCTCGACCGCTATCGCGGCCCGCGCTGGTTCACCTGGTTCACCGGCATTCCGGTTTTTCTGCTGCTGATTTCCTGCGGCATTACCGGCTACTGGCTGGTCTGGGACCAACTGGCCCAGTTTATCGCCATACGCTCGACCGAATGGATGGACTGGCTGCCGATTTTCGGCTCCCCCATCGCCAATAATTTCATTACGCCGGATAACCTTGACGACCGTTTTTTCTCGCTGATGATCTTCATCCACATTGCCGCGCCGCTGTTCCTGCTCATCGTGTTATGGGTACATCTGCTGCGGGTCTCGCGCCCCGAGGTCAACCCGCCGCGCGGGCTGGCGATCGGCATGCTGCTCGCCTTTCTGGTTCTCTCGCTGGTCAAACCCGCCCTCAGCCATGCCCCGGCCGATCTGGCGCATGTTGTCACCACTGTGCGCCTTGACTGGTTCTATCTCGCCTTTTATCCGCTGCTGGATTACTGGAATTACGGCGCGGTCTGGGGGTTTATGACGGCCCTCATCTTGCTGTTTCTGCTCATCCCCTGGCTGCCGCCCATGCGCAAGGTGCCGGTGGCGGAGGTTCATCTGGAAGCCTGCAACGGCTGTTCGCGCTGCTCCGATGATTGCCCGACAGGCGCCGTCACCATGCAGCCGCGCACCGACGGCATGAAGTTTGATCTGGAAGCCATTGTCAATTCCAGCACCTGCATAAGCTGCGGCATCTGCACCGGCGCCTGCCCCACATCAACCCCCTTCCGCCGCCGCAGCAAGACAATCAGCGGCATTGAACTGCCCGAAATGCCCATTGCCGCCATGCGCGACAAGCTTCTTGAAACCGTCGCCGGTCTCACGGGAGACGCCCGCATCCTCGTCATCGGCTGCAAATACAGCGCCGAGCTGCCCGAAGGCGAAGTCCCCGGCGCCGTCAAGATGAATATCAACTGCGTCGGCATGCTCCCCCCCTCCTTCATCGATTTCGCCCTTAGCCGCAAGCTGGTTGACGGGCTGTTCCTGACCGGCTGCCGCGAGGGGAACTGTCACCACCGTTTTGGCCAGAAATGGTCCACCATGCGCATCAACCGCGAGCGCGACCCGCAACTGCGCGAGCGCGTTCCGCGCGAGCGGATCAAGCAGTTCCGGGCTGGGGTGCAGGACAAGACCATGCTGGCTGAGGGCGTAAGGGAATTTGCCGCCCATATCAGCGCCCTGCCGTCAACCGGCGCCGGCTCATCCGGCCCCGAAGCCCCCCGCGACACCGAGAAAGCCCGAACAGATGCCTAATGCCCTACAATATGCCGGACAGGCGGTTATCTATGGCGGTCTGATGGTCGTTATCGGGTTTTTCGCCGACACCCCGAGCTATCAGCACGCCGACCCGGACGAGGCCCTCATCCGGCTCTCCTTTGTCCATAGCGGCAACGCCAAGGGCGGCTGCCACAACCGCACCCGGGAGGAGCTTGCAAAGCTTGCCCCCAATATGCGGATGAAAACCGTCTGCCCGCGCAAACGCCTGCCGCTGCTGGTTGAACTCGATATCGACGGCAAACGCATTTACAAGCATATCCTGCCCCCCACCGGCGTGCGCAGCACCGGCCCCTCCATGGTCTATAAGGCGTTTCCGGTTCCTGCGGGAAAGCACCAGATCACCGTCCTGATGCGCGACAGCGAACGCAAGCAGGGCTATGACTACATCACCAAAAAAAATGTCACCCTGAAACCGGCCCAGAATCTGGTTATCCAGTTCCGCGCCGAAGAGCGTAAATTTACCTTCAAATAATCACAAGCAGCGGAGACGAGGATGTCCCTTCTAGAGTGGCGCGAGGAATTCAGGACAGGCAATGCGTCTGTTGATCATGAACACCGCGAGCTTATTGAACTCATTAATGAGCTGCATGACGCACTCAGCCGCACCGCGCGCAACCGGGAAGAAATCGGTGATTTTCTGGGTGAAATCCACGCCCGGATTTCGGCCCATTTCGCGCTTGAGGAACGCCTGATGCGGGAAAAGGACTATGCAGATTACCCCGAACACAAGGCCGATCATGACCGCCTGCTCAACGATATCGGCGATATCATGGACGACTACGACAGCGACAGCTTTGAAGACATGGAAAAGGACCTCTCAAAGCGTCTGCACAACTGGTTCTCGAAGCACTTCAGCTCCCTGGATGTGAAGCTCCACACCTTGCTTGGGCACTAAAGTCTTTCACGTTTCAACGGCACCGGCCCGCGCCCCACCTTGCTTGAACACTGGCAATGTGCAATCATCGTATAATCTGCACGGGAAAACCGCCATGAACAGCACGGATCTGCACTGGGACGACAGCTTTCTCATCGGGATTGAGGAACTGGATTATGAGCACAAGCTCCTCCTCAGGGACATCAACCGGTTTCATGAAGAGCTGAAGGAACAAGACGAAAAAAGCGAAATCGAGAGATGCCTCGGGGAAATTTACTCCCGGATGCAATCACATTTTGCCCTGGAAGAATATGTCATGAAGGAAAATGACTACCCCTTCTTTGATGAGCATAAACAAGAGCATGAAAAACTGCTTGATAGTTATACCGAATACATGATGCAATACTTGAATGATTCCGGTTCAACCGCCGGGGTCAGCATTGACGACAACCTTAAACGGTGGATTGTTGATCATATTTTGTCCAGCGACAAGAAAATGAGCCAGATGGTTCAGGAAAGTAATCGCTGAAGCAAAGCTGTTGCCGGGCGCCGCCACCGTAAATACTGTGGCGCAGGGTATTAATTTAACTAATTACAATTCTCAAACATAGACGAATGGATAGATATATATACTTGACCTAAATCAAGGTGGCAACATCACAGTTGTCTAGTCTTTATGGTATTACGCTTTCCAACCCTAACTTCAGGTGAATGCTCTATGAAAAAACATCTTCTCACAGGCACGATACTGGGTATGGCTGCGGGCGTTGTCATGACGTTTGGAGCGACTGCTATGGTATCCGCTGCACAACCGACAATGTCTGAAGCTGACTTCGAGGCCACCAAAACGCTCTACTTCCAGCGTTGCGCGGGCTGCCATGGCGTGCTCCGCAAAGGCGCGACGGGTAAAAACCTCGAGCCCAAGAACACAATGAAAACTGGCCATAAAAACCTTGTAAGGATCATCACGGAAGGTACCGACGGCGGTATGAACCCGTTTAATGATATCTTCACGGCTGACCAGATTTCGAAACTGGCAACCTATATCCAGATCGATCCGCCGATCCCGCCGGAGATGTCTCTGGCCCAGATGAAAGCCGCCACCCGGGTTCTGGTTGATCCGATGGATTATCCCACCAAGCCGATGCATGGCCGCAACTGGGAGAACTTCTTCATCGTGATCGAGCGCGATGTCGGCAAGATCGCCATTGTTGACGGCGACAAGCATGAAATCGTTGCGCATGTGGATACCGGCTATGCGGTTCACGTCCTGAAAGCCACCGAGCATCACAAATATGAAAAACCCGTGGGCGGCGTTCCCGGCCGTTTCTGGTTCATCATGGGCCGCGACGGCAAGATGAGCAAGGTCGATCTGTGGCAGACCCCGGACAAGATGCTGGTTGCCTATACCAAGATCGGTTATGACGCCCGCGATGTGGCCGTATCGGGCGATGGCAAACTGGCCATCGGCGGCGCCTACTGGCCTCCCCATGCGGTGATCATTGACGCCCAGACCATGGAACCGCTCAAGGTCATCTCGACCCGCGGCACCAATATTGACGGCAATTACGTCAACGAATCGCGCGTCGCCGCTGTGTACACAACCCCGAACGCATCGACATTCCTGATCTCCGCCAAGGAATTAGGCAAGATGATTCAGGTTGATTACACCGATCTTGACAATCTGAAAATTGTCGAGATAGACACCGCCAAGTACCTGCATGACGGTTTCTTCGACCCCACCGGCCGCTATTTCCAGATTGCCGCCAACGCCTCCAACAAGATGGTTGTGGTTGACACCGAGAAACAGAAACTCGCGGCCCTGATCGATGTCGGCAAAAAACCGCATCCTGGCCCGGGCGCCAACTGGATTGACGACAAATGCGGTCCTGTCGGCGGCACGGTTTATCTCGGCGAGGGCAAGATCACGGCCTGGGGCAACGATCCCAAGGGTCATCCTGATCAGGCATGGAAAGTGTGCTATTCCGTCACGCTGGACGGACCGGGCGTATTCCTGCGCACACATCCCAAGTCACAATACGTGATTGCCGACCAGACCAAGAGCCCGGAAGAAGAGGTTCGTCAGGCTATCCAGGTTCTTGACATCAAGACCCGCAAGATCGTCAAGACCCTCTATCCCACCGACAAGCCCGGTTTTGCCGCTGTCCATATCGAATTCAACGCCGATGGCAGCGAATTCTGGGTATCGGTCTGGAACCGCGCCACGCCGAAAAAACCGGAAGGCGAGATCGTGGTCTATGACACCAAGACTTTGAAAGAAAAAACCCGCATCCGGGGCCTTTACACCCCGACGGGCAAATTCAATGTCTATAACCGCACAAATCATGTGACCTGACAGGGTCCTTGAGAACAACGGACAATCGGGACGGGCGGCATTTGCCGCCCGTTCTGTTTGCGCCGCGGGCCGCTTGTGATAAAAGATGGTGAGTTTATCCCGTTCAATCAGGCAGGAGCCCCTAAGACATGCAAAGCTTATCTGTTGCGATTGCGCTCTTCCTCCTTGTTTCCGGCGGCTGGACGGGCGCATATGCCACCAGCGCCGAGGAAATCAGACAAATTTGTCAAAAGGCTGAAAAGCGCTATCAGAAGATTTACGGCCAGCCTTCATCGGATTCAGGCGCGGTTGTTGTGAAGATGTACAAATACACCTTCTGCCCCGCCAGCATCACCGTCAAACAAGGCGCTACCGTGCGCTGGATCAATGTGGACAAACGCACATCGCACTCGGTCTGGTTCAAAAAAAAGGGCGATGAGGAAACCTCGCGCCTCTTCCCCGAAGACAAGGTGGAAATGAAGTTTGACCTGCCCATTGGCGATTATCCCTATTTATGCGGCCCTCACTGGGAATCAGACGGCATGCTCGGCACGGTAACGGTGACAAAATAAAGACGTTTTGTCTCATTGGTGCGCAAACACAACTTGATCAAGGTCAAGGCGCCCGGCGGTCAGATTCAGCACCTTGGAGGCGAGAAAATCCAGATGCGCATTTGACATGCGGGTTGATGTAAAGGTTGAAAATGCCCTTTCAAGCACAGGTCATACTTGTTGGCGCGGGTCCCGGCGACCCTGATCTTTTGACGATCAAGGCCATGCGCGCCATATCCGAAGCCGAGGTTCTGGTTTATGACCGTCTGGTCTCGCCCGAAATCATGGATCTGGTGCCCAAGGGCGCCATGCGCATCGGCGTTGGCAAAGCGCCGAAAAACCACACCATGCCGCAAGAGGAAATCAACGAGCTTCTTGTCACTCTGGCCCGAACCGGGCGCAAGATCGTCCGTCTCAAGGGCGGCGATCCCTTCATCTTCGGCCGCGGCAGCGAGGAGGCGGCGCATCTGAGCGCAAACGGCATCGAATATGATATTGTGCCCGGCATCACCTCGGCCCAGGGCTGCTCCGCCAGCACCCGCATCCCGCTCACCCATCGCGGCGCGGCGACATCGGTGCGCTATGTTACCGGACACTGCAAACATGACGCCGAGCTTGACCTTGACTGGCGCGGCCTTGCCGATCCCGACACCACCCTGGTGGTCTATATGGGCATGGCCAATATAGACCAGATTGCAACCCGGCTGATACAAAACGGCCTTGCCCCCTCCACCCCGGCCGCCGCGATCAATAACGGCACCACGCCGCAGCAAAAAATCATAACCGCCCCCTTGCGCGATATCGCCCGGACAGCGCGGCAGGCTGAGTTTTCAGGCCCGGTGCTTTTCATCCTCGGCGAAGTTGTCGCCGTGGCAAAAACTCTGGGCGTAGCATCGGAGGCGCATATTGAAAATGATGATCTGGCGCATCTTGCTTAGCCTGACGGCCTTGAGCACCCTGCCCGCTTTTGCCTCACCGGCCGAGCCCCTTTCCCTCAAGCGCCAGCAGGA
>CAZIVB010000112.1:0-8212 GCA_964542565.1 uncultured Hyphomicrobiales bacterium | reverse complement strand
CATGCCATTGTTAAACTGTGGGTGGCAGGAAAGGGGAGCGGGCCGGTGCCGATTAAACAAGGCAGACTCTATTTGCTCAGCCGCAGCTTGCTCAGATCGCCCGCGATGGTGTGAAACGCCGATTGAAGCTGCGCATTGGTCGGCGAATTGAAATACATCGACGCCGATGTGGCGCAATTGCGCATCAGGTTCTTGATCGTATTGTTGTTGCCAAGATCAAAGGTGATCGTATAGAGCCGGATCCCCGCCGCCTTGATATTCTCGCACAAGGTTGCGGTTTTCTGGTTCAGGATCGTTACCGCCTGGTTCTTGTTGGTCGTCCCCAGCCGGGCCTTGGCCAGATAGCCGTAAGCGGTGTAATAGGATTTGTTGTGGTTGTTCCGGGGCGCGATCGTATTGGCGCCGTCGGTGAGCAGCACCATGGCCTTGACGTTTTCCTCATCGTCATAAGAGACCCCCTGGGTAAAAGGCGATCCGGGCGAAAGCACGCGCCAGCCCCAGGACAGGCCCAGCGGAATATGGGTCCAGCCCTGGGCGTAAAAACTGTTGATGGAGCTGATCAGGGTGCTCTTGGTGTTGATGAGCGGGGTGAGCGGCGGCGTTGAGCACAGATAATTGGGGCCACGCGAATTGCCGCCGTTATTGACGTTTACATTGTTGTATTTCTTGGTGTTCTTCTGCCGCTTGGCGGCACTGCCCTTGATCTTGTCCTTCAGGTATTTATTGGGATAAGAGCCGCCCTTGTCCGGCTCGTCAGGGGCAAAATAGGGCACAAACAGCGTGTCGGGCGTAGCTGTTGTCGCGGCGGCGTCGGTGGTGTCATAGGGCGCCGGGCGCGCCTCGACACAGCCGCGCCAGGTGCCGTTATTGGTGCGGTTCAAAAGCGTGAAATGATCCGTCTTGGGCGAGAAATTCTCGCCGTTAATGCTGGAAAGGCCGCCCGAATCAATCCATGCGGCGGTCTTGTATTGCGAGCCGACATTGACGGTCTGGCTGAACGGCACCAGCCCGATCTTGACATGTTCGGGCTGCTCTTCGCCGTTGAACAAAATTTCGACCAGATCCTTGGCCGCCGATTTCATCGCCGTCATTTTGCCGTTGCTGTTCATCGAGCCGGTATTGTCGAGCGCCAGAACCAGCTCGATCTTCTTGTTTGAACGCACCACCTCGTTACTGACCGAAATATTGATCGTGTCGATGCCCACAAGGCCGAGAAAATCGGTTGGCACACTGGCCGAGGCCTTGACCGTTATCAGCGCCGGCGTCACGGTCACGCTCAAGGCGTTGGTGACCATGTCCTTGAATTCCGTCAGATTGGCGTTAAAAGCCCTGTCGGCAATCGCCTTTGCCTCCTGGATGGAGATATCCGGCCTGCGCCCAACCGCAAGGGCCGCTGAATCAATGGCATGCGCCAGTCGCTGGCGCATGGTAATGGCGCTGGAATAATCCAGCCCGCCGCCCACAAGGGTGACCAGCGGCAGCATGGAGAGGGAAAAAGTAATGCCGACATTGCCGCGCACCGCCGGCAGAAAATGTTTCAGATGAAGCCAGATTGATTTGACTGATGAGAAAACCCCGCCCGTTTTTTGGTGTTTGCTCGTATTCATCACGCAATAACCCCGTTTTAGCAACAATAAGCTGCCGGTCCAATAGATACAGTCTATTTGTAGTGGGGAAATTCTAAATACACATGAATATTACATGATGCATTTCATTATATATTGATAATTATTTATGCGGCATTTAAATTTAAGCAAAAGTAATATAGTATAAAATTTTAATTCAACTTTACTCCAAAATCCATTCCCGCTCGGCGGCGCGGGTCTTGTCGCTCAGGGTAAAGGTCAGTTTATTCCCCTTGAGTTCGGCGGGTGATTCGACATCATCGACCTCGAAGCGGTAAACGGCGCGGCCGGCGCTTTGGGAAACCATCTCGGGAACGCTGAAATAATATTTACCCGGCCCCTCGACAAAAAGCACCGGTTTGCGCAAGCCGCCCTTTCCGGCGATTGTGACTTCAAACCCGGTCTTGTCTTTTTCCGCAAACGGTTTGAGGGAAACAATATCAAGGCCCGATTTCGCCGCCGGGCCGGGAACCCGGCTTTGCCATTTGGCGATCAGGGCGTCATGCGGCCCGCTTGCGGCGGAGCCCGGTGCAAGCTCAAGCTTCAAACGGGTTGTCACCGGAATGCACACCTCGGCGCAAACGCCGTAATTGACCTCCAGCGCCAGTTTTACCGGCTCGCCGCGGCGCGAAGCCTCGATACGCACCGGCAAGAGCGCCCCGTGCTTGTAGCCGATCGAGACGCCGAACTCATCCGCCATGCGTTCAGGCGCTGGCCACAGCATGCGGGGGGTTTTTATGTTGTCGGAACCCTTCCAGCTAAAACGCGGCGGAATGCCCGCATCGCCCGGATTGCGCCAATAGGTTTTCCATCCCGGCTCCAGTTCAAGCTGCACGCCCAATCTGAGCGGCGCGCGGCCATCCCAGGGCATGGCGACAATGCGCGCCCTGGTATGGGGCCCCTTGACCCAGGCCGAAGACAAGCCGCTTTCTCCCGGCGCCGCAACCGCGCTCACCGGCAGGGCAAGCGCAAGAATGGCGAGCAGTTTTAGCGGCAGGTGTTTTATCTTTGTCATGCGCCCGAAGATAGCAGGCTTGGCGGAAATAGGCACCAGAACTTTCATGGTTTTCTTCACGCTTGTGTTATTGAGCACGCGGTTGCAACAGGCAAAGCTTTGCAAGCCGGGCGAGAGGCTGCTAGTCTCGATATATGGTATATAAATTTCACGATTCCAGAATGACAAGCGGCCCCAACTCCCTGAAAGGGCAAATGCTGATCGCGATGCCGGGCATGAGCGATCCGCGCTTTGCCAAAAGCCTTATCTATATATGCGCCCATTCCGAAGAAGGAGCGATGGGAATTGTCGTCAACAAACCGGCGCCAGGGATCAGCTTTGAGGAACTCTTGCGCCAGGTTGACATTTTGCCCGAAGACGCGCCCGAGGGGCTGATTCCCGATATTCAGGTTCATTTTGGCGGACCGGTGGAAATGGGGCGCGGTTTTGTCCTTCACTCCACCGATTACTTTTCCGATGAAGCCACAATGCCGATCGAGAAAGGCGTTGGCCTCACCGCCACGCTGGATGTCCTGCGCGCCATAGCCGACAGGAGCGGCCCGTCTGATTATTTGCTGGCGCTGGGTTATGCCGGCTGGTCGCCGGGACAGCTTGAGGCGGAGATTCAGGCCAATGGCTGGCTCAATTGCGACGCCGACCCGGTGCTTCTCTTCAGCCGCAATCTGGACGAGAAATACAAGGCCGCCTTCGCCCGCCTCGGCATAGAGCCCGGCCGGCTTTCTTCCGATGCCGGGCACGCCTGAAACCGGTAATTATGCGGTTACGGGTTATGCGCCCGGGGTCTGGGCGAGGTAGTTCAGCGCATCGCTCGCCGTGAGCGGGCTGCCGTAATAATAGCCCTGCACATACTGGCACCCCAGAGCGCGCAGATGATCCACATCCGCCTGGGTTTCGGCCCCCTCGGCCACAACCTCCATGCCCAGCTCATGCGCCAGCGAAACGATGGCTTTCAGGATAACCGGCGTATTGCCGTTATGCTCGATATCGGCGAGGAAGGATTTATCGACTTTCAGTGTATCAAACGGGTATTTCTGCAAATAGCTCAGGGCGGAATAGCCGGTGCCGAAATCATCCAGCGAGAGCCCCGCCCCCAGCGCCTTGATGCGGTTGAGCACCTGCACCGCGAATTCGGGATTTTCCATCACCAGCGATTCGGTAATTTCAAGTTTCAGGGTCCCCGGCACCACATTGGCGCGCCCCAGCGCCGCCTTGACATCATTGATCAGATCATGGCTGAAGAGCTGCTTGCTTGAGACATTGACGCTGATGAAAATCGGTTCATTCTGCGAAAACGCCCGTTGCCAGGTGCCAAGCTGGCGCGCCGCGGTATCAAGCACAAAGCGCCCCAGATCAATAATCAGCCCGGTTTCTTCGGCGATATTCAAAAAGGCCTTGGGCGCAAGCTCTCCGTGTTCGGGATGCTGCCAGCGCACCAGCGCCTCAAATCCGGCCAGCGATTCATCGGCCAGCGCGACCACCGGCTGATAGAGGATTTCGATCTCGTGGCGCTCCAGCGCATGGCGCAAATCGCCTTCGAGCAAAAAGCGCTCCTTGCGTTCCGAGCGCATGCTGGGTTTGAAAAACTCAACCCGGCTGGCGCCAAGACTTTTGGCCCGGCTCATGGCGATTTCCGCTTCCTTGAGAAGGTCGGTGGCGTCGCGCTGCCGGGAATTATAGATCGAAAGCCCCACGCTGGCGGTCAGGAAAACATCCCGGTTGTTGATCTGAACGGGCGCCGATACGGTTGCGCTCACCTGTTTGACCAGAGCCTCAAGCTCTTCCCTGTCCTGATACTGTGTCAGGATCATGGCGAAATCATCGCCTGTCAGCCGCGCCAGCGTGTCCTGAACTTCAATACAGCGCTCCAGCCTTCGTGCCATCACCAGCAGCAAAGAATCGCCCGCCGCATGGCCAAAGGCGTCATTGATATTCTGAAACCGGTCAAAATCAATCACCGCGACGCCCGGCGGCGGCGCAATACCGGCCTTTGAACGCTCGATTGCCCGCTCGAGCCTGTCCTTGAAAAGCGCCCGGTTGGGAAGTCCCGTCAGGCTGTCATGCACGGCGTCATGCAACAGGCGCTCTTCGGAATTCTTTTCCGCCGTTATATCCTGCATCGCCCCGATCATGCGCGCCGCCATGCCCTGATCGCGCATAACGGGCCGGGCGGTCAGGCGGAACCAGCGGTAAACGCCATCAGAGCGCCGCATCCGGAATTCAATCTCAAGCCAGCCATCGGGGCGCTCAGAGGCATTTTGCAGTTTGCTCTTGAACCGGTCCTGATCATTGGCGTGAATATACTCCACCCATGCATCTTCATCCGTATCGAGTGAGCCGGGATGAAGCTCAAGCCGCCGTTCAACTTCCGCCCCGGCCTTGATGTGCCCTTTCAGGATATCCCAGTCCCAGACCCCCAGCCCCGTGGTGGCAAAGGCAACCGCATTCAGACCGGCCCTGCCGCTGACCCCGCCCTCCATCGGCAGATCGGAGCCAAAGGCATACTGGATAACGCTAAAGGCAAGAAGCATGACGAGCAGGACCAGCCCGGCCGAATATAGCGGCCCCGCCAGCCCGGCGCTCAAAACGCCGGTCATGGCCAGCCCGGCCAGACTTGTCCAGATCACAAGCCATATCCAGGCCGGAAGCAGGGTTTGGGCCCGGTTCGCCCCTTTTATCGCCAGATAGACAATATACCCCAACCCGCCAAAGGCGGTCAGGATCAGGATGATGCGGGCGATGCCGCCGCTCGCTTGCGGCGAAAGCACCGCTGTGGCCAGAAGCACGGGCAATATCCCCGCTCCGGCCATGATGGCGTAGCGTGTCCAGGCAAGGCGGTGAATGAGTTCAAGATAAACCTGGAACAAGGCCAGCAGACCGGCGCCAAGCAGCACCTCGGCCATGGCCCGCACAATCTGCGAACCATGCACGCCGATCCGGAACACATCCCCGAGCAGGCCGAATTCGGAAGTCAGAATCAGCAGCGCCGCCCAGCTGACAAGGGCCGCGGCGGGAAACATGATCTGGCGGCGGACAATATAAAGCGACGACAGAAAAATCGACAACAGCCCCGAAATTCCCAGAAGAAGCCCCTGAAAGAACGCGTTCCTTTTGCGGTCGGCGGTATAACTGGCCGGGTTCCAGATATAGAGCTCCGGCGGCAGCCGGTACGGTGTTCTGGCGATCAGGATTTCAGTTTCCCCCGGCGCCAGCGTAATCCTGAAAATATCCTTGTCCCGCGACATCCGGCTCAGGGCGGCGCTCCCGTCCTGAGCCCTCAGGCCCATCAGGCGCGGACCGCTCAGATAAGGCCAGACAAGCCCTGAATCCATAACCGGCAGGTTTGGCGTTGCGATGATCCGGGTTACCGGGAGTTTGCCCTCGTTTACAAGCGCAAAACGCAGTTGCCGCTCGCCATTGGCCGCGCGGGAAATTTCAACCGCTGAAAAAATGGCAATGCGCTCGGCTTGCGCCGAGACAATAACCGCATCAAGCGCCAGCGCCGGCGCGATGGGCCGCAGACATAAAACCAGGGCGATCGCCAGTAAAAACCTGATCCTGTAACGCAACATTGCCTCCTGAAAATCCTGCCGCCCTCAATATCGGCAGGATCTGAATTCTATTCACTAATCGTCAATACGATTCTGCACAAGCGCGGCGGAGAAAAACATGCTCATTTATAATGTCATGCTTAATATCAAAAGCAGCTTAAAATCGGTCGGCAAGCTTATTTTTGCACCGGATGCGGCGCGTCCGTAATCAGGGCGTACAGGACATGGTCGCGCCATTCGCCGTCAATGCGCAGATATTGCCGTGCAAAACCTTCCTTGTGAAAGCCGGTTTTCTCCAGAAGGGCGATCGAGGCGCTATTGGCCGGCAGGCAGGCGGCCTCAACCCGGTGCAGTTTAAGGGTATGAAACGCATGATCGATAAACAGCTTCATGGCGGCGCTCATATAGCCCTGGCGGGCATAGCGTTCGCCAACCCAGTATCCGGCGGAGCCGCACTGGGCAACCCCGCGGCGCACATTGCTCAAGGTTATGCCGCCAACCAGCGCATTATCGGATTTGCGGAAGATAAAAAACGGATAGGTGTAGTCGGCGCGCATATCCCGCTGGTAGTGGCGCAGGCGGCGGCGGAAGGCGGAGCGGGTAAGATCATCGCGCGCCCAGGTGGGCTCCCACGGGCACAGGAAGTCGCGGCTCTCCGCCCTGAGCTGCGCCCAGGCGCTGTGATCCGCCATTTGCGGCGCTTTTAGCGAAACAAAATCGCCGTCAACCACATACTGCACATCCAGAATGCCGCTCGACTTCAGGAAAGACATATGAACCCCATATTAATCCCGTCCCCGCAAAGTCACTCCTGACCTGCCCTGACATGTTGGCGCAAAAATGTAGCAACGGCGTCAAAATCATTCGGCAAAACGCTGTAGCGCTCCTCGCGCTCGAACAGATCGCTCAAATTGACCGGCAAGGCCGGATGAATGCCGCTCGCCGCCTCGACCGCATCGGGGAACTTGGCGGCATGGGCCGTGCTCAGAACAATCATCGGTGTATCCGGGGCAGATCCCGCCCCGGAGGCGGCATGAACGCCGATGGCGGTGTGCGGATCAATCAGCATGCCGGTTTGGCGGTAAACCCGGCGGATCGTATCGCGGCATTGCGTCTCGTTTACCCTGGCCGAGACAAACAGTTTATGCGCCGCCTCCAGAATGTCCGGGGCAATCATGAAGGCGCCGGACTGGAAAAGCTGCTGCATCAGCCCGCGCGTCGCCGCCGCGTCGCGCCCGCCAAGCTCAAACAGCAAGCGCTCGAAATTGCTTGAAACCTGAATATCCATGCTCGGGCTCGTGGTGGGCCTGACCGTGCCCACCTCATAGCGCCCGGTGGTCATCGCCCGGTGCAGGATATCGTTTTCATTGGTGGCGATCACCAGCCGCGCTATGGGCAGCCCCATGCGATGCGCCACATAGCCGGCGAAAATATCGCCGAAATTGCCGGTGGGGACGCAAAAACTCATCGCCCGGTGCGGGCCGCCCAGCGCCGCCGCGCTGGTGAAATAATACACCACCTGGGCAATAATCCGCGCCCAGTTGATGGAGTTGACCCCGGCAAGGGCAAGTTCCGAGCGCAAATTCTGGTGATTGAACAGCGCCTTGACCAGCGCCTGGGCGTCATCGAACGAGCCTTCGATGGCAATATTATGAACATTGGAATCGAGCACCGTGGTCATTTGCCGCCGCTGCACATCCGAGACCTGCCCCTTGGGGTGCAAAACGAAAATATCGGTGCGCCCGCGCCCGCGATAGGCCTCGATCGCCGCCCCGCCGGTATCGCCCGATGTGGCGCAGATCACCGTGGCGCGCGCCCCGCGCCGTTCAAGCGCCTTGTCCATGACCGGCCCCAGAATCTGCATCGCCACATCCTTGAAGGCCAGCGTCGGGCCCCGGTGCAATTCCAGTAAAAATGTGTTTTCATCCATCTGGCTGAGGGGGGCAACCGCCGGATGGGTGAAATTTCCGTAGGCGTCCGCGATCATGCCGCGCAGCTCATCGCCGCCTAAAAATCCGCTCATG
>CAZIVB010000111.1:0-8372 GCA_964542565.1 uncultured Hyphomicrobiales bacterium | reverse complement strand
GGTAGGCTCAGGGCTTTACCAAACAACAAGACCGGGCAGGGCCGGGTTCCAAAACCCAAAGAAACAAAGTCACAAACAAAACCTCCTGTATTGCCTTACCCTGTCGTATGGCTAAACTACCCTCCCATGGAATCTTACCCCCCCATCCTTGAGCCTGTTTCCATACGCCGCCTTTCCGAAGGCACCATCAACCGCATTGCAGCGGGTGAAGTGATCGAGCGTCCGGCCAGCGTGGTCAAGGAACTGGTCGAAAACGCCATTGACGCGGGCGCGAGCAATATCGAAATCCGGGTTGAAAAGGCCGGCCGCGCCCTGATTCGCGTCAGCGATGATGGCCGGGGCATGAGCGCGCCCGAGCTGGAACTGGCGGTTGAGCGCCACGCCACCTCAAAACTCGTCGAGGATGATCTGGAAAATATCCGTACCCTTGGCTTTCGCGGCGAGGCCCTGCCGTCCATCGGCGCGGTGGCGCGTCTTGCCCTGACCTCGCGTCCCGCCGGGCAAGACAGCGCCTGTTCGCTCAGTCTTGAGGGCGGCGAGCGCTGCGGGATAAAACCGGCCGCCCTGCGCGGCGGCACCCGCGTTGAGGTGCGCGATCTGTTTTTCAAAACCCCGGCCCGGTTGAAGTTTCTCAAATCCGAACGGGCCGAGGCGATGGCGATCACCGATGTGGTCAAACGCCTCGCCATGGCCCAGCCGCAAATTGCCTTTCGTCTTTCCACCGGGACAGGCCGCGATCTTGTCCTGCCGGCCGGAACCGGCGGGGCTAGGGGCGCTCTGGCGCGCATCAGCGCCGTGATGGGGCGTGATTTTGCCCAAAGCTCCGTTCCCATCGAGGCCGGGCGCGATGATCTGCGCCTGAGCGGGTTTATCTCCCTGCCGACCTTGAACCGCAATACCGGCGCGGCGCAATATCTGTTTGTCAATGGCCGCCCGGTGCGCGACAAGCTGCTGCTGGGGTGCTTGCGCGGCGGTTATGCCGATGTGCTGGCCCGGGGCCGTTATCCGCTGGCGGCGCTGTTTCTTGATCTTTGCCCGCTTGATGTCGATGTCAATGTCCACCCCGCCAAGGCCGAAGTGCGTTTTCGCGAGCCCGCCGCCGTGCGTTCCCTCATCATCGGCGCCATCCGCCAGGCCTTGGACGCGGCCGGGCAGATCAGCGCCCCCGGCATTGCCGATGAAGCCCTTGCCGCCATGCGGCCCGAGACCCCGCCGCGCCGCGCCATTTATTCCGGCGTCTATTCCGGCGCAAAATCATACTCTCCGCCGCGCCCGCAAGCGCTGGCGCAATCGGCTTCAGGCTTTGCCCCCCTGCCGGGTATGAGCGAGATGTCCGCCCCCCCGGCGTCAGAAGAGCCCGGGGCGCAGGTTAGGGAGGCGGGTCACCCCCTTGGCGCGGCGCGGGTGCAACTGTTCGATACCTATATCATCGCCCAGACTTCAGATGCACTGGTGATCGTTGATCAGCATGCCGCACATGAACGGCTGGTTTACGAGCGCATGAAACAGGCCATGCGTGAGGGGGGCATTGCAAGCCAGGCATTGTTGATCCCGGAAATCGTTGAAATGGACGAGGCGGAGGCCGCCCGGCTGGCGGAGGCGGCGGCAAGCCTGGCGCAATTTGGCCTCGTGCTGGAAAGTTTTGGCCCCGGCGCGGTGGCGGTGCGCGAGGTTCCGGCCCTTCTGGCCGGCGGCGATATTGCCGGTCTTGTCAAAGACCTTGCGGGTGAGATCGGCGAATATGGCGATATTGACATTTTGCGCGATCGGTTGCACGAAGTGCTGGCCTCCATGGCCTGTCATGGCTCGGTGCGCGCCGGTCGGCGGCTTGATCCGCAGGAAATGGACGCGCTGCTGCGCGATATGGAAAAAACTCCGCATTCGGGCCAGTGCAACCACGGCCGCCCGACCTATATCGAGCTCAAGCTCGGTGATATTGAAAAACTTTTTGGACGGCGATAATGGCAAAACCCTGGCTGCGTAAACTTCTGATCCTTCCCCCCATACTGCTCGGCGCCGGAGCCTTGGCGTTCATGATCGCCAATAAAAAACCTCCCATCCAGAAGCCGCCCGCCGAGCAGCTGCGCCATGTGCGGGTGATTACGGCGCAAAAAACCGACCTCATCCCGTTTATCCGCGGTTTTGGCGCCGTCAGCCCGGCCACGAGCTGGAACGCGCTGGCGCAGGTCAGCGGCCAGGTTGTCTATGTCCATCCCGATTTCCGTCAGGGCGCTATATTGCCCAAGGGCACCGAGATCATCCGTATATCGCCCAAGGATTACGAACTGGCGGTCAAACAGGCCAAGGCCAATATCCGCGCCGCCGACGCCAAGCTGACCGAACTGGAAGTCAGCGCGCAAAACACCCGCGCCGCCCTCGCCATCGAGCGCGAATCGCTGGAACTGAAGGCAAAGGATTTCACCCGCAAGGAGGCTCTGGCCAAGCGCGGCACAATCTCGGCGGCCAATCTCGATAATGAACGCCGCGATCTTCTGGGCCAGCGCAAACGGGTGCTGGAGCTGGAAAATGCCCTCAGGCTCATTCCGGTGCAGGCCGATGCGCTCAAGCAGAGCCGGGCGGTCTCTCTGGCGCAACTGGAAACGGCAAAACTCAATCTGGAACGCACCCGTATCAAACTGCCCTTCACCGCCCGCATATCCAGGGTCAGTGTGGCGATCACCCAGTTTGCCGGTGTCGGCCAGTCCCTGGGCCAGGCCGACAGTATAAAAACCGCCGAGATCTATGTTCAAATTCCGCAAAGCCATATCCAGCGTTTCACCCGGGCCATTTCCAGAGATGACAAGGAATATGGCATATCGGGCGGCTCGCTCGCCAGATGGACAAAAAAACACGGGCTTTACGCCATTGTCCGTCTGGGTTCCGGCGGCAGAAAGCTGGAATGGAAGGGGAAACTCTCGCGCATCAGCGATCTGGTTGATCCCAAAACCCGCACGATCGGCGCCATCGTAACGGTTGAAAACTCCTATGGAAAAGCCGTTCCGGGCATGAAGCCGCCGCTTGTGAAGGGCATGTTTGTCGAGGTTGAACTGCGCGCCAATGCGCTGAAAGACAAAATCCTGCTTCCGCGCTCAAGCGTTCATGAAGGCAAGGTGTTCATCCGCACGGACGAGGGCCGCCTTGACATCAGGAAGGTGAAAACCGGCCTGATACAAGGCTCGCTCGTGGTGATTGACGAGGGGATAAAAGCGGGCGATGAAATTGTTGTTTCCGATTTAAGTCCCGCCATTCCCGGCATGCGGCTTGACGGAGTGGCCGATAAAGCCCTGATGGCGCGCATTGCCAATGAGGCAAAACGCGGCGGGGCGGGCGAATGATCCGTTTTTTCACCAGCCATCCGACGCTGGCCAATATCATGATGATCGGATTTCTGGTTGTCGGCGTTGTCGCCGCGCCTTCCTTGCTGCGCGAAACCTTTCCGCGGGTCGAGCCGCGTTTTGTTCAGGTCACCATCGCCTATCCCGGCGGCAGGCCCGAGGATATCGAGGAAACCATCTGCGCCCGGATTGAAGATGCGGTGGACGGGGTGACGAATGTCGAGGAGATTGTCTGCGAGGCCCGCGAGGGGCTGGCCAAGGCCAGGATCGAAATGGTGGAGGGGACCAATCTTGACCGCTTCACCACCGATGTTACCAATGCGGTCGATGCCATCACCGATTTCCCCGAGCGGGCCGAAGACCCGGTTATCAAGCAACTGGGCCGCACCGATTTCGTCGCCTCGGTTGCCATTACCGGTATCAAAAACCCGTCCGATCTCAAAGCCTATGCCGAAGAGGTCAAAACCCGCATGCTGCAATGGGGCGGCATCCCGCAAATCGAGATTAAGGGCTTTTCCGATCACCAGATCCGGATCGAGCTGCGCGACGGGGTTTTGCGCCAGTATGGTCTGGCGATGTCCGATATCGCCAGCGCCATCTCGCGCCAGAGCCTCGATCTGCCCGCCGGCACATTGGAAACGAGAGATGAGGATATTCTCATCCGCTTTTCCGATGAACGCAAGACCCTGAGCCGGTTTGCCGATCTGGTGGTGATCTCCGCCTCCGGCGGCGGCGCCATCCGCCTTGGCGATATCGCCCATATCACCGACCGTTTCGAGATGGCGGAAGATAAGATCATCTTCAATGGCCGCCGCGCCGCCATGCTCGATATCACCAAGACCGAAAACGAAGACACCTTGCGGGTGATCGACGCCGTCCGGGCCTTCCTTGCCCATGAACGCCAGGTTGCGCCGCCGGGCCTCTCCTTTGCCATCACCAATGACGGCTCGTCCATCGTGCGCGACCGGCTCTCCTTGCTGGTGCGCAACGGGCTTCAGGGGCTGGCTCTCGTGTTTGCGGTATTGTGGCTGTTTTTCGGTTTCCGCTATTCCTTCTGGGTCGCCATGGGCTTGCCGGTCTCCTTTGCCGGCGCGCTGGCGCTGATGGTGGTGCTGGGCTATTCGATCAACATGCTGACCATGGTGGCCCTGCTGATCGTGGTTGGTCTGCTGATGGATGACGCCATTGTCATTGCCGAGAATATCGCCGCCAAATACCAGCGCGGCAAACCGCCCTTACAGGCGGCCATCGAGGGGGCAAAGCAGGTTATGCCCGGTGTTTTGTCGTCGTTTTCCACTACCGTTTTCGTCTTTGGCTCGCTGGCGTTTTTAAAGGGCGATATCGGCGCGGTTTTAAAAGTTGTGCCGGTGGTGATGCTGCTGGTGCTGGTGGTCTCGCTGATCGAGGCGTTTTTGATCCTGCCGCGCCACCTTGCCCATTCGCTCGAACACGGCGCCGGTAAAACCTCGTTCATTCAAAACAAGGTTGAAGCCGCGCTTGCCTTCGTGCGCGACCGGCTCATGGGGCGCATTGTCCGCCATACCGTTTCCTGGCGCTACCTGACCACCGGCACCGCCATCGGTTTGCTGCTGTTTTCCATCTCCATGCTGGCGGGCGGGGTTTTGAAATTCTCCGCCTTTCCCGATATGGATGGCGATGTCATCGAGGCGCGGATTTTATTGCCTCAGGGCACGCCGCTTGCCCGCACCGAGGCGATTGTCGCCCGGGTGCAAAAGGCGGCCGAGGATGCCGGCCATACCTTTAATCCCAAACAGCCCGGCGGGCAAAAGCTGATCCGCAATATCACCGTGATCTTCAACCAGAACAAGGATGCGGGCGAAAACGGCCCTCATGTCGCCACCGTGATCCTTGATCTTCTGAACGCCGAAACCCGCACAACCTCAAATGACGAGATTTTCACCCTGTGGCGCAAGAATTTCGGCAATGTGCCGGATGTGCTGAGCATCAAATTCTCCGAGCCGGTCATCGGCCCCGGCGGGCTGGCGTTTGAATTCAAGCTCAAGGGCGAGAATCTTGAAGCCCTGAAAACATCATCGCTTGAATTGCAAGGCTGGCTCAAGCGTTATGTCGGCGTCACCAATGTCATGGACGATCTGCGTCCGGGCAAGAAGGAGTTGCAAATCTCCCTGAAGCAAAGCGCAAAATCCCTCGGCATTGATGCGCGCATGGTGGCGGACCAGCTGCGCAGCGCCTATTTCGGCGTTACGGTGAGCGAGATCGAACGCGGCGGCGAGGCCTATGAGGTCGATGTGCGCCTTGCGCCGCAGGACCGCGATTCGCTGGCCGATCTTGATGCTTTCAACATCACCATGCCGGGCGGCGCCCTTGTGCCCCTGAACGCCATCGCCGATGTCAAAAAGGGCCGCGGTTACGCCCGCATCATCCGGGTGGACGGGGCCCGCACCGTGACCGTGCAGGGCGATGTGGATATGCGCATCGCCAATGCCAACGCCATTATCTCGGATATGAAAAAAAGCTTCTTCCCCGGTTTCAAGACACGTCATCCGGAAGTAATACTGGATATCGAGGGGCAGGATAAAAACGCCGGCAAGACGCAAAAATCCATGGTCAAGGGCTTTGCCGTCGGGCTGATCGGCGTGTTTTTGCTGCTTTCGTTTCAGTTCCGCTCCTATGTCGAGCCCATCGTGGTGATGATCATCATCCCTTTCGCCTTTATCGGCACGGTCTGGGGCCATCTGGCCATGGGGCTCGAATTCACCATGCCCTCCATGCTCGGTTTTGTCGCCCTGGCGGGGATCGTGGTGAATGATTCGATCCTGCTGGTGGAGTTTTTAAAAGAGCATCATGTTCCCGGCGGCACCGTGGCCGATGCCGCCCCCAAGGCGGCCAAGGCCCGTTTCCGCGCCATTTTGCTCACCTCGCTCACCACCATTGCCGGGTTGTTGCCGATCCTGTCCGAGACCAGCCTTCAGGCACAAATCCTCATTCCGCTGGTGACCTCGCTGGCCTTTGGCCTTTTGGCCTCAACCGTTCTGGTGCTGTTTGTGGTACCCGCCATTTACGCCATTCTGGATGATTTTGGCCTCTCAACCCTGGCCAGGGAGCGCACCGCGCTGGCGAAAAAAGCCGCTCTGGAGCAGGATTGAATATGGCGCCGCCGCTTTTAAGCCTGCAGGATATCCACCTCACATTCGGCGGCGCGCCGGTGCTGGAGGGGGCCGAGTTTTATCTTGGCCCGTCCGAGCGGTTATGCCTTGTGGGGCGCAACGGTTCGGGCAAATCCACCTTGCTCAAAATCGCCGCCGGTTTCATCGAGGCCGATCACGGCGTGCGGTTTATGCAACCGGGAACCACCTTGCGCTACCTGCCCCAGGAGCCGGATTTGAACGGCTTTGCCACCACGCTGGATTACGTAAAATCGGGTCTTGGCCCGGGGGACGATCCGCACCGGGCGCGTTATCTTCTGGAGCAGTTCGGGCTGGGCGGCGATGAAGCGCCAGACAGCCTCTCGGGCGGCGAGGCGCGCCGGGCGGCTCTGGCTCAGGTTCTTGCCCCCCGGCCCGATATCCTGCTGCTTGACGAGCCCACCAACCATCTTGATCTGCCCACCATTGAATGGCTTGAAACCGAACTGGCCGCTTACCCCGGCGCGCTGGTGCTGATCAGCCATGACCGGCGGTTTTTATCCAACCTCACCCGCTCTTGCCTGTGGATCGACCGCGGGCGCACAAGGAGCTTTGAGCGCGGCTTTGCCCATTTTGAAAACTGGCGCGATGCGCAGCTTGAGATCGAGGCCATGGAACAGCACAAACTGGACCGCAAGATCGTGCGCGAGGAGCACTGGCTGACCTACGGCGTCACCGCCCGGCGCAAACGCAACCAGAAACGCCTTGCCGGGCTGCACGAGCTGCGCCGGAAGCGGCGTGAATATCTTGGCCCCGCCGGCAGCGTAAAGCTGGGCACGGCCACAGGCGCGGCCTCGGGCAAGATTGTCGCCGAGGCGAAAAATATTGGCAAATCCTATGATGGCAAAGCCGTGATAAAGGATTTCTCCATCAGGGTGCAGCGCGGCGACCGGATCGGCATTACCGGCCCCAACGGCGCCGGTAAAACCACGATATTAAAGCTCCTCACCGGCGAGCTTGCCCCCGATGGCGGCGAGATCAGGCTGGGAACAAATCTGCATATGGTCAGCCTCGATCAGCGCCGCATGAGCCTTGACCCGGAGCAGACCCTGCGCGATGCCCTCACCGATGGCAGCGGCGATACGGTGCATGTGAACGGCGCGCCCAAACATGTCATCGGCTATATGAAGGATTTCCTCTTCGCGCCCGAGCAGGCCCGCACCCCCGTCTCGGCGCTCTCAGGCGGCGAGCGCGGCCGCCTGATGCTGGCAAAAGCGCTGGCGAAACCCTCCAATTTTCTGGTTCTCGATGAGCCGACCAATGATCTTGACCTGGAAACGCTTGATCTTTTGCAAGAATTGCTGGCCGGCTATGACGGCACCGTATTGGTGGTCAGCCATGACCGCGATTTTCTCGACCGGGTCGCCACCTCCGTTATCGCGCAGGATGAGGCGGGAAAATGGCGCGAATATGCCGGCGGCTATTCCGATATGCTCGCCCAGCGCGGCGCCGCCGGACCACAGCCAAAACCCGCGGCGGCAAGAACGGGCAAACCCGCCAGCCCCCGCAGGCCCGCCGCTCCCGCACAAAAAAAGATGACCTATAAAGACAAGCACGCGCTGGAAACCCTGCCGGCAAGGATCGACGAATTGCAGGTTCAAATCGCCAATCTGCATAAAGAGCTTGATACCCCGGATCTCTTCAGCCGCAATCCCGGAAAATTCACCAGAATCACTTCCGATCTTGCAAACGCGCAAAACGAACTGGAAAGCGCCGAAGAAAAATGGCTAACTCTGGAAATGCTGCGCGAGGAGCTTGAGGGCTAGGGCAAATGTTATGTCTCTTTTCATCATTTTTTTGCTCTCACCCTCGTCATTCCGGCTCTCACCCCCGTCATTCCGGCTCCCACCCCCGTCATTCCGGCCCCCAC
>CAZIVB010000110.1:0-8435 GCA_964542565.1 uncultured Hyphomicrobiales bacterium | reverse complement strand
TATTTTTGAAAACATCCTGACCACCGTCATGATCCGCATGGAGGACGCCGCGCCGATCAAACGCAAATTGTTCAAATACTTTCTCGCGATCGCCAAGGAATACGGCGAGGCGATCCTGAACGGCGAGAATGTGCCGCTCAAGGGCCGATTGCTTTACGCCCTTGGCAATGTCCTGATTTACGGACCATTGAAAAACACCCTGGGCTTTTCACGCATCCGCATCGGCTATACGGCGGGCGAGGCGATCGGGCCGGAGATTTTCCGCTTTTACCGCTCGCTCGGCATTAACCTGAAACAGCTTTACGGCCAGACCGAAGCGGCGGTTTTCATCACCGTGCAGCCCGATGGCGAAATACACGCCGATACCGTCGGCGTCCCGGCGCCGGGGGTGGAAGTGAAAATTGCCGAGAACGGCGAGGTGCTCTACCGCTCTCCGGGCGTCTTTGTCGAATATTACAAAAACCCCGAATCGACCAGCGAAACCAAAACCGGCGGCGGCTGGGTGCATTCCGGCGATGCCGGGTTTTTTGATGATCGCGGTCATCTGAAAATTATCGACCGCGCCAAGGATGTCGGCCGCCTGAACGATGACGCCATGTTCGCCCCCAAATACATCGAGAACAAGCTTAAATTCTACCCCAATATCAAGGAGGTCGTGGCCTTTGGCGATGGCCGGGATATGTGCACCGTCTTCATCAATATCGACCTGACCGCCGTCGGCAGCTGGGCGGAGCGCAACAACGTGCCCTATGCCAGTTATCAGGAGCTGGCCGCCAATGAGCTTGTCTATGACATGATCGAGGCGCATGTGGATGAGGTCAATGCCGGTCTTGCCCGTGAACCGGGGATTTCCGGCTCGCAAATCCGCCGATTCTTAATCCTCCACAAGGAGCTCGACGCCGATGACGGCGAGTTGACCCGCACCCGCAAGGTGCGCCGCGCCTTTATCGCCGATCGTTACGCGCCGCTCGTCACCGCACTTTATGACGGCAGCGAAATGACCCATATCGAAACCGAAGTGACCTTTGAGGACGGACGCAAGGGCATGATCGCCGCCGATATCCAGATCCGTGACATGCAGACCTATGAACCGCCTGTATCCATGGAGGCGGCGCAATGAGTTCGGAACCGGTTCAAACCCGTATTTTTGAAGAGGAAATCCTCTCCATCCATGATGTCTCGCTTTCCTTTGGCGGCGTAAAGGCCATTCAGGATGTCAGCTTTGATATCAGGCGCGGCGAAATCCGCGCCATTATCGGCCCCAACGGCGCCGGCAAAACATCAATGCTGAACGTCATCAACGGCTTTTATCATCCGCAAGAGGGCATGATCCGTTTCAAGGGCAAGGCGCGCCGCCGCATGCGCCCCTCCATCGCCGCCGCCCAGGGCATTGCCCGCACCTTCCAGAATGTCGCCCTTTTCAAGGGCATGAGCACCCTGGACAACATCATGACCGGCCGCCTGCCGCGGCTGGAAAAAGGCATTTTTAGCGAAATCGTCAATGTCTTCTTGCAGGCCGCCTATCTCGGGCCCGCCCGGCGCAGTGAGATGGAGCAGCGCAAATATGTCGAGGAGATTATTGATTTCCTTGAAATCCAGCATATCCGCCGCACTCCGGTGGGCCGCCTGCCCTATGGTCTGCAAAAGCGCGTCGAGCTTGGCCGGGCGCTGGCCATGGAGCCGGAGCTGCTGCTTCTCGATGAGCCCATGGCGGGTATGAATCTGGAAGAAAAAGAGGACATGTCGCGCTTTATCGTCGATGTGAATGATCAATACGGAACCACCATCGCCCTGATCGAACATGATATCTCGGTCGTGATGGATTTGTCCGACCGCATTATCGTGCTGGATTACGGCCGCAAGATTGCCGATGGCACACCGGGCGAAGTGCAGAGCAACCAGGCGGTGATGGACGCCTATCTGGGAGTGCCCCATGAATAGGGAAGTGAGGGTGAGCGCATGATGTTTTTTCTCGAAGTCACGATCAGCGGCCTGATGGCCGGGGTGATGTATTCGCTGGTGGCGCTTGGTTTTGTGCTGATTTTCAAGGCCTCCGGAGTTTTTAATTTCGCGCAAGGGGTCATGGCGCTGTTTGCCGGGTTGACTCTGGTCGGCCTGATGGAAAAATTCGGTCTGCCCCCCTGGGCCGGGATCATGGCTACCATCGCCGTGATGATCTTGCTTGCCTGGCTGATTGAATTTCTCATTCTGCGCCGCCTCGTGAACCAGGAGCATATTATCTTGTTCATGGCCACCATCGGCCTTGCCTATGTGCTTGAGGGTCTGGGCGATATCATGTGGGGTTCGGATGTCAAACTGCTCGATATCGGTTTGCCGCAAGGCGCGGTGGACTGGCTGCTGGATGATTATAACCTCTATATCGAAAAACTTGAGGTGGCCGCGGCCATCACAGCGGTGATCATGGTGATGGTGCTGGCGGTGTTTTTCCAGAAAACCCGCATCGGACGCGCCCTGCGCGCCGTGGCGGATGACCATCAGGCCGCCCTCTCGGTCGGCATTTCCCTGCGCACCATCTGGGTAATCGTCTGGTCGGTATCGGGCATTGTCGCGCTGGTGGCCGGGATCATGTGGGGCTCCAAATCGGGCGTGCAGTTCTCGCTCTCGCTGATTGCCCTAAAAGCCCTGCCGGTGTTGATGCTGGGCGGCTTCACGTCCATTCCCGGCGCCATTATCGGCGGGTTGATTATCGGCATGGGCGAAAAATGGGCCGAGATCTATATGGGGCCGATAATCGGCGGCGCCATTGAAAACTGGTTCGCCTATATGCTGGCTCTCGTCTTTTTGCTGTTCCGGCCGCAGGGGCTGTTCGGCGAAAAAATTATTGAGAGGATTTAAGGCATGTTTTACCGCGAAGCCGGACAGTTTAAAACCAGCTACAAGTCCGATCAGGCCCTGTTTCCCATTGCCCAGGATCGCTATTTTGTCATCGGCGTTGTTCTGTTCGCCTTTCTGGTCATTCCGTTTTTCATCACCGATTACTGGGCCAACGCCTTGTTGCTGCCCTTCCTGATCTACGCTCTGGCGGCAATCGGGCTTAATATCCTCACCGGCTATTGCGGCCAGCTCTCGCTGGGGACCGGCGGCTTTCTCGCCGTGGGCGCTTATGCCTCCTACAAGCTGATGACGTCCTTCCCGGAGATGAACCTTATTATCGTCTTCTTGCTCTCGGGCCTGATCACCGCTCTGGTCGGCATTTTTTTCGGCGTGCCCTCGCTCCGCATCAAGGGGTTTTATCTTGCCGTGGCGACGCTTGCCTCGCAGTTCTTTATTGTCTGGCTGTTCAACAAGGTGCCGTGGTTTTTCAATTACAGCGCCACCGGGCAAATCAGCGTGCCGCCGCGGGAGATTTTCGGTTTTCTCGTCACCGGCCCCGATGCCTCTCCCGCCATTACCTATCTGTTCACCCTGACGCTCGTCAGTGTGTTTGCCCTGCTGGCCAAAAACATGGCGCGCGGCAATGTCGGGCGCAGCTGGATGGCGATCCGCGACATGGATATTGCCGCCGAGATCATCGGCATAAGGCCGCTGAAAACCAAGCTGATCGCGTTTGCCGTCTCATCGTTTTATATCGGCATTGCCGGCGCCTTGTTGTTTGCCGTCTGGCTGGGCTCGGCCGAGCCGACGGAGGCTTTCGGCATTGACCAGTCTTTTCTTATTTTATTCATGATCATCATCGGCGGCCTTGGTTCCATACTCGGCTCGTTCATGGGCGCGGCGTTCATGGTTCTGATGCCGATTTTTTTGAAAAACTTCATGGTTGACGGTCTTGGCCTGCAACCGGCGTTCTCCGAGCATGTCCAGATCATGCTGATGGGCGTCCTGATTATTTTTTTCCTGATCGTGGAACCGCACGGATTGGCGCGGTTGTGGCAGATCGCCAAGGAAAAACTGAAGATCTGGCCGTTCCCGTATTAAACGGAGCTTCGGTGGATAAACGGCAAGGGACGATGGAGGTCTTTTGCGAGTGAGGGGGAAGGAAGGCGGTATTGGACCGCCGGATAACTTTAAGGAGGATATAAAAGACATGAAACTCAAACAACTGGCCCTCGGGCTGATCGCGGCCGTCGCGATAACCGGCAGCGCCTCGGCCTATGAGCTGACCGTGCCGACAATGGATTACCGCACCGGCCCCTATGCGCCCAACGGGATTCCTTTCGCCAATGGCTTCAGCGACTATTTTACCCTGCTCAATGAGCGCGATGGCGGCATTAACGGCGTCAGGATCAAACTGGTGCCGTGCGAAACCGGCTACAACACCAAAAAAGGTGTGGAATGCTATGAAAAAACCAAAAAGGCGGGGTCCGGCGCGCTGTTTTATTCACCGCTTTCCACCGGCATGACCTATCAGCTTATCCCCAAGGTCACCGCGGACGGCATTCCGCTTTACACCATGGGCTATGGCCGCACATCAGCCGCCAATGGCAAGGTCTTCAAATGGGTGTTCAACGTGCCCCTGACCTATTGGGACGGCGCCACGGTGGCGGTCAAATATGCCGGCGAGAAATCCGGCGGCATGGACAAGTTGAAGGGCAAGAAAATCGCTCTTGTCTATCACAATTCCGCCTATGGCAAGGAGCCGATCCGCACTTTGCAGGTTTTGTCGAAAAAGTTCGGTTTTGATCTGAAGCTTCTGCCCGTGGATCATCCGGGTCAGGAACAAAAGGCCACATGGCTGCAAATACGCCGTGACAAGCCGGACTGGGTATTCATGTGGGGCTGGGGCGTCATGAATCAGGTGGCGATCAAGGAAGCCGCCAGCATCCGCTATCCGATGGATCATTTCGTCGGCGTCTGGTGGTCCGGTTCTGAAAACGATGTCCTGCCGGCCGGGATCAAGGCCGATGGCTACAAAGCCCTTGCCTTCCATGCGCCGGGCGCTGATTTTCCGCTTCACAAAGACATTCTCAAATATGTCTATGACGGCGGCAAGGCGGTTGATCCGGGCTTCAAGGCCCGTGTCGGCGAAGTGCTCTACAACCGCGGTCTGATCAACGCGTTATGGGCCTCCGAAGCCATTCGCACCGGCATGAACATCCATAAAACCAAGGAACCCACAGCCGCCATGGTGCGGGACGGTTTCGAGGCGCTCGATGTCTCCGAAGACCGCTTGAAAGAACTGGGGCTTCCCGGCTTCACTTTTGGCGTCAAGGTAACCTGCGCCAACCATAAAGGACCGGGCAAGGTTGCCATCCAGTCCTGGGACGCAAAAGCGAAAAAGTGGAGCATCGTGACCAAATTCTATCAGCCGATGGATGATGTCACCGGCCCGCTGATTGCTGAAGATTCGGCAAAATACGCCAAGGAAAACAACATCACGCCGCGTACGTGCAAATAGGCATATACGCATTTGCGGGGCGGCCCGGGCCGCCCCGCATGTTCTCTTTTCACCCTTCAGGTCAAGCCCATGAACCAGTCCGCCGCCAAAGAAATGCCCGATATTGCGCCTGAAGAGGCCATTTTGTCAGTCAATAATATCGAGGTGATCTACAATCACGTCATTCTGGTTCTCAAGGGTGTCTCGCTGGAAGTGCCCAGGGGCGGCATTGTCGCTCTTCTGGGCGCCAACGGGGCGGGCAAAACCACCACCTTGAAGGCGGTTTCAAATCTGCTCCACTCCGAACGCGGTGAAGTCACCAAGGGATCGATTGAGTTTGAAGGCGATGAAGTCAATGACATGACCCCCAATGATCTGGTGCGGCGCGGCTGTATTCAGGTCATGGAAGGCCGCCATTGTTTTGAACATTTGACGGTTGAGGAAAATCTTCTCACCGGCGCTTATACCCGCCGCGACGGATATGGCGCCATCAAGGCCGATCTTGATCTGGTTTACACTTATTTTCCGCGTCTCAAGGAACGGCGCAAAAGCCTTGCCGGCTACACATCGGGCGGCGAGCAGCAGATGACGGCGATCGGCCGGGCGCTGATGTCGAAACCAAAAATGATTCTGCTTGACGAGCCCTCCATGGGGCTTGCTCCCCAGCTGGTGGAGGAGATTTTTGAAATCATCCGGGCGCTGAACGAAAATGAGGGCGTCTCTTTGCTTCTGGCGGAACAAAACACCAATATCGCGCTTAAATACGCCGATTTCGGCTATATTCTGGAATCCGGCCGTGTCGTTCTGGACGGCGAAGCCTCCACTTTGCGCGAGAACGAGGATGTCAAGGAATTCTATCTCGGCGTGGCCGGTGAAAAGCGCAAATCCTTCCGTGATTTCAAACACTACAAGCGCCGCAAACGCTGGCTGGCCTGAGGTTTTTTCACATGACAGAATCCTATTACGACGAGCTGGAAATTCGTGATCACGAAACGCGCGAGGCGGATTATTTCGCCAGATTACCCGCTTTTCTGCAAACCGCCGCCGCCGCCTCAAAGGGCTGGGCGGCGCATCTGGACGCGGTTGATCTTGCCGCCGTCACTTCGCGCCGGGCTCTGGCTGCCCTGCCGGTGTTGCGCAAAACCCATTTAATGCAGCAACAGGCGCGGGATTTGCCCTTTGGCGGCTTTATCGCCGATATGAATTTCTCCCGCGTGTTCATGTCGCCCGGCCCGATTTACGAGCCGCAGGGGCAAGGCGCCGATCCCTGGGGCGCGGCGCGCGCCTTTTTCGCCGCCGGTTTTACCAGGGGCGATATCGTCCATAACGCCTTTTCCTATCACCTCACGCCGGGCGGCTTCATCATGGACACCGGCGCGCGCGCCCTTGGCTGCGCCGTCTTTCCCGCCGGAACCGGCAATACCAAAACACAGGTTGAGGCCATCGCGGCATTAAAGCCTTCGTGCTATGCCGGAACACCCGATTATCTCAAAATCCTCCTCGATGAGGCGCAAAAAGAAAGTCAGGATGTCTCGAGCATCAAACGCGGCCTTGTCTCGGGCGGTGCTTTATTCCCCTCCCTGCGCCAGGAATATGCCGATCGCGGCATCAGGGTACTGCAATGCTACGCCACGGCTGATCTCGGGGTTATCGCCTATGAATCCGATGCCATGGAGGGCATGATCGTCAATGAGGATTTTATCCTTGAGATCGTCACCCCGGGCACCGGCGATCCGGTCGAAGAAGGCGAGATCGGCGAGATTCTGGTGACCAGCTTCAACCCCGTCTATCCGATGATCCGTTTTGCCACCGGCGATTTATCCGCCATTCTTCCCGGTCAGAGCCCCTGCGGGCGCACGGGCCAGCGCATCAAGGGCTGGATGGGCCGGGCCGATCAGACGGCGAAGATCAAGGGCATGTTCGTGCACCCGGAACAAATCGCCAAAATCGCCAAGGCGCACCCGCAAATCTCCCGTTTGCGCCTCATTATCACGCGCGAGGGCGAGCGCGATGTCATGACCTTGCGGGCCGAAAGCGCCAGTTCGGGCGAAGATGTAAAAGCCGCGCTAGGCGCAACGCTGAGCGAGATTACCAAGCTGCGCGGCAGCGTTGAGCTTGTCGCCCCCGGCGCCCTGCCGCGCGATGGCATTATCATAGCCGATAAACGCAAATATGACTGAGACCAAAACCCGCGTGGCGGCCCTGATCGTTAATCTCGGCACGCCCGAGGCCACTGATTACTGGTCCATCCGCAGATATTTAAAGGAATTCCTCTGGGACAAAAGGGTGGTTGAGGTGCCGCGCCCCATCTGGTGGCTGATCCTGAACGGGATTATTTTAACCTTCCGCCCCAAAAAAAGCGGCCGCGCCTATGACAGGATATGGAACAAGCAGCGCGGCGAATCGCCCCTGAAAACCATCACACGGGCGCAGGCTGAAAAACTGGCCGCAAGCTTTAGCGGAACTCACCCCGATCTGGTCATCGACTGGGCCATGCGTTACGGCAAGCCCTCCATTGAAGCGCGCATCAACGCGCTCTTGGCAAAAGGCGCTGATCGCATCTTGCTGTTTCCGCTTTATCCGCAATACAGCGCCACAACCACCGCCACCGTGGTGGACAAGGCCGCCGAGGCGCTGATGAAGCTGCGCGCCCAGCCGAGCTTGCGCACCGTGCCGCCATTTCCCGATGATCCGGTTTATATCAAGGCGCTGGCCAGCTCAATCCGGGCGCAGCTTGAAGCGCTGCCCGAAAAGCCGGAAGATTTACTGCTCTCCTTCCACGGCCTGCCCCAGTCTTATGTTGAAAAGGGTGATCCTTATCAGGCCCATTGCACGGCGAGCGCCGCTGCGCTGCGCCGCGCCCTGAACTGGCCGCAAAAGCACTATCATCTGGCCTTTCAGTCCCGCGTCGGCCGCGCCGAATGGCTGCGCCCCTATACCGATGAAACCCTCGCTTCCCTGGCGCGCTCCGGAGTGAAAAACCTGGCGGTCGTCACCCCCGGATTTATCGCCGATTGCGTCGAGACCTTGGAAGAGATTGCTATCGGCGGGCAGGAAATTTTTCGCGCCAATGGCGGCAGCAACCTGACCTGCCTTGCCT
>CAZIVB010000109.1:0-8545 GCA_964542565.1 uncultured Hyphomicrobiales bacterium | reverse complement strand
CCGCCGCCATGAACTGGGGCAGCATTGTTACCTGTGCGCCCTCAATTTCAAAAAGAGGATTGAGGCGGTCGGCAGGTCTGGGGGCTTTATTGCGGGGCATCAAGGGGACGACGATGCGGGTATTTAACGCCTCCAGCAAATCGGCCTGCACATCCAGCAGATAGCCCGAACCATCAGGATTGGGAAAGACATCGAATTTGGCCATTAAAACTGCCGGTATTTGTCCAAGGGAAGACCATGGGATTCGGCCCATTGGTTGGAGCTTTGTATGGCTCCGGCATTTTCCCGTTTCCAGTTTTCAGACCGGGCCTCGGCCACCGCGCGCCTGATCCCGGCCTCGGACGCCCAGGAGAGATTTATCCCCAATCCCCTGGCCTCACGCAACAGGTCCTGATCCAGCGACAGATTGGTGGGCTTTTTTGGCGCAGGGTGTGTTTGCATTGAACTTTCCATCCTTTATATGAGCATATAACATGCGCATGAATATGTAAATTCCTGCCCCTTCAAGCCGGACCATATGCCGGTCAGGGTATGTTACCCTGACCGGAACGTTTTCTGACTCAAAAAAACATTCCGGACGGGGGCGCAGCCCCCATCCGGCAAAGGAGTGTTCCCCTCATTTCCCCCCGCCATTGCGGCCGGGGGTGAAGCGGTGGGGTTCGGGGAGGTATTCGACGCTGGGGATGTTTTTTACCGGCTGGGGATAGAGCGACATCATTTCCAGCACGGCGTCGGGCATGTCGGTGTTGACCGGCAGGCCCAGATCGATGGCTTCATCGGCGAAGATGGGATAGTCGTGGGTCCAGCGGCCTTCGGTGAGGGTGGCGGCGAGTTTTTCGGCTTCTTTTGCTTCCATCTTGCCCTTCAGAAGATAGGCGGCGGTGGCTTTGATCTGGGCGATGGCTTTTTGGCCCAGATCGGCCATGATGAGGGTGTTGTCGTCGATTTTCTCAAGCGGTTTTTGCTCCAGCACTTTTTGCAGCGAGGCGGCGGGCTGGGTGCCGAGCTGCGGGTCGATGGGGCCGAGCACCGAATGGGCGCACATGCGCACTTCATCGGCGGCAAGGGCGATGAGCATGCCGCCGGACATGGCGAAATGGGGCACGAACACCGTGACCTTGCCGGGGTGTTCCTTTAAAGCGCGGGCGATCTGGGTGGCGGCCAGAACCATCCCGCCGGGGGTTTGCAGCACGATATCGAGCGGCACCTTGTCATCGGTCAGCTTGATGGCGCGCAGCACCTCTTCGGAATCATTGATATCGATATAGCGCATCAGCGGAAACCCGAGAAAACTCATGGTTTCCTGACGATGCACCAGCATGATCACCCGCGAGCCGCGCTCTTTTTCGATCTGGGCGATTTTTCGCTGGCGCATGGTTTCCAGCATTTTCTTTTGCAAGTAGGGCTGGAACGCCATGAGGAGAAAGAAAATCCAGAATAAACCCGATAAATTCATGACCAGGGTCCTTTTCCTTTGCGTTGTCCGTTGGGAAGAAAGCCGTATTTGCCCTCATCGCGGTGATAATCGCGGTAATATGGCGGGCGGCGGCGGATGAGATTGATCAATGCCCAGCCAACGGCGAAACCACCGATATGGGCCCACCAGGCAATGCCGCCGGCAACCGCGCCCACGCCTGAAAGCAAGCCGCCCAGCCCGCTTATGATCTGGATCAAAATCCACAATCCGACAAAGATGGCGGCGTGCATTTCAAAGAAAAACGGGAAGATGAAAATCGGGATCACCACCAGAAGTTTCGAGAACGGAAACAGGCGCATATAGGCGCCCATGACCCCGGCAATGGCGCCCGAAGCGCCAAGGGCGGGCAAGGTGGAACCTGTATGGGTAAAGGCATGGGCGAGGCTGGCGCCGATGCCGCAGGCGAGATAAAAGGCGAGAAAACGAAAGCTGCCGAGCCGGTCTTCAACCGCGGGGCCGAAAATATAAAGCATCCACATATTCAAGATGAGATGCATCCAGCCGCCATGCAGGAAGATATTGGTCAAAAAGGGAAGCAAGGAGCCGCCTTCAAAGCCGTGCGCAAGCGCCCAGCCGGGGTTGAAAAAAGCCTCCGGCACCAGCGCGTAGCGCATGATGAAGAGCTCCTGCCCCGCCCTTGGCAGGGAGACCTGCAGCAAAAAGACCAGCACATTGACGGCCACCAGCGCCCAGGTTGCAACGGGCGCGTAGCGTGTTGCGACTGTGGTCATGATCGGAAACATGCCGGTCCCCCTTTGCCCTGCCGGATGAATTGGTTCGGGGCGGCCGCTCTGCCCGGCCGCCCCGGAATTTGCGTTACGATGAAATCGCGATGCGCTTGACTTTGGATTGCGCCTCAACCGGTTTTTCGATTTCGATCGTCAGGACGCCCTTGCGAAAACCGGACGTGACCTCCTGTCTGCTGGCGTCGAAAGGAAGACGGATCTGGCGCGAGAACGAGCCGTAACGGCATTCGCGGTAATAGCGCTCGCCCTCCTTTTCCTCCTGATCATAGTTCTTCTCACCCCGAATGGTGAGAATATCGCCTTCCAGGATTACGTCAATATCCTTCTCGTCAACGCCCGGAAGCTCGGCCGATATGGTCAGTTTCTTCTCCTCGTCCTTTACGTCAACCGAGGGCATGCCGGGGAACCATGAGTCGGTTTCTTCCGGCAGCAGGCGCGGAAACGCACCGCCCCATCCGGTGGTGAAATTGTCGAACAGCCGGTCCATTTCCTGCCGCAGGGACAAGAAGGGATCACCGGCGGGCTCACGCTTTACCGGCAGCCTTGCGGTCTCGTTGTCCTTTTTGTGTCCCCAGGGAATGAGTGATTTGAGATCAAGCATAACATCCTCCTTCTTTTCACATCTTGCAAGGATGTCCTCCGGCGGATACGCACTTATTTTACGTCTTGTCCGGGCTGCCACGGCCAGCGCCCGCGCCACATGAAACAGGCTCATATGGCGGGACGTTCAGGACAGGCCGCGCACCAACGCGCCCGGAACCACCGGTCTCCATCCTGCAACGTTCTTTTCTCAGACTTCACGAAGGGGCGAAAAGCGCGGCCCGGGAGCGGTATCACCACCGTCCGGGGGGCCTTGCGCCCCGTTAATTTGCATATAACGGGTGCGTGAAATTCTTCAAGATACCGAGGGTGCAAAAAACTGATGAACCGGGCCGCAGCCGCCTTCATACCGGAATTTTTGGATTCTTGGTGTTGCGAAAATAAGCTATGCTGCGCCAAGTGGTAATTTGTTCAGGTAAGGAAGTGCTATGACCAGTAGAGACAAGGCGCGGGTTTTTTCGGCTGATAGCGTGGAGGCGGTCGCTATTGAATCGGGCAGCGGCGCCACAAGGGCCATGTTGCTGGGGCCGGAATTAACGCCCAATTTCATGATGCGGCGGTTTACCATCCAGCCGGGCGGCGCGATCCCCAATCACATCAACAGCGTTGAGCATGAGCAATATGTCCTTGGCGGGACGGCAAGGGTCGGGATCGGGGACGAGATTTACGAGGTCGGCCCGGGAGATGTCCTGTTCATTCCGCCGGGCGCGCCGCACTGGTATCGGGTTACCGGCGATGAGCCTTATGTATTTTTATGTCTGGGGCCAAATGGAGAGGACAGGATCGAGATGGTTGAAGAGGCGTAAGCTCAGGCCACGGCGGCGGCGATGGTCTGCATCAGGGCGGGGGACGCTTTTTTGACCGGTCTTGGGGTGATATTGACGATTTCGCGGTGATAGGCGTTGTAAAACTGGATGAAGCTGTCTTTGGACATCGGTTTGGCGAAGATGTAACCTTGCAGGTATTCGGCGCCATGCCGGCACAGGTAATCGAGCTGGGATTCGGTTTCGACCCCTTCGGCGATCACCGAAATATTGAGCTCGCGGCTCATATTGATCAGCGCATCCACAATCGGCGCGCCGGGGCTGTTGTTATCAATGGCCTCGACAAACATCTTGTCGATCTTGATCTTGTCAACCCCGAGGTGCTGGATATAGGCCAGCCCGCCATGGCCGGTGCCGGCATCATCGATGGCGACCTTGGAGCCAAGGGATTGCAGACCATCGATAATCAGTGAGGCGGTATCGATATCATGCAGCGGGTGGCGTTCGGTAATCTCGAAAATCAGATCGAGGGTGCTGATGACGGATTCGCAAAAGATATTCTGAACGTCATCGAGGATTTCCTTGTTGTCAAAATGAGCCGCCGTCAGGTTGATCGAATAGAAAAACCCGGCATTGTCCTTATGGAATTCGGCCATCTCATCGCGGACACAAACCATCAGATTGCGGGTGATTTCAATGATCTGGCCATTCATCTCGGCATAAGGAATAAACAGTTTCGGCGAGATGAGTTGCCCGTCCGATTTTTTCCAGCGCAGCAAAACCTCACAACCGGCTATCGCGCCGGTTCCGGAATTGATCACCGGCTGGTAATAGGGGATGAACTCCCCGCGCTTCATGGCGGTGTTGATCTCGGAGCGCAGATTGGTGTCGCGCTTGCTCAGATTGGAGATCATCATCCCGATCAGAACGGTGAAAATGGCGCCGCCCAGATAGACAAACAAATACAGGGCAAAGGGAATTCCCGGCAAGACGCTGGCCTGAATTTCAACCGTCACGGTTATGGGGTAATTTAATGATTTGTGGATAACGGAGACAATATCACCCGCTGAATCCTGATGTTGATTACGCCGTAGATCGCCCGTTTCATTGACCATCATGCCATCATTCATCTTGATGCTGGCATAGCCGAATTTGTATAAATCCTTTTGCAAAAAGCCGTTAAACAGGGCCTTGGGAGAAATAGCAACCCGGATAGCGGTGCCTTCGCCGCGTCTGAAGTTCAGCATCAGGACCTTTTCCCCCGACAACCGGTCCAGAGCCATCAAATGCAGCATTTGCTTGTTGTCATGGTCCAAAATCCCCATCCCGGCAATGCTTTGCTCCATATGTCCCAGATTTGAGCACAGCACCTGGCCTTTTTCGTTGAACAGGCCGATTTCATATATTGCCGGATATTTAAAGCTCAACGCTCTGAAATCACGCAGATTATCCGGGCTGCAAGATGAAATATGCTTGCTGTCAAGCTCTTTTGCCGCCTTGAGCGCGTCACCAATGGTGGATTCGGCCTGGGCCAGAATGATCTCGGCGATATTGCTGACAAAGGCTTTTTTCTGCTCGGCGCTTTGGTAGCCGACATATACTCCCAGGGAGTAAACAGCCACCATCGCGCAGAGCATGCCTGCGACTACAAAAGTGACTCTTTTCAGATTTCCCTGCACCCGTTATCCAGCTCATGCCCTTGAATCAGCTGTATAATGGGCCAGTCCGGTTAACGAGAGTTTGAGATGCTGACGAATTGTCAACCCCGTTTTCGCCGATTTGGGGTTCGTCAGGTTTTCTTGGGCAAATTCAAACGGATATGCAGCTCGCGAAGCTGCGCGGCGGAGACATTGGAGGGCGCGCCCATGAGCAGGTCTTCGGCCTGCTGGTTCATGGGGAACATGGTCACCTCGCGGATATTGGGCTCACCGGCCAGCAGCATCACAATGCGGTCAACGCCGGGCGCAATGCCGCCATGGGGCGGAGCGCCATATTGCATGGCGCGCAGCATACCGCCGAATTTTTCCTCAACGACTTCAGGGCCGTAACCGGCAATCTCGAAGGCTTTGAGCATGATCTCCGGTTTGTGATTCCTTATCGCGCCGGAGGAAAGCTCGACCCCGTTGCAGACAATATCATATTGCCAGCCCTTGATATCGAGCGGGTCTTGTGTCTCCAGCGCCTCCATGCCGCCCTGGGGCATGGAGAAGGGGTTGTGGGAGAAATCGATCTTCTTGTTTTCCTCGTCCCATTCATACATGGGGAAATCGACAATCCAGCAAAAATCGAACCGGTCATGGTCAACCAGCCCCAGTTCCTCGCCTGCCCTCGTGCGCGCCGCACCGGCAAACTCGGCGAACTTCCTCGGATCCCCGGCAACAAAAAACACCGCATCGCCGTCTTCAAGTCCAAGCTGCGCGCGGATGGCGGCGGTGCGTTCCTCGCCGATATTCTTGGCGACGGGACCAGCGCCCTCGCCGCCATTGCGGAAGAAAATATAGCCCAGACCCGGCTGGCCCTCGCCCTGGGCCCAGGAATTCATCCGGTCGCAAAAGGCGCGGGAGCCGCCGGTCTTGGCCGGGATGGCCCAGACGCGGTTTTTTTCGTCCTTTTCCAGCATCCCGGCAAAAATCTTGAAGCCGGAACCGGCAAAATGCCGCGAGACATCCTGCATCTCGATGGGGTTGCGCAAATCGGGCTTGTCATTGCCGTATTTGCGCATCGCCTCGGCATAGGTGATATGGGGGAATTTTTCGGTGACCGGCTTGCCGCCGCCAAATTCGGTGAACAGATCGCGCAATACCGGTTCAACGGCGTTAAAGACATCGTCCTGGGTGACAAAGCTCATTTCGATATCGAGCTGGTAAAACTCGCCGGGGCTGCGGTCGGCTCTGGCGTCCTCATCGCGAAAACACGGCGCGATCTGGAAATAGCGGTCAAACCCGGCCATCATGATGAGCTGCTTGAACTGTTGCGGCGCTTGCGGCAGGGCATAGAAGCGGCCCGGATGCATGCGGCTGGGGACCAGAAAATCGCGTGCCCCTTCCGGCGAGGACGCGGTGAGGATCGGCGTCTGGTATTCGGTAAAGCCCTGTTCCACCATATGCTTGCGCATGGCGCTGATAATTTCGGAGCGCCGCACGATATTGGCGTGCAGGGTTTCACGGCGCAAATCCAGAAAGCGGTATTTCAGCCGGGTATCTTCCGGATAATCGGGCTCGCCAAACACCGGCAGGGGCAACTCGGCGGCCTGCGAGAGAACTTCCAGTGCGGAAATGCGCACTTCGACATCGCCGGTATGCATCTGCGGGTTGATGGTCTCGTCCGAGCGTTTGTCAACCCGGCCGTCAATCCGGATCACCCATTCGGCGCGCGCCGTTTCGGCCAGGCTGAAAGCGGCCGCATCGGGTTCAATCACGCATTGGGTGAGCCCGTAATGATCGCGCAGATCGATAAAGAGCAAACCGCCATGATCGCGCACCCGGTGCACCCAGCCCGACAGCCGGACCTCATTGCCAACGTCGGTCTTGCGCAAGGCGCCGCAATTATGTGTTCTGTATGTATGCGTCATTATCAATTCCAGCATTTTTCGGGGAAAGGTCCAGTCGCGGCGAAAAACGCATGGGCGAGGCGATTTGTCAAGCCAATCAGGTGCGATGAGGCATCGGCTTGAGGTTTTTTCCATTGTGGTTTTAATGTAAAGGCACGACAGGGGGACTCAACTGGAGTATACAAATATCCATGAAGATGATCACACAAACCGACGAGCTTGAAGCGCTGTGCGAGACATTGCGCCAGAGCGAGTTTATTACCGTCGATACGGAGTTTATGCGTGAGCGGACCTATTGGCCCAAATTGTGCCTGGTTCAGGTGGCGGGCAACGGGGCCGAGGCGATTATTGACCCCTTGTCGAGCAAAATAGACCTGAATGCCTTTTACGACCTGATGGGCAACGCCAATATCCTGAAGGTGTTTCATGCCGCAAGGCAGGATATCGAGATTTTCTTTCAGGCCAGCCGGCGCATCCCGCATCCGCTGTTTGACAGTCAGGTGGCGGCCATGGTGTGCGGCTTTGGCGATCAGGTCGGCTATGAGGCGCTGATCAAGCGCCTGACCGGGGGACGGGTGGACAAGGGCTCGCGCTTTACCGACTGGGCGCGCCGGCCCCTGAGCGAGAAACAGCTTACCTATGCGCTTGCCGATGTTACCCATCTGCGTGATGCCTATCCGATCTTGCGCAAGCATCTGAAAAACAACGGCCGCGAGCACTGGCTGGCGGAAGAAATGGCGGTGCTGGAATCGGCCAGCACCTATGATCTTCACCCTGAAGACGCCTGGCGGCGTCTGAAGCTGCGCAATCCGGGCAAGCGGGCGCTGGCGATCCTGATCGAGCTGGCGGCGTGGCGCGAGCGGGCGGCGCAGCGGCGCGATCTGCCACGGCGGCATGTGCTGAAAGATGAGGTTCTGCACGCCATCGCCGCCTCGCCGCCGGAAAACAGGGAGGATCTGGAGAATATTCGCGGGCTGTCAAAAGGGTTTTCACGCTCCTCGATGGCCAGAGGGGTGATTGAGGCCGTTGCCGCGGGCAAGGCGCGCGATCTGGATACCCTGCCCCCGCCGGGCAGGGGCAGACCGGCCCAGCCGGCTCCCGGGGCGATTGCCGAGATGCTTAAAGTGGTGCTCAAAATTGTCTGCGAGCAGCACGGCGTTGCGCCCAAACTGATCGCCAGCGCCGCCGATCTGGAACAGATCGCGGCGGATGACGAGGCCAATGTCCCGGCGCTTACCGGCTGGCGGCGCGAGCTTTTCGGCGAGGATGCCCTGGCGGTAAAACGCGGCACAAAATGCCTGGCATTGGAAAATGCCCGGCCGGTGCTGGTTGAGCGGGGATAATATTGTTTGCTTTGTTTTCCGCCCGCCCATCCGGGCGTGCGTCCGTTCACGGGCTGGCGCTGGCT
>CAZIVB010000108.1:7409-8547 GCA_964542565.1 uncultured Hyphomicrobiales bacterium | reverse complement strand
GATGGCTGAATTCGGCAATCCCGAAATCATCGAAATCGAAACAGACATCCTGCTCGTTGGCGGCGGTATGGCCGCCTGTGGCGCGGCTTATGAAGCCAAGCGCTGGGCCGGTGATGATGTCAAAATCACCCTTGTGGACAAGGCGGCCATGGACCGCTCCGGCGCCGTGGCGCAGGGCCTGTCCGCGATCAACACCTATATCGGCGACAATCCGGTCGAGGACTATGTCCGTATGGTCCATGCCGATCTCATGGGCATCACCCGCGACGATCTGGTCTATGACGTGGGCCGCCATGTTGACGATTCGGTCAAGCTGTTTGAGGAATGGGGTCTTCCGATCTGGAAAACCGACGAAAAGGGCGAGCGTCATGACGGCGCGGTTGGCGCCAAGAAGATGAAATCCCTGCGTGACGGCGGCAAGCCGGTGCGCTCGGGCCGCTGGCAGATCATGATCAACGGCGAAGGCTACAAGATGATCGTCGCCGAAGCCGCCAAGAAGGCTCTGGGGATGGACAACATCTATGAGCGCGTCTTCATCGTGAAATTGCTTCTCGACAAGAACGAGGAAAACCGCATCGCCGGCGCGGTCGGCTTCTCGGTTCGTGAGCACAAGCTCTATGTCTTCCGCGCCAACGCCATCATGAATGTCTGTGGCGGCGCTGTGAATGTGTTCCGCACCCGTTCAACCGGTGAAGGCACCGGCCGCGTGTGGTATCCGGTCTGGAACGCCGGTTCCACCTACGCCATGGCCTCCCAGGTCGGCGCCGAATGCACCATGATGGAAAACCGCTTCGTACCGACCCGCTTTAAAGACGGTTACGGCCCGGTTGGCGCCTGGTTCTTGCTCTTCAAGTCAAAAGCCACCAACGGTTTTGGCGAGGATTACGTGGTCAAGAACGCTGAAATGCTGAAAGACTTCGCGCCTTACGACACCGCCGCCGTTGTCCCGACCTGCCTGCGCAACCACGCCATGCTGAAAGAAATGAAGGAAGGCCGCGGCCCGATCTTCATGGACACGCCAACCGCTCTGGCCTCGCTTGCCGAGACCCTCACCCCGCGTGAGCTCAAGCATCTGGAAGCCGAAGCCTGGGAAGATTTCCTCGACATGTGCATCGGTCAGGCCGGTGTCTGGGCCGGT
>CAZIVB010000108.1:0-7309 GCA_964542565.1 uncultured Hyphomicrobiales bacterium | reverse complement strand
AGCCTGGGAAGATTTCCTCGACATGTGCATCGGTCAGGCCGGTGTCTGGGCCGGTTTGAACATCCGCCCCGAGATCAGCAAATCCGAGCTGATGCCGACCGAACCCTATCTGCTTGGCTCCCATTCGGGTTGTTCGGGCATCTGGGTCTCGGGACCTGATGATCTGAGCGAGACCCCCGATCACTACCATTGGGGCTATAACCGCATGACCACGGTCAATGGTCTGTTCACCGCCGGTGACGGCGTTGGCGCTTCGGGCCACAAATTCTCTTCCGGCTCCCATGCCGAGGGGCGTATTTGCGGCAAGAACATGGTGCGCTTCGTTCAGGACCATGCCGACTTCAAGCCCGAGCTTGACGGCGACATCAAGGAGATCACGGAAGAGATCTACAAGCCTGTGCGCAACTATTTCGAGCACAAGGACAAGACCACGGCCGAGGACATCAACCCGTTCTACATCACGCCGAAAATGTTCCAGGCCCGTCTGCAAAAAATCATGGATGAGTATGTCGCCGGTGTTGCGACCTACTACCAGACCAACGGCATCATGCTGGAAGAGGGCCAGAAATATCTCGACCTTCTGAAGGAAGACAGCGTCAATCTGCGGGCGAAAGACCTGCACGAGTTGATGCGCGCCTGGGAAAACTTCCACCGTGTCTGGGCGGCGGAGCTTCATCTGCGCCACATCCAGTTCCGTGAAGAGACCCGTTATCCGGGCTTCTTCTACCGCGCGGATTACCCGGATCTGGATGAGGAGAACTGGCATTGCTTCGTCAACTCGCATCACGATCCCAAGACCGGCGAGTGGACCATGAAGAAGGTTCCGTGGAAAGCTCTGGTCGATCACGGTCACTAGGCTTTGCGTTGAAGGCAAACGCCTTCAGGTCACAGGAATACGGGGAGGCGCTGCCGGTTCGGCGGCGCCTCTTCCGCTTGAACGTTCTGGCGCTTTGACGCCGGGGCGGCTACATATGGGATAAACCCGCGGGCGCGGCGTCGGATTTGCCCGGTATCGGGGTTGCAAACAGCACAGGACAAGAGGGCAAGCATGTCGGATCAGGATAATCATCACAGCGGGGAAAACGAACCCAAAACGCTCAAAGAGGCGCTTGAGCGCGAAGAGGCGCAAAAAGCCGAAGCGCGGTCCAGTGATGTTGAAACCACCATTTTCGAGGGGGTGCGCACCGAAAAAGGCGACCCGGTGGTGCCGGTCAAAATGGGTTTGGAAGACCTTTTCAACTTCCGCTGCCACAAGGGCGTTTCATGCTGGAATGAATGCTGTCACGGTGCCGATATCACCCTTACACCTTATGATATTTTAAAACTTGCGGAACATTTCAAAGTCCGCCCGGCCCAGTTTGTCGCCTCCTATGCGGTGCCTGCGTTTCACGAAGGCTCGAATTTGCCCATCGCCAAGCTGGTAATGACCGGCAAGGAGGGCAAGGGCCCCTGCGTCTTCATGGATGAGGAAAAGGGCTGCACCGTCTATAACGCCCGCCCCGCCACCTGCCGCTATTATCCGCTCGGACTGGGGGCGATGAAATTCAAGGGCCACAAGGCCCGCGAGGACATGCATTTTCTGGTGCGCGAGGACCACTGCAAGGGCCATGAGGAGGAAAACCTGCAATCCGTCGCCGCCTATCGCCAGGAGCAGGGGGTTGAACCCTATGATCTGCTCAATGAACGCTGGGTCGATATCCTGATGAAGATGGCCTCCTGGCGCTCCATGGGCGGCCCCGAGGGCAAGGATGTGCCCAAGCAGACCAAGCAGATGTTCTATATGATCTGCACCGATATCGACCGCTTCCGCTCTTTCGTTTTCGACACCAGATTTCTCGATACCTATGAGATCGATGACGACATGATCGAGAGCCTCAAATTCAATGATGAAACCCTGCTTCAGCTCGGCTTTGACTGGATGCTGACCATCATGTTCAACGAAGAGCGTCTGGTGATGAAGGAAAAAGTTCTGCAACAATCCATCGTCAAGGCTCGCGATGATATGGGCATCAGTGGCGACAAGGAATAACCCTGCTGGCCATATCAGCAGTTTGTGATTTCCGCTACATGCCTTAATACCGTTATATTTACCGCCTAAACGGTTTCAAAGGCAAAAAAGACAATGCTAATCACGGCCAGGGCGGGCGAGCGAACCCGGATCATCAGACGCATCAGCAACTCTGTTCCGGCAAGCTACCGTTTTTTGGCCGAGCCGCTTGATGCGGGAAAGGATGTCTCCGGCACTGTTGAGGTCAAAGGTTCGGCCTGGCTGTTTCCCAAAGCGGCGGCAAGGCAAAAACTGCAACGCGAAAACAGCGTCGAAAAAGGCGCCTGGGACACGCTTTACTCCGTTTACGTAATCCCTGACGCCGATGTCAAAATCACCCTGTCCGGCGCCCGCAGGCCGCAGGTCTGGATATACATCGTCCTCGCCATTATCGTTTTGGCGGTTGTGAGTTCGGCCATTCCCTATTTTTTGAACCTCTAGAATCTCTATCAGCTTCAGCGCCGGCCTGTTCCCGCGCGAGGAAAGCGTAACAAATCCTTGCACCTCTAGTGGCTAGAGATTTTATACTTCTCATCGTGCAATTTTTGCTGCACGGGCGAAGCGGCGTCAGGGACGCGGCTTGCCGGATTGGGGGTGAATATGGGCATATTGAAACCGCTTCGGAAACTCTATATCAGGTCAACGGATTTAACGCACAGTTATCAGGGAAAAACCGCAAAGCTTGTCCGTTTTTATAAATTGTGGAGCTATATCTATGATTTCTCGGTCAGCCTGGACCCTGCCTTTCGCCGCCAGATGAAAAATATGATCTCCATGGCGGTAAAGCCGGGCGATACAACGCTTGATATCGGCTGCGGAACCGGCATAAGCACGTTTTATGCCGCCAAAATCGCCAAATCCGTTACCGGAATCGATCTGAGCGCCGATATGCTTGCCATCCTCAGGCAAAAGATACATCAAAGAAAAACCACCAATATTGAGGTTATCCACGGCTCTTTTCCACAGGCGCTGCCGAAAGGGCTGATGTTTGACAGCATCATCAGTTCATTCACCATCGTTCATTTTACGCCTGAGCAGCGCAAGGGCATCTACAAACAGATTTACGATCTGTTGCAAGATGGCGGAAGGCTGGGGCTGTTTTCCGCTCAGGGCGAGATCGCGTCTTCATTTGAAACGAAGCGGGAAATTATGGAAAACCTTGCCCTGGCCAAATTCAAAATAACGGAAACAAGTGATGTTTCCGATATCTACCGGATTGTTCTGGCGCAAAAATAATTGCAACGGGGCAAGGAGTGATGCTGTAAATGATCAGAAAGTTGATCAACTCCACGGAAAGACAACTAAATGAACTGGGTTTTTCTTTATGCCGCCATCGGTTTTGAAGTTTTCGGCACCATTGCGCTAAAGCTGTCCAATGGCCTGCAAAGACCGTGGTTTTTCGCCGCTTCGCTGGGGCTGTATTCGGTCAGTTTTATCCTGCTCTCCCAATCCATCAGAACCATACCGGTCGGTGTTGCCTATGCAATCTGGTCCGGGGTCGGAACTTCACTGATCGTTATTGCCGGTCTCATCTGGTTCAACGAAATTCTTACTCCCGCACGCGCATTGTTCATGGCCATGATCGTCATCGGCGCTGTCGGCCTGAATTTGACCGCCAGCAACTGAGGGGCTTTCATGCGCGCTTTTGCGCCAGTGTGCGTGGGGGTGAAAAGTGCTAGACTCGCCCGCGAATGAAAGGGAGATGTTCCATGCGCTATCTGTTGAGTTTTCTCGCTGTTTTTTTGTTCGGCGTCTCCGCGCCATTTGCGGTTCAGGCCCAGTCCCTGCAGGGGATGTCGTGCTATGATTTATGGTTTGAGCGCAACCGGATCTATGCCCGCAACGGCTATTGTTTCAAGACGCAAAAGGCGCGCTCGGTATTTGGCGCCGCCTGCTTTGCCCCTTATGGCCGTCTGGCGCGTTTCGAGCAGCGCCGGGTGGATGATATCCGCCGGCAGGAGCGCTATCTGGGATGTATTCAGGGCAGCGGCGGCGTGCGGCCGCAGCCTGTTCCTCCCCAGCCTGTTTTCCCTCAGGGGCAGGGTCAGGGTTATGGCGGCATGAGCTGCAATGATCTGTGGTATGCCCGCAACGCGATTTACGCCCGCAACGGCCATTGCTTCAAGACAAGGCGCGGCCGCGCTGCGTTCGGGGCGGGCTGTTTTGCGCCCTATGGCCGGCTGGGACGCGCCGACCAGCGCGAGGTGAATGCGATCCAGGGTCAGGAACGCATCATGGGCTGCCGTTAAAAAGGCCCTGTGCGGTGTTTTTCGAAGCTTATTCGGGAACCTCCCACGGCATGTCTTCATGCCCGCCATTGCCGCGCCCCCGGGAGCCGGTTTTGCTCCTCAGGATGTTCTCGGTCCTGGAGTGCCAGCTGGAATTGACCGTATAAAGCCCCTCTTTCTCGCCCTCGCGGGCAAAGTGCAGCACCGCGAGCGCGTGGCGTTTGCGGTTGCCGGTATATTCCAGCAGCAACGGATGGCATTGCCCGCCCTTGCGCGGACGCATATCCTGAATGCCGTTGCTCAGGTTTTGCGCCACCTCAACCTGCAACAGCACCCAGTCGATCAGCTCCATTTCGCCGATATCGCGGATAATGCCCAGCGCCTCGCGCCACTGCTCTGCGCGCGGCTGGTTCATCCTGACGCTGAAAGGGTGATCATGAATGGTTTTGTGGATAAGCTGCCATTTGCGAAACCGGAATTCGGCCCGCTCAAGGGGATTGCCGCGGCTCTCGACATCATGTTCCGTATCAAGCAATTCCCGGATTTTGAGGATTTGGCGGCGGTTTAGGGCCCGGACAGGTTTACGCATGGCTTTTCTCGTCATAAGTGACTATCAACATTACATAGGAATTGCGGATCAATTCGGTAAGGGCTGAGCAAAGATGAGGCTGTCGATCACATGAAAATTGAACAAAAAAGCACCGCCCTGCCGGTCGTGACCCGCGGCGAGGGCGCTTACGAATTCACCGGACAGATCAGTGACTGGCTTGCCTCGATCGGCGCTGTCGAGGGGCTTTTGACCCTTTTTATCCGCCACACCTCCGCTTCGCTGACCATTCAGGAAAACGCCGATCCGGATGTCCGGCGCGATCTGGTTGACGCGCTCTCGCGCCTTGCGCCGCAAAATGCGCCCTACCGCCATGTCATGGAAGGCCCCGATGATATGCCGGCCCATATCAAATCCGCCATCACCGGGGTTCATCTGACCATCCCGGTGCGCGCCGGCGCGCCGGTTCTGGGAACCTGGCAGGGGGTTTATGTGCTTGAACACCGCCGGCGCGCCCATCGGCGCGAGGTGGCGCTGCATTTTCTCGGGCAGATGGGGGAATAATTTTCCGGGCGGGCGCGTAACCGTTATTCGGAGCGCACGGGAAAGCCGCGCAGTTGCCAGGCGCTCATGCCGCCCTGCAACTGTTTAACATCCTTATAGCCGTTGAGCTGCAAAATCCTGACCGCCGGAATGGAGCGATGCGCCGAGCGGCAGATGGCATAGACGGGGCGGGATTTGTCAAACGGCAGGCTGTGGATTTGCGCTTTTAAATTGCCGACGGGGATATTCACCGTGTTTTTGATATGGCCGTGATTCCACTCCTGCTCCGTGCGGACATCAAGAAGCTGCGGTTTATTGCGGCCGCGCTTGTTGATAATCCGCGCCAGTTCTTCCGCGTCAAGCTCGGGAACGGACCCAAAGGGCAGCCACCAGAAGTATTTTGTCATAAAATCGGCCATAAAAGAAAATCCCTCATAATGTCGTGTTCTTAAGGCCTCAAATGGCGTAAAGCCTTGCAAATTTCAATATCAAATCCTGCCCTGAATGAAGAATTCGGGACATTTTCGCACCTTCCAATTGCGCATTTGTCTATTGCGCCTGCCTCCGCTATTGTGCGGGCAAGGTGCCATACAGTATAAGAACGCATCATCAGGCAGGGGGGAGCCCATGACGGCTTATCATTTTATCATTGTTGATGACCATCCGCTGTTTCGCGATGCGTTGCGCCTTTCCCTGTCCGGCATGTTTGAAGGGCTGGAGATTGGCGAGGCGGTAGGGCTTGATGATGTGGTCGGCAAGCTCAACGCCAGGCCCGAGACCGACCTTGTCCTGCTCGATCTTTACATGCCCGGCGTTCAGGGCTTTTCCGGCCTGATGTATCTGCGGGCGCAATTCCCCGAAGTGCCGGTTGTCATTGTCTCGGCCAATGAAGACCCCCAGATCATGCGCCGTTCAATGGATTTTGGCGCCTCGGGCTATATCCCCAAATCCCTCGGCGTCGATGAAATCCGCATGGCGGTCAAACAGGTTCTTGACGGCCAGATCTGGACCCCGCCCGACCTTGATCTTTCGGTGGAACAAGCTTCAGAAGACACCGAGACCGCCGCGCGTCTGGCCACCTTGACGCCGCAGCAGGTGCGGGTGCTGATGATGCTCAGCCAGGGATTGCTCAACAAGCAGATTGCCTATGAACTTTCCGTTTCCGAGGCCACCGTCAAGGCGCATGTCTCGGCCATCTTGCAAAAACTCGGCGTTGACAGCCGCACCCAGGCGGTCATTGCCGCCCACCGCATAGGCTCGGGCCAGTGGCAGGGCCTCACCGGGGAGTGATGCGCGCATTGCCATTTAGCCTGCGTTGCGTTATAGTGTATTACATAATAACGCAAAGGCATAACCATGGCCAAGGAAACCATCACATTCAGAACCGAGTCCAAAAAGCGCATCGCCCTTGACGAGGTCGCCGAGGCTCTCGACCGCGACCGCTCGTTTGTTCTCAATCAGGCCATTGATAATTATCTCGATATCTACAACTGGCAGCTCGGCCATATCCGCGAAGGCCGGCGTCAGGCAAGCAAGGGGGAATTTGTCTCCGCCGCAGCCTGGAGCAAAGCCGCCTCAAGGCGCCGCCCGTGAAGCTTCGATATACGAAACAGGCATTGCGGGATCTGGATTCCCTCTACCAGTATGTCGCCCGTGACGACCCCGGCGCCGCGCTAGGGGCGTTGGAGCGCATGACGGCGATGATTGACCATCTGCCCGAACACCCGGCTCTGGGGCTGCGCGGGCGCATGCCGGATGTTCTGGAACTGGTTGTTCCCAATCTCCCCTTTATTGTTGTGTATGAACTGAGCAAAAAGACCATCGATATCCTGGCGATCCTGCACCGCTCGCGGCGCTGGCCGGACCAGCTATAGAAGCTACTCCGCCGCGACCTGCTGCAAGCGGGTCTGTGACATCAGGGCGCGAAGCGCCGCCGGTTTAAGA
>CAZIVB010000107.1:0-8629 GCA_964542565.1 uncultured Hyphomicrobiales bacterium | reverse complement strand
TCGGGCGGTGCCCGCTGCGGGCGGCGGTTTGCGACTAAAGGGGCAGGTTTCATTTGACATTTGACCTTGCTGTCCGGCAGCTCTTGAGATTAGCTATGGCCGCTAATCTGAACTTCTGGTCTAAAGGCGGATTGTATAATGATGAAATGGGTATATCGGTTTGGCGGCGGCTCCGCTGAAGGATCGGCCGGAATGCGCGAGCTTCTGGGCGGCAAGGGCGCCAATCTTGCGGAAATGTGCAATCTGGAATTACCAGTGCCGCCCGGATTTACCATCACCACCGCCGCCTGCACCGCCTATTACGCCAATGACGGCCAGCTTCCCGATGAGGTTGAAACCCAGGCCAAAGAGGCCCTTGATCATATTGCCGCGCTGGTTGGCGGCAAATTCGGCGAGCGCGACAATCCGCTGCTTGTCTCGGTGCGCTCGGGCGCCCGGGCCTCCATGCCGGGCATGATGGATACCGTGCTCAATCTCGGCCTTAATGATATCACCGTGGAAGGGCTGGCCGAGCGCGCCGGCGATGCCCGCTTTGCCTATGACAGCTACCGCCGTTTTATCCAGATGTACGCCAATGTGGTGCTTGAAATGGACCACGACCTGTTTGAGGCGATTCTGGAAGAGTACAAGGAAGAAAAGGGCTATCGCCTCGATACCGACCTTGATGCCGGGGACTGGATCAGGATTACCGGGCAGTTCAAGGCGCTTGTCGAGAGCGAGCTTGGCAAACCCTTCCCGCAGGATGTGAATACCCAGCTCTGGGGCGCGGTGAATGCGGTGTTCGGCTCGTGGAACACCCCGCGCGCCATCACCTATCGCCGTCTGCATTCCATCCCCGATGACTGGGGCACGGCGGTCAATGTCCAGGCCATGGTGTTCGGCAATATGGGCGATACCAGCGCCACCGGCGTCGCTTTTACGCGCAATCCGGCCACCGGCGAAAAACAGCTTTACGGCGAGTTCCTGATCAATGCCCAGGGCGAGGACGTTGTTGCGGGCATAAGAACCCCCCACGCCATCACCGAAGAGGCGCGCAAGAAGGCGAACGACAAACGCTATTCGCTCGAAGCGGCGATGCCGCAATCGTTTAAGGAACTCAAGGCCATTTGCGACAAGCTCGAAGCCCATTATCAGGATATGCAGGACCTTGAATTTACCGTCCAGGACGGCAAGCTGTGGATGTTGCAAACCCGCAACGGCAAGCGCACCGCCGAAGCGGCGCTCAAGATCGCCGTTGATATGGCCGCCGAGGGGCTGATTGACAAAAAAGAAGCCGTGAACCGGATCGAACCGGCCTCGCTTGACCAGCTTTTGCACCCGACGCTTGACCCGCAAGCGCCGCGTGATCTCATCGCCACCGGCCTGCCGGCCTCGCCCGGCGCCGCCTCGGGCGAGATTTCCTTTACCGCCGATGACGCCGAGGCCAAAACCGCCGCCGGTCATGATGTCATTCTCGTGCGCATGGAAACCAGCCCGGAAGACATTCACGGCATGCACGCCGCCAAGGGGATTTTGACCGCAAGGGGCGGCATGACCTCGCACGCCGCCGTGGTGGCGCGCGGCATGGGCACCCCATGCGTCTCCGGCGCCGGGGCGCTCAAGATCGATGCCGCCGCCAAAACCATGACCGCCGGCGAACGGGTTTTCACCGAGGGGGATATTCTCACCATTGACGGCGCCGCCGGCGAAATCATGGCCGGCAAGGTGGCGACCCGCGACCCGGAACTCTCGGGGGATTTTGCCACCCTCATGAGCTGGGCCGACGAGATCCGGGTGATGAAAGTGCGCGCCAATGCCGAAACCCCCGAAGACGCCAGAATGGCCCGTTCTTTCGGCGCCGAAGGTATCGGCCTTTGCCGCACCGAACATATGTTCTTCGAGGCTGAGCGCATCGTGGCGGTGCGCGAGATGATCCTCAGCCCGGACGAGGCGGGGCGCAGAAAGGCGCTGGACAAGCTGCTGCCCATGCAGCGCCGCGATTTCGTCCAGCTTTTCACCATCATGTCCGGATTGCCGGTAACGATTCGCCTGCTGGACCCGCCCCTGCATGAATTCCTGCCCCAGACGGAAAAGGAAACCGCCCGCGTCGCCGAGGTCATGGGGGTTGAGCCTGCCGTGCTGAACGCCCGCATGTCGGAGCTTGAAGAGTACAACCCGATGCTCGGCCATCGCGGCTGCCGCCTTGCGGTAACTTATCCGGAGCTGGCCGAAATGCAGGCGCGCGCTATTTTTGAAGCCGCGCTTGAAGTTCATGAAAACAGCGGTGAAACCGTGACGCCGGAAGTCATGGTGCCGCTTGTCGCCACCAGGGCGGAACTGGATATGATCAAGGGCATTATCGACAAGGTGGCCGAAGAGGTGCATCAGGAGGCCGGTACGGAGATCGAATATTCGGTCGGCACCATGATCGAGCTGCCCCGCGCCGCGCTCATGGCCGGAAAAATTGCCGGGTCAGCCGAATTTTTCAGCTTTGGAACCAATGATCTGACCCAGACAACCTTCGGAGTGAGCCGCGACGACGCGGCGCGATTCTTGAGTGAGTATGTGCAAAAAGGCATCCTTGAAGCCGATCCGTTTGTCACCCTTGATATTGAAGGCGTCGGGCAACTGGTGCAGATGGGGGTTGAGCGCGGAAGGGCCACGAGACCGGGGATGAAAATGGGCATTTGCGGCGAGCATGGCGGCGATCCGGCATCGATTGCCTTTTGCGGCCAAATCGGGCTGGATTATGTTTCCTGCTCGCCGTTTCGCATTCCCATCGCCAGACTGGCCGCCGCCCAGTGCGAAACCGGTGAAAATACCCACAGCACGGATTAAGCAAGGCTGACGAAAAAGCGCTAACGGATCATTAACGTTAACCGGGTGTTAAGCGGTCCGGCGGAGACTGACACCTGTTGCCGTTGAATGGAGTCTTGTGGTATAGAGTCATTTGAATAGCGGGAGGGACCTCCGCTAAGAGCTGCGTCCACGCGGATTTTGCGGGTTAAAGAGCCATGTTTCACGAAGCGCAAGACGACGAAGATGAGCGCCGGACAGGGGGTCCTCAAATGGAATCGCAACAAAAGAGCGTCAGGCGTTTCGCCATGCTCGCCTTATCCAATGTGGTGGCCGTTGCCGGCCTGTTGGGGATGGCCATCTATTTTTTCTGGGAAATTGAAAACGGCGAACTCGTCCTTCGCACCGACGCGCTCGCCAGCGTGGGCGAGATGGGCAAGACCGACAGGCTGATGGCGCTCAAAACCTCCAGAACGGATGCAGACCGCATTGATACGGACCGTATTGATACGGACCGCCTGCCAACCGCGCCGGTGCAGGAAGGTTTGGTTGACGAAGAGCGGCTTTTATCGGCAAAAACCGCGCGCCTGATTCCGCCGCCGGCCGTCAACGAGGCGGGCAAGAGCGATGCCCTGAATATCCTCGCCAAGGAGGTGATTGCCAGACGCATCACGCCGCAGGAATCTTTCGACCTTGCCTCCGTTGCCCCCGACAAGCCTTATCCGCTTGAGGATCTGGCCCGCGCCAGGACCCGGAGCGAGCAACCCGCCGGCAAGGAAGCGCTGAAAACGCCGGTCAAACCGGACGAGGAAACCAGGGCCGAGCGCAAAAACCGCCTGATGCTGGCAAAACTGAAGCATAAGGAACGGGCGCAATACTGTCTTTCGGCGGCGATTTATTACGAATCCGCCTATGAGCCCAAGCGCGGCAAGGAAGCTGTCGCCCAGGTGATCCTGAACCGCAAGGCGAGCAAAAATTATCCCAATACGATCTGCGGCGTGGTTTTTCAGAATGATCACATGAAAAACCGCTGCCAGTTCTCCTTTGCCTGTGACGGGCGCTCGGACCGGCCCAAAAAGACCAAGCCCTGGAAACAGGCGGAGCAGGTCGCCAAATCCTTCCTCGTCCGCGGCAAGCGCGTCCGCGCCATGAAAGACGTGACCCATTATCACGCCGATTATGTCCGGCCGAAATGGGCCAGCAGCCTGATCCGGGTTTCAAAAATCGGACATCACATTTTCTATAAAATTCCGCCGGGCGGAGACCGTGTCCGGGTGGCCTCGAAAAGCCGCCGCGCGCGCGGCGGATACCGGATATTCAAGCTTGCCCCCCCGGCGAAATTGTTCGGTGCAATCAGGTCCGCTTCGAAAACGGTCCCGACTCCTGTGGCGATTGCCTCCGATAACTGACGCCTGATCAACTCCGGCCTTCGGGCCAGACGCTTTAAAAATCAAGCCCCAGATCAAGGACCGGCGCCGAATGCGTGAGCGCGCCGACCGAGATCAGATCAACGCCGCTGGCGGCAATTTGCGCCACCGTCTCCGCGCTCACCCCGCCCGAGGCTTCCGCCAGAGCCTGCCCGTCGATCATGCCGACAGCCTCGGCCAGCAGTTTCCCGCTCATATTATCGAGCAAAACCGCATCAACGCCGCTTACCAGCGCCAGGCGCAACTGGTCCAGATTATCCACCTCAACCTCGATCTTGACCATATGCCCCACATTCGCCTTTGCGGCGCTGATGGCCTGCGCCACCCCGCCCGCCGCGGCGATATGGTTGTCCTTGATCAGCACCGCGTCATCGAGCCCGAAGCGGTGATTGGTGCCGCCGCCCGCTTTAACCGCGTATTTCTCCAGCAAGCGCAGGCCCGGCGTGGTCTTGCGCGTATCGCAGATTTGCGCCTTTGTGCCAGCCGTCAGAGCCACCAGCTTTTGTGTCGCCGTGGCAATGCCGCTCATATGGCCAAGATAATTGAGCGCCACCCGCTCCGCCGATAAAATGGCGCGGGCGCTGCCCTCAAGCCGCGCTACAATGCCGCCGGCCGCTATATCCTCGCCGTCATCAACACAGCGTTTAAAGACAATTGTCTCGTCCAGCATGTCAAAAGCCGCCGCGGCCAGATCAAGCCCGGCAATCCGCCCCGTCTGCCGCGCGCCGATCACGGCCCTGATCCGCGCGCCGGGCGCGATGATGGCATCTGTCGTGATATCCCCGGCGCGGCCCAGATCTTCTTTTAACGCCATACGCACCGCGTCTTGCACCAGCAGACGGGGCAGGGGGGAAAGGATTGCCTTGGTCACGAAAATTTGCCTTTGTTATCTTGCTGTTACCGGAGCGCCTCATGCGCAATCTTGCGCGCCTTGTCAAGCGTCAGCAGCCCCCTTTGTCCCTGCGCGGCGGTGTGCGGGAAATCCTCGCGGGTATGCCCGCCGCGCGACTCGCGCCGCGCCCAGGCGCCAGCGGTGATAAAGAGCGCCGCGATGCACATGGCCCTGAGCCAGGGGGAGCTTGCCCGCTGCTCAATCTCTGCAATTTCTTCAAGCGCCGTGCGAAGCCCCGCCGCATTGCGCACAACCCCGACATGCTTGCTCATCAGCTTGCGCAATTGCCAGATATCCTCGCCGGCATTTTCATGTTTTTCCGGCAAGGAGGGCGGCAGGATTTTTTCGGTGTAAATCACCGAAGACGGAATAAGACGTTTGAGGTCATCGGCAATGCGCGCCCCGAACACAACCGCTTCAAGCAGCGAGTTGCTGGCCAGCCGGTTGGCGCCGTGAACCCCTGTCGCCGCCACCTCGCCGCAGGCCCACAGCCCGTCAAGCGATGTGCGCCCGTTGGCGTCGGTCAACACCCCGCCCATATGATAATGCGCTGCCGGGGCCACCGGAATGGGCTCTTTAACCGGATCAATCCCGGCCTCTTTGCACAGCCGGTAAACTTGCGGGAATTCAACCTCGAACCGCTCCCCGATAGCCTCGCGGCAGTCAAGAAACGCGCCGCGCCCGGCGGCATTTTCGGCAAATACCGCCCGCGCCACAATATCGCGCGGCGCAAGCTCGGCGGCCTCGTGAACCGCTTTCATGAACCGCTCGCCTTTTTTGTTGATGAGAATAGCGCCTTCACCGCGCAGCGCTTCGGTGGCCAGCGGCGCCGGGTCATGATCGCTCACAATGGCGGTGGGGTGAAACTGGATGAATTCGGCATCGGCGATCATCGCCCCGGCTTCGGCCGCCATGGCAATGCCGCTGCCGATCGCGCCGCGCGGATTTGTTGTCAGGGCATAAAGCCCGCCCGCGCCGCCGGTGGCCAGAACCACCGCCGCGCCAAAGATGATCTGCGTCGGCGCGTCCCAGCCCGGCGTGCGCGGCTGGATGACAACCCCGGTGACCCGGTGGCCGGAAAGAACCAGTTCCTGCGCCCAGACATCTTCCAGAATGCGGATATGAGGCGCTTTGCGCGCCTGTTTGATCAGGGCCTCCATAATCACCGCCCCGGCCATATCGCCCTCTACCTTCACCACGCGGCGCGCGCTATGGGCCGCCTCGCGGCTCAGCTTGAGCGCGCCTTGGGTATCCTTGTCGAACGGAACGCCATAATTGAGCAGATCAAGAATGCGCGCCGGGGCTTCAGACGCCAGCAGATGCGCCATTTTCTCATCCACCAGCCCGTCCCCGGCGGCAATCGTATCGGCGGCATGAGCCTCTGCCGTATCGCTCACGCCGACCGCCGCCGCGATGCCGCCCTGCGCCAGGGCGCTGGCCTCGCTGGTGCCGAGCGCCCCGCCGGCAATCACGGTGACGCGCAGCGGCGCAAGCTTGAGGGCGGTAAAAAGCCCTGCCAGCCCGCCGCCGACAATCACCACATTATTGGGCACCGGCTGCATATGCGCCTTGCCGGAAAGATCAAGGATCTGCGAATCATCCATGGAGTTATCCGTTCAGCCGGATCATCCGCTCCACGGCCTCGCGCGCCGGAGCGGCGATCACCGGATCAATAGTGACTTCCTCTTTCATATAGACCAGCGAATCGAGGATATTTTTCAAGTTGATCATCTTCATATAGGGGCAAAGATTGCACGGCCGGATAAACTCGACATCCGGGTTTTCCACCGCCACATTATCGCTCATGGAGCATTCCGTGACCATCATCACTTTTGCCGGGTGGTTGTCCTGCACCCAGTTGATCATGCCGGAAGTGGAGCCGGCGAAATCCGCCGCCTTTAAAACCTCCGGCGTACATTCAGGATGGGCGATGATCTTCAAACCCGGATGCATCTCGCGGTAATCGTCAAGCTCTCCGGCCGTAAAGCGCTCATGCACCTCGCAGCGCCCCGGCTCATAGGGGATCACCTCGACATCGGTCTGGTTGTTGACATTGGCGGCCAGAAACCGGTCCGGCACCAGAAGAACCCTCGGCGCATTCAGCGATTCGACCACCTGCACCGCGTTGGATGAAGTACAGCAGATATCGCATTCGGCTTTTACCTCGGCGCTGGTGTTGACATAGGTCACAACCGGCACGCCGGGATATTTCCGGCGCAAATCACGCACATCCTGCGCCGTGATCGATTCGGCCAGCGAGCAGCCCGCCTTGGAATCGGGAATGAGAACCGTCTTGTCCGGATTAAGCAGTTTCGCCGTCTCGGCCATGAAGTGAACCCCGGCCTGCACGATGATATCGGCATCCGACCGGGCCGCCTCGCGCGCCAGTTGCAGCGAATCGCCCTTGAAATCGGCCACGCAATGAAAAATCTCCGGCGTCATGTAATTATGCGCCAGAATGACCGCGCCGCGCTGTTTCTTCAAATTGTTGATCGCCTTGATATAGGGGGCGAAAAACGGCCATTCCACCGGCGGGACAACCGTTTTTACCCGCTCGTAAAGCGGCTCCATCTCTTTTGCCAGCTCGGGCGTGTAGTCAAGCTGCGGCATCGCCATAACCCCGTGCCGCGCCGCCGCGTCAGGCCGCGGGGTCTGCGCGTTGTCCGGTGTTACCTGTGTCTGAAAACTGTCGGTCATACTGGCCTCCTATATACTCAAAATGAGTATAACCAAGACTTCAAAACACCCGGCAGGACGCCGGGCACGGGGGTTATGCTAAACTTGAGCATTACTCGTGCTATTATAATAAGGGCTGAAAAAAATAATTCAAGCTCTGGACATGTGCGGGCAGGGCAATCACCTGGCCTTTGGCGTGGTCAATCAACAGCAACCGCACTTTCTTGTTTCAATAAATACAATGTTATCACACAGATACTATAAAATGAATTCGTCATTCCTGCGAAGGCAGGAATCCAACATGGACTATCAACAGGCAGAAAATCCGTCTTGGGTTCCTGCCTTCGCCGGAACGACGAAACCATTTGCATCAAGCACAGTGATTCAATCAAAACCGGAAAGGCTCTGGACGTGCAGGGGAATTCCTGAACGCAAATAATATTCCGCAAAATGATCTGAACCTTTTTCTCCGCCGATGCGTCTTACTTTTATAAGCGCCCGCGCACGGGAATGTCCCGGGCGGCGGCGGACACAGGAGATATCAGATGATTAACGGATGTAATAAACTCAAAATCTTTTTCGCAATGATTTTCACCGCCTTGATGTTTTCGGCGCCATTGCCGGCCGCGGCCGCGGCGAAGTACAAGGTTGAGGGGACAAATACCACGGTTTACAACCCTCAACTCGCGCGGCAGCTCTCCAAACATGTGCGGAAGATCAACAGGGTGTTGAAAGCAACCAAATTCGCCCCCCCGAATATCAAAAGGTCGAAAAAGGCGGTGGAAAAAATGCAGGATTTCATTACCGGTTTTTTCTATCCGGGAGACGGGAGATTCTTTCGGCCGAAAGGATATTCTGA
>CAZIVB010000106.1:0-8629 GCA_964542565.1 uncultured Hyphomicrobiales bacterium | reverse complement strand
CATCTTCCACCCGCTCGCGAAGCTCGGCAGGAATATCATCATAGATCGCCAGTTGCCCGGCATTGACAATCGCCATATCCATCCCCGCCCTGATGGCGTGAAAAAGAAACACCGAATGCATCGCCTCGCGCACCGGGTTGTTGCCGCGGAAGGAGAACGACAAATTGGACAGCCCGCCCGAGATATGAACCTGCGGGAAAGCCTCGCGGATGCGCTTTGTCGCCTTGATGAAATCGACGCCGTAATTGTTATGTTCCTCAAGCCCGGTCGCCACCGCAAACACATTGGGATCAAAGATAATGTCTTCCGGCGCAAAGCCGCATTTTTGCGTCAGCACCTCATAGGAGCGCTTGCAAATCTGAAATTTACGCTCTTCGGTGTCCGCCTGCCCCTTTTCATCAAACGCCATCACCACAACGGCGGCCCCGTAGCGGCGGATGAGACGCGCCTTTTCAATAAACTGCGCCTCGCCCTCTTTTAACGAAATGGAATTGACCACCCCCTTGCCCTGAAGGCATTTGAGCCCCGCCTCGATCACCTCCCATTTGGACGAATCCACCATTACCGGCACCCGGGCAATATCCGGCTCCGCCGCCAGCAGATTGAGATAGGTGGTCATCGCCTCGGATGAGTCCAGCATGCCCTCATCCATGTTGATATCGATGATCTGGGCGCCGTTTTCCACCTGAAGCCGCGCCACATCCAGCGCCGCTGCATAATCGCCCTCCATGACAAGGCGCTTGAAGCGCGCCGAGCCGGTTACATTGGCCCGCTCGCCGATATTGACAAAATTGGTCTCGGGCGTGAGCGTAAACGGCTCCAGCCCGCAAAGGCGCAGATTTTCATCCGGCGCGGCGATTTTGCGCGGCGCGAGCCCCTTTACGGCCTCGGCGATGGCGCGGATATGATCGGGCGTAGTGCCGCAACACCCGCCAACGATATTCACCAGCCCGGCTGTGGCAAACTCGCGCAAAAGCGAGGCCATATATTCGGGCGATTCATCATAAAGCCCGAATTCATTCGGCAATCCCGCATTGGGATAGGCGCAAACCAGCGTGTCGGCCACATTCGAGAGGGTCGAGATATGCTCGCGCATCTCCTTTGCCCCCAACGCGCAATTGAGCCCGATGGAAAAGGGCTGCGCATGGCGCACCGAATACCAGAAGGCTTCCGCCGTCTGCCCCGACAATGTGCGGCCGGAAAGATCGGTAATCGTGCCCGAGATCATCACCGGCAGGCGGATCCCTGCGTCCTCAAACGCCTCTTCGATGGCAAAGATGGCTGTTTTGGCGTTCAGCGTGTCGAAAACCGTCTCGATCAGCAGCAGATCAACCCCGCCTTCGATCAGCCCCAGAACGGCCTCTTTGTAACTGATGCGCAGATCATCAAAGGTCACGGCGCGATACCCCGGATCATTCACATCCGGCGAAATCGACGCCGTGCGGTTGGTCGGCCCCAGCCCGCCGGCAACAAACCGTGTCTCGCCCGGATGCAAAAGCTCGAATTCATCGCGCGCTTTTCTCGCGACAATGGCGCTTTGCTCATTGATCTCGCGCACGGCCGCTTCCATGCCATAATCCGCCTGGGCGATGGAGGTTGAGGAAAATGTATTGGTCTCGATAATATCGGCCCCGGCCTTGAGGTAAGCGGTATGAATCTCGCCGATCGCGCCGGGCTGGGTAATGGACAGCAGATCATTATTGCCCTTTAAATCCTGTTTCCAGTCGGCAAACCGTGTGCCCCTGAAATCGCTTTCGGAAAACCCGTAATCCTGGATCATCGTCCCCATGGCCCCGTCAAGCACCAGAATACGTTTCTTTGCCAGCATATGGAGGGTTTGTGTCCTGTCTCGTCCGCTCATTATAAAACCTGTTTATCCGGAAATTGTCTTCGCTCTTACGCGTCATTCCGGCGAAAGCCGGGAACCATGTACGTCTCTTGCCGTGGTGGATCCCGGTTATTGCCGCGATAACAAAGGACGATTCTTGAAATATGAGTAAGCTTTAACGTGAACCTACTTTGTTTTTTTCATTTTTTCACGTTTTTTCATCAGATGCTTTTTCAGCCCCTCGCAAGGGTCGGGCCGCTCCGCCATGGGCGTGAACCACAGATAATCCGCCGCAATACGGCCATCGGGTGATCTGGGATTGTAATCATTCACGGTTTTGTTCTCGGGGCGCACCTCCACCATGATCAGGCTGGAGACGGGCACATCCTTTTGCCGCCGCGCCAGATACCATGGCACACCCCGGTCGGTGCGCGCATGCTCGCCGCCCGTGATCAGCACCGCGCCGGTTTTTTCCCCCGCCCGGATCATCGCATCGGCAAAGGCGGCATCGCGCAATCTTTGCACATTGACCATGGGGCCGGTGGCCGCGGCGGGCAGCAAATTGCAATGGGATTCGACAATCATCTTGCGCAAATCCGCCTCCATGGCCTCATCAAGCGGCACATCAAGAAGCAGCGCCTTGCGACGCTCTTTTTTCAAGACACCCAGCCCCTCCTTGCCGATTTTCCTGATAAATTTACGCGGAAAATTGGCCGAAACAATTTTCAGATCCGAGGCAAAAGCCGCCGCCGCGATCGGCTGATACATCGACCAATCCGGCCAGCCCGATTTCTTCCAGCCTATCGCCGCGCCCAGCCCGGCGGCGTCATGGCCCCTCTTTTCCTGATAGGCGGCAAGCGCCTTGTCCTGGGATGTATCCATCATCTCCATGACAATGGCCGGCTTGCGCCCGCGCCTTGCAATTTGCGAGATCACCCAGGCCTGCAATCTGTGATGATCCTTGTTGTCATGCGTCTCGCCCAGAAGCAGATATTGCGCCCCGGCAAGCTGGTCCGCCAGTTCGGGCGGCAAGATGAATTTCTTCTCATGCACCGACCATATCCGCCCGGTGAGCGCCGAGCCGGCATTCTTGCTTTCAACAAAGCTTTCCCAGGGTTTGACCAGAGGGGGCTCAGCCGCCATGGCGCCGCTCACGCCAAAAAGGCACAAAAACACAAACGGTCTGAACAACATCGGCAACACCCACCTTTATAATCTGACTATGCCCCCTGAAAATAACCCTGACCGCAAAACAGGGCCGAATTGTTACGCCGCCATGAGATCGACAAAACGCCGGAACAGATAATGGCTGTCCTGGGGCCCCGGCGAGGCTTCGGGATGATATTGCACCGAAAACACCGGTTTGCCCTTGACCTTCAAGCCGCAATTGGTGCCGTCAAACAACGACATATGGGTCTCCACAACCCCTTCGGGCAAGCTCGCGATATCGACGGTAACACCGTGATTCATCGAGGTGATCTCCACCTTGCCGGTCTCCATATCCTTCACCGGATGATTGGCGCCGTGATGGCCCTGATGCATTTTCTTGGTCCTTGCCCCCAGCGCCAGCGCCAGCATCTGGTGCCCGAGGCAAATGCCGAATACCGGCTTGCCGCTCTCAACAAGCTTGGCGATCTCCGGCACGGCGTATTCCCCTGTCGCCGCCGGATCGCCCGGACCGTTGGAGAGAAAAATCCCGTCCGGCTCACGCGCCAGAATATCCTCGGCGCTGGTGTCGGCGGGAACCACCGTCACCTTGCATTCAAGCCCGGCCAGACAGCGCAAGATATTGCGCTTGGCGCCAAAATCCATCGCCACCACATGGTAGCGGCCATTTTCCTGGCGTCCAAACCCTTCCTCCAACCTCCACGGGGTTTCATCCCAGCGATAGGTTTGCGAACAGGTCACTTCGCGCGCCAGATCCATGCCCTCAAGACCGGGAAAATCAGCCGCCTTTTGCTTCAGCGCGTCCAGATCAAATTCACCGCCGGCATTATGGGCAATCACCGCGCCGGGCATGCCGCTTTCACGGATCAGGGAGGTGAGCGCCCGCGTATCGAGCCCGCTGATGGCGATCACGCCGCGGCTTTTCAGCCAGGCGTCAAGATGTCCCGCCGCCCTGAAATTGGACGGCTCGGTGATATCGGCGCGCAAAACCGCGCCGCGCACCGCCGAGGCCGCCGCCATATTCACCACTTCCATGTCGTCATCATTCACCCCAACATTGCCGATATGGGGAAAGGTGAAGGTGATGATCTGTCCGGCATAGGAAGGGTCGGTCAAAATCTCCTGATAGCCGGTCATGGCGGTGTTGAAGCAAAGCTCGGCGCCCGCCTCGCCAAACGCGCCCAGGCCAGCCCCGCGCATCACCGTCCCGTCGCCAAGCACCAGCACGGCATTTAAAGGTTTCTCGCTCCAGGTTTCGTTCATAATGTCCCAACTCTTCCGCAGGCGCAAAAACGCCGGTGTTCATGCCTTTTCTCTAAGCCTTCATATGTGATCACGCAACGGCTTTTCCAGTGTTTTTCACCATGTAAAATATCTCTTCATGAACCGGCAACTCATTTGCCGGAACAATTTTAATCTCATAGGTCGTTGCTTTTCAACCGGTTACGGGAAGACAAACAATTTGAATGACATTCCCACACGCGCTATGATCAGGCTCTGACACGGGGCAACAATTCAGGTATCATATGCGTGACAAAATCAGCGCGGCTCTTAAAGAGGCCGTCAAAGCGCAGGACAAGCGCCGCATGTCCACCCTTCGCTTAATATCAGCCGCCATCAAGGACCGCGATATCGCCGCACGGACAAAGGACCAGTCCGACGGGGTTTCCGATGCCGAGTTGCTTGAAATCCTGTCAAAAATGATCAAGCAGCGCCGCGATTCCATCACCATGTATGAAGAAGCCGGCCGGCTGGAACTGGCGGCGCAGGAGCAAGAAGAAATCGCCATCATCGAGGATTTCCTGCCCCGGCAGCTGGACGAGGACGAAATCCGCAATGCCTGCGAAACCGCCGTCACCACCACCGGCGCCCAGAGCCTGAAAGACATGGGCCGCGTCATGGGCGCCTTAAAGGGCGAATATGCCGGCCAGATGGATTTCGGCAAAGCCAGCGCCGTGATCAAGGGCCTGCTGGGCTGAGCTGGAGTTTCACATTTAAGCGGCACCGGTCCGGTGCCTGATCAGACCAGGCGCAACGCGCTTTGTTTATCAATACCCACCCTCAAACAAACGATTCGCCTCTCTCTCCCCCTTTGCGTTATAATTGCCGCCCGGCACTTTCAGATAAACGCAGCTTTATGAATTTTTCCCCTGAATTTCTCGACGAAATCCGGACCCGGCTCTCCGTTTCGGAGATTGTCGCGCGGCGCGTCAAGTTGCAGCGGCGCGGGCGTGAGTTTGTTGGTCTGAGCCCGTTTAATCCGGAAAAAACCCCCTCCTTCACAGTCAATGACCAAAAAGGCTTTTACCACTGTTTTTCCAGCGGCAAGCATGGCAGTATTTTTGATTTTGTCATGGAAACCGAAGGGTTATCCTTCCCCGAGGCGGTGGAAAAACTGGCCGGGGAGGCCGGCATTCCCATGCCCGAGCGCCGCCCGGAGGATGAAGCGCGGGACAAAAAGCGCCTCGGGCTCTATGATATCCTCGATGAGGCGGCGCAATTTTTTGCCACCCGTCTGCAAGGCGCAGAAGGTAAAAAGGCGCGGGCCTATTTGCAAGAGCGCGGCCTGGCCGAGCCCACACAGCGCCGCTTTGGCGTCGGCTACGCCCCGGCTGGACGGCAGATTTTAAAAAACCACTTTATGGAGAAAGGCGTCTCTCAGGGGCTGCTGATCGAGGCCGGGCTTCTGATCGGCGGCGAGGATATCCCCGAGCCTTACGACCGCTTCCGCGACCGCATCATGTTCCCCATCAGCAATATCAGGGGCCAGGTCATCGCCTTTGGCGGCCGGGCGCTCAATCCGGATGTGCCGGCCAAATATCTCAACTCGCCCGAAACCCCGGTATTTCACAAAGGCGCGATCCTGTTTAATCACGCCGGGGCGCGCAAAGCCGCCTATGACAAACAAAGCGTCATCGTCACCGAAGGCTATATGGATGTCATCGCCCTGGCCATGGCCGGTTTCGACAACGCCGTCGCGCCGCTCGGCACCGCGCTGACCGAGCGCCAGTTGCATCTATTATGGCGCATGGCGCCCGAACCGGTCTTGTGTTTTGACGGCGACAAGGCCGGGGTAAAAGCCGCCTGGCGCGCCATCGACCTCGCCCTGCCCGAATTGAAACCGGGTTTCTCGCTTGCCTTTGCCCTGCTGCCCGAAGGCCTTGACCCGGATGATCTCATCCGCCGCCACGGCAAAAGCGCCATGGATGAGATCTTGCGCAAGGCCGTCCCCATGGCCGATATGCTCTGGTCGCGTGAATTGCGCGCCGGAACATGGGACACGCCCGAGCGCCGCGCCGCGCTGGAGCGCAATATCGAGCAACGGCTGGAAACCATCAAAGACCCGAAAATCCGTCATTTTTACCAGAGCAATTTGCGCCAGCGCCTCAAACGTCTCTGGACCGGCTCCGGCGCAGGCGGCGGCGGAAGACGAAAAAGCGCAATGGCAAAATTTTCAGCCGCCGGAAGATGGTCCGGGGCAGCGCCAAAGCGCGGCACAAATGATGGCTCGGCCAAATTGAAACAATCGGCAGTGGGACGCAAAACCGGTGTCCAGGGCCCCGCCCTTGCTGCCCGCGAGGCGTTTTTGATCTTGAGCGTTATCGACCACCCGCAAATCCTGGAAACCCATGCCGAGGACCTGGCCGGGATCGATCTGACCTCAAATGAGCTTGACGGCCTCAGATTATCCATTCTGGATGCGGTTTCTTTGCACGAAAACCTTGACAGAGCGCAAATCATTGCCCAATTGGCAGAGAGAGGCTATGGCTCTGCGCTTGAGCGGCTTGACCGCATGCGAAAACACACCGGCCGGCCCGCCGCGGATACGGCAGATATAAACGGGGTTGAGACAACATGGCTGCAGGCTGCGGCCCTGCACCGGAGGCATCTGGCTCTGACAAAAGAGCTTAAAGCGGCGGAGTTGGCATGCGGCCAGGAATTAACGGAAGAAAATGAGGCGCGCCTGATCGAGATCAGGGAACAGCTCAATTCGCTGGAAGGTCTGGAAGCTTCGTTTGAAGAGCAGGAAATATAATCGGCACGTTTCGCAAATCCTTAATTTTGAGGGTTAATAACAGCTTAAGACACTGATATTAATATGTGCGCGTAGCGATATTGGGATTAATAATCCACCCCGGCCGGGAGAAATCCGGCAGGGGTGTGAGTATTTGTGGCAGTGAACGGGTAATATGGCGAAAACATCTGCAGCGAAAGCATCCACCGGAAAAACTCAGGCTTCAGAAAAACCTCTGCTTGATATGTCGGATCAGTCGATCAAAAACATGATCAGCACATCCAAGGCACGCGGATTTGTCACTTATGACGAGCTGAATTCCGTGCTTCCATCGGACAAGGTCTCATCTGAAAAGATCGAGGACACATTGGCGATGCTCTCTGAAATGGGCATCACCGTCACGGATTCCGACGAAGGAAGCACCAAGAAGAACGTCCCTGAAAAGCAAAAGGGACTGCTTGCCAAAGACACCAAAACCGGCACCCCCACGACAGACCGGACCGATGACCCGGTGCGCATGTATCTGCGCGAGATGGGATCGGTCGAGCTTTTGTCCCGCGAGGGCGAGATCGCCATCGCCAAGCGCATCGAGGCCGGACGCGAGGCGATGATTGCCGGGCTGTGCGAAAGCCCGCTGACCTTTCAGGCCATCATCATCTGGCGCGACGAGCTGAATGAAGGGCGTATTTTGCTGCGCGATATCATTAATCTCGACGCCACCTATTCCGGCCCCCCCGTTGACAATACCATCAAGCCTGATGAGGACAAGGCGGAGGCGGACGAGGACAAAACCGGGGCGGCAGGGACAAATACCGCCAGCCCGAAGAGCGGCGAGAGCACCGAAGAGAAAAGCGGGGAGGATGAAGACGACGACGAGGATGATGATGAAGACGAGGGAACCACGGTCTCGCTGGCAACCATGGAGGCCGAGCTCAAGCCCGGCATCGTGGAGACTTTTGACAGCATAGCCTCCGACTACAAGAAACTGCGCAAGTTGCAGGACATGCTGGTTGAAAGCAAAATCAAAAAGACCAAAAACCTCTCGCCGGATCAGGAGCGCCGCTACAAGAAGCTCAGCGAATCGGTCATCAAAAATGTCAAAAGCCTCTCTCTCAACAACAACCGCATTGAAGCGCTGATCGAACAGCTTTACGACATCAACAAGCGCCTGCTGGGTCAGGAGGGCCGCCTCATGCGTCTGGCCGAAACCTGCGGTGTTGCCCGTGTCAACTTCATCGAGGAATATCGCGGCCAGGAGCTCAATCCCAACTGGGTGCGCCGCATTGCGCGCCTGAAAGAACGCGGCTGGGCCAAGTTCGTCCAGAGCGAGAAAGACCAGATCAAGGCGCTTCGTTCTGAAATTCAGGAACTGGCGGCGGAAACCGGCCTGGAGATTTCCGAATTTCGCCGCATCGTGCATATGGTGCAAAAAGGCGAACGCGAAGCGGGCATCGCCAAGAAGGAGATGGTCGAGGCCAATCTGCGTCTGGTGATCTCGATTGCCAAGAAATACACCAACCGGGGCCTGCAATTCCTCGATCTCATTCAGGAAGGCAATATCGGCCTCATGAAAGCGGTGGACAAGTTTGAATACCGCCGCGGCTACAAATTCTCCACCT
>CAZIVB010000105.1:0-8645 GCA_964542565.1 uncultured Hyphomicrobiales bacterium | reverse complement strand
TCGTTATGTCTTACGGCTACACCGCCATTCCGGCGGCGGAACTGGGCGGCGATATAGTGATCGATACTCTGGCGCAGGTGAGCGCGGCGCTGGAAGATCTGAAAAAATAAAGACCGGCCCGGAGTGAAAAGCCCCTCTTGCGGTCAGCCGCATTCAGGTTCATACCGGCAAAACCGCCATTAATTTGCAAGATGAGCCCGTGATGAGCAAAACAACTTCAGCTGAAAAACCGCCTTTAAGCTTCTCCGATATCACGGCGGCCCATAAAGCCATCAGCCCGGCCATCATCCGCACGCCGACACGGCTGAGCCGGACCCTGTCGAATATTCTGGGAGCGGAAATCTGGCTTAAATTTGAGAACCTGCAATTTACCGGCGCTTATAAGGAACGCGGCGCGCTGAACCGCCTGCTGCATCTCGATGAGGCGCAAAGGGCCAAGGGCGTCATCGCCTGCTCCGCCGGCAACCATGCTCAGGGAATTGCCTATCACGCCAAACGGCTCGGCATTCCCGCCACTATCATCATGCCGCTCGCCACCCCGTCGATAAAGGTGGAAGGCACGAGGGTACACGGCGCAAATGTTATTTTATATGGTGATAATTTTGAAGAATCCGCCGCCTATGCCCATAAGCTTACCGACAGGTTCGGCCTGACGTTCATTCACCCTTTTGATGATCCGCTGGTGATTGCGGGTCAGGGCACCATCGCAATTGAAATGCTCGAAGATGCCCCCGAGCTTGATTACCTCATCCTGCCGATTGGCGGCGGCGGCATGATTTCGGGCATGTCGGTCGCGGCTGGAACTTTAAGCCCCAAAACCAGGATTATCGGCGTTCAGGCCGAGCTTTTCCCCTCCATGCATGCCAGATTGCGCGGTGAAGCGGCCCATTGCGGCGGCTCGACCCTGGCCGAGGGCATCGCGGTTAAAACGCCCGGAGAGCTCACATCAAAACTGGTCGGGGAACTGGTTGACGATATTATTCTGGTCAATGAATCAAAACTGGAAAGCGGTGTCAGCCTGCTTCTCAATATTGAAAAAACCGTGGTCGAGGGCGCAGGCGCCGCCGGGATTGCCGCGCTGATGGCCTATCCTGAGCGTTTCAGGGGCAAAAAACTCGGGCTGGTTCTGACCGGCGGCAATATCGACACCCGCCTTCTGGCCGATATCTTGTACCGCGAGCTTGCCCGCGAACACCGCCTTGCCCGTATAAGAGTTGAGCTTACCGACCAGCCGGGCCAGCTCGCCAAGCTCTCGAACATCATCGCCGAGGAAGGCGCCAATATCATCGAGGTGGTGCACCAGCGCCGTTTTTCCGCCCTGCCGGCCAAAACCGCCTATGTCATTATCGAGCTGGAAACCCGTGGCTTCGAGCATTTTGAACATCTGCTCGATGTCCTGCGCAAGGAAAATATCATTGTCAAGGATCTCGATGCGGATTTAAGCTGAACAGCTTTTTTGAAACATTTTCCTATCCGGATGATTTCATTTTCTTTTTCAGCTCCGTCGCCGCAAGCGTAAAGCCGCCATTGCCGCCGTCGATAAAGTGAATATGGCGCGACCGGGCCAGATTGAAAACGAGGCAGGTCATCAGCGCGTCTTGCGAGATATGCAGGCCGTAGATGATTTCGCCTCTCTCCTCCAGCCCGTCCAGCGCCCGGCGTAAATCCTTGTCAGCCCCGCTCTTACAGTCCAGAACCAGCCGGATCATATCGCCAAAGCGGCGGTAATCGGTATTGGTTTTGAGCTCTTCTTTATACACCGGCGCGTTGTAATCGCCGAATTTGAGACCGAATTTATGGCCGATTTTCTGAAAAGCCGCCTCGGTCCAGATAATCATCATCTGTTTGAAGCTGACATGCCCGCCGCCAAGTCCGACGGCTTCAAGCCGCCAATAGCGCGGCGGCCATCTGAATTTCAGGCTTGCCTCATTGGCGGGCGCCAGTCCGGCCAGATTGCCGGTCACGTCTTCAATCGTTTCCAGCGCCCTGGCATATTGCTGGTCCCGTATTTCCTGCTCCGCCCCGCGCGCCAGAACCAGCAGGGTGACCATTGTGCCGTTTTTAGATTGCAGCGGCTCCCAGCGGCAGGAAAGCCCGGTCAAATCCGGCGGGCCGGAGATTGGCGCATGCAGGGCATAACGATCATCCGCCTTGATCAGATCATCGGCCAGCGCCACGCCGCCGCCGCTGAACATGGCCTGAAAATTGCCTTTTGAAAGCTGATATCTGGCCAGCCGGACATCCGCGCCCCGCGCCCGGATATCCGCCAGAGGCACCGCGCCAACGCGCAGTTTCATGCCGTAAATAGCAACCGAATATTGCTGCAATGCGCATAACGCGCCGCTGAGCTTGCCGATGAGCCGCTCCGGCACCAGCAGCGTGGCCCCGTCACCGCCAAACTCATAGGCAATGGCGATATCGCCGCACACATTCAGCGCCGCCGTAATGCAGGCGGAGCCAAGCATGTTCACATCCTTGTAGCGCCCGGCCGCAACAGCTTTGGTGGAGCCTTCGATATCACAAACAACAACCCGCCAGTCCCCGGGCGCCCGGCGGTAGGCTTTTGCATCGCTTAACCGCCGGTATTGCTGAACCGGAACAAGATCGGCGTAAAAACCGGCAGAACCGCCGGGTTTTACACCTCCCATGTAAAGCCCTGATTGAGAACATCGGTCACGGATTTGCGGTCTGATGAAGCTTTTGCCTCTTCAACCTGCCGATAGGCTTCACGTTCATAAGAAGGCTCCGGCGCGTCATAAATCACGCCTGTCGCCACGGGGTATTCCGGCATCTGCATCTGCGCCAGCATAAAAGCCAGCGAGCGGTTGGCCGGATCATGGACAATCGCGCCTTGGCCATCATCATCCTCGCCGCCAATATCATAACTCTTCAGGCCGAGGCTGCCGGGATCGCATTTAAGCCCCTTGTCATGCTCTTTGCCATAAATGAGCGGTTGGCCCGCAACCAGTTCGATCTGGTGCTCGAATTTGGTGCTTTTGGTCGCGAAGCTGTCGCACATCCCGTCATTGAACACGGTGCAGTTCTGGAAAATTTCAATCATGGCCGCCCCCTTGTGCTCATAGGCGGCTTTTAAAACATCGATCATCTGCTGCTGCTGGATATCCACCACGCGGGCGACAAAATGCGCTCCGGCGCCAATGGCGAACTGGATCGGCTCCAGCGGCGGGTCGATCACCCCCATGGGCGAGGACGGCGTGATCTGCCCCCTCTCCGAGGTTGGCGAATATTGCCCCTTGGTGAGGCCGTAAACCCCGTTATTGAACAGCAGGATCACGCAGTTGTAGTTATGACGCAGGACATGCAGCATATGATTGCCGCCGATGGAGAGCCCGTCGCCATCGCCGGTAATGATCCAGACATCAAGATCAGGATTGGCCAGCAACAGCCCCGAGGCAATGGCCGGGGCGCGGCCGTGAATGCCGTGGAAGCCATAGGTATCCATGTAATAGGGAAAGCGCGACGAACAGCCGATGCCGGAAACAAAGACACTGTTTTCACGTTTCGCGCCCACTTCCACCAGCGTTTTCTGCACCGCTTTTATAACCGAATAATCACCGCAACCGGGACACCAGCGCACTTCCTGATCCGAGGCAAAATCCTTGATCGTGAGAGGCGGGGCCATTGTATCCGTTTTCGTATCCATGGTTTGTTAACCTCCAAGCCGGGCCGCGATGGCCTCTTCAAGTTCCGTGACCGTAAAGGGGCGTCCCGTAACCTTGGAAAACCCTTCCGCGGGGGGGCAGTTATTGTCGCGCATAACGGTAACGAGTTGTCCCATATTCATCTCCGGCACCAATATGCGCCCGAAGCCGCTGGTAATCTCGCGCTGGTTGCGGGCGAAAGGATAAAGATAGCGCAAATGCACATGAGCGACGCTGGCCCCCTTCTCGCGCATATTACTGACAGCGCGCGATATGGGACCATAGGTCGAGCCCCAGCCGATAACGCCAAGTTCGGCATCGCGCTCGCCCTGGTCAATCTCCAGTTCCGGCAGGTCAGAGACGATCCCCTTCACCTTGTCGATGCGGATCTGCGACATTTTTTGATGATTGGCAGGATCATAGGAAACATCCCCCGTAACATAATCGCGCTCCAGACCGCCGATCCGGTGCTCAAGCCCCGGTGTCCCCGGTATGGCCCAGAGCCGCGCCAGAGTGCTCTCATCGCGTTTGAAAGGTGAAAATCCTTCCGGGTCGGTGCAGTTTTTGACGCTGATATCAGGCAGTTTACTCATGTCGGGAATAAGCCAGGGCTCGGAGGCATTGCCCAGATAGCCATCCATCAGCATCATCACCGGCGTCATGTATTTCAGGGCGATGCGCGCCGCCTCGATCGTGGCGTCAAAACAATCGGCCGGCGAGCGCGCCGCCAATACCGGCAGCGGGGTGTCGCCATTGCGCCCGTAAACCGCCTGGTACAAATCCGATTGCTCGGTTTTCGTCGGCAGGCCGGTGGAGGGCCCCGCCCGCTGGCTGTTGATGATCACCACCGGAAGCTCGGCGGCAACCGCCAGCCCGATCGCCTCGGTTTTCAGCGCGATGCCGGGTCCTGAACTTGCCGTTGCCCCGAGAGACCCCGCGAACGCCGTTCCGATAGCGGCGCACATGGCGGCGATTTCATCTTCCGCCTGAAAGGTGATCACGCCAAGATCCTTCAGCCGCGCCAGATGATGCAAAATCGTCGTGGCCGGCGTGATCGGATAGGACGAAAACACCAGCGGACGCCCGCTCAGCTCACTCGCCGCCGCAAGCCCCCAGGCCGCCGCCTGCGAGCCGGTGACCGCGCGGTATTTGCCTGGCGGCATCTCCGCCGCCGGAATATGGCACGAATACAGCTCATGGGAAGCCTCGATATTCTCGCCATAGGCATGCCCGGCATTAAGCGCCGCGATATTGGCCCTTGCGATTTCGGGCTTTTTGGCAAATTTCCGGTCCAGCCAGGCGGTGGTTGTGGCGCGCTTTTGGTGAAACAGCCAGAAAATGAGCCCCAGCCCCCAGAAATTTTTACATCTTTGCTTGTCTTTCTTGGAAAGATCAAATGGCGCGGTGGCGGCCAAAGTCTGTTTGGTAATGTCTATGGCCAGAAGCCGGTAGCCCTCCAGCGAGCCGTCAGTAAGAGGCGAGGTTTCATAACCCGCCTTTTTCAACCCCCGCTTTGAAAAGGTTCCCTGATCGGCAATAATCAGCCCGCCGGGTTTTAATATTTCCAGATTGGTTTTCAACGCCGCCGGATTAAACGCGATCAGGACATCGGCGCTGTCGCCAATTGTCTTGATATTGCGCCCGCCAAACTGGATTTGAAAAGCCGATACGCCATAGGTTGAGCCCTGCGGCGCGCGCACCTCGGAAGGGTAGTCGGGAAATGTCGAGATCGCATTGCCGGCAATGGCGCTTGTGAGGCTGAACTGATCTCCCAGAAGCTGAATGCCATCACCGGAATCACCGGCAAAGCGCACCACGGCCGAATCAGGAACGCCGCCCTGTCCGTGTTGGGCAAAACATTGTGTGGCTGGCATGGAAAATGCCTTTCAAATAAATATTGGAGGTTTGACACAAAGACTTGAGTCGAAGCTTAGTATTTTTTCATTTTCATACCAGTGTCAATCCGTCACAGGGTTAAAATTCTTGTGTTTTAGCGGCTTTTGCCGTTTTCGCCACCGCCGGGCTTGACCGGCAATGATGCATATGTGATAGCCGGACAATCCGAGGACCCGAAAAGCATGACCAAAAAAACAGTAAAACCGGTGCAGAATGACTGTTTCGCCCATGATGGCGGGTTGATGCGCCACGACGATGCAATCAGAATGCTGCTTGCGCGCACCCGTACCATCAGCAAAACCGGCTGCGTTGCGCTCGGCGGGGCCGCGGGCCGGGTTCTGGCCGCGCCGGTGATCGCGCCGCGCCCCATTCCGGCCTTTGATAATGCCGCCATGGACGGCTATGCCGTGGCCCATGCCGCTCTGGACGGGGAAACGCGGTTGCCCGTCACCGGGATTGTTGCCGCCGGCCATCCGCTGGAGCGCCCGCTTAAGACGGGCGAGGCGGTGCGCATCTTCACCGGGGCAAAAATGCCCGAGGGCGCGGACAGCGTCGTGATGCAGGAAGATGCGCGGGCTTTTGAACGCGGCGGACAACAATTTGTCACCATCCCGGCCGGGGTGAAAAAAGGCGCCAATCGCCGCCTTGCCGGTGAAGATGTCGCCAGAGGCGCCGAGCTTGTCTCCAAAGGCACGCGGCTGCGCCCGCAGGATATCGCCGCCATTGCCTCCACCGGCGCCGGTGAGGTTGAATGCTACGCGCCGCTTAAAGTGGCGCTGGTCTCCAGCGGCGACGAGATCATCCGCCCCGGCGAGGATTTCCGCCCCGGCGCGGTTTATGATTCAAACACATTCTTGCTGAACGCCCTGCTCGGCTCCCTGCCCGTCACCGTTACCGATCTTGGCATATTGCCGGACCGCTTTGATGTGGTGCGCGATGCGCTCGAAGAAGCGGCCGCCGACCATGACCTGATCCTGACCTCCGGCGGCTCAAGCCAGGGCGATGAGGATCACATGAGCGCCGCCGTGACCGCCCTTGGCAGCCTCAATATGTGGCGGCTCGCCATCAAGCCGGGCAAGCCCCTGGGCTTTGGCCAGATCGGCGAGGCGGTGTTCCTGGGCCTTCCCGGCAATCCGGTCGCCGCCGCCGTGACCTTCTGGCTCTATGCCCGCCCGCTGCTGGCCCGCATGGGCGGCGCCAACTGGACCCCGCCGCGGCGGCTCTACCTGCCTTCCGCCTTTGCCATGCCCAAACGCAAAACCGGAAGGCGCGAGTTCATGCGCGGCTCTCTGGTCGAAAAAGACGGGGTGCTCCATGCCGACAGGTACAGCCGCGACGGCTCCGGCCTGATCAGTTCCTTGCGCGAATCCGACGGGCTTATCGAGTTGCCCGAAGAGCTGACAAGCGTGGCGAAGGGCGATCAGCTGGCCTTTATCCCCTATGAAATGCTGGGATATTAGAGCTATTCCGGTTTTGATTGAATCAGAACCGGGCTCTATGCTTTTTTTGCCGCGCTTCTTGTCGGAAAACCGGTTCCCACTTTTCCGGAAGCGCTCTATCAGCGCCGCGCCCAGCCGCCGGGCAAAATCGACCCGAATATTTTGAACTGACGGTCAGGATTTTTTTGTCCCTGTCCGATGATTTGCCGCCATGTTTTTCTCACTGGCGCGCAACAGGGCCAGATTGTTTCTGATATGGGTGTTTTCCGGCGCTTTTTTGGCTGCCATGAGAAAATGCCGCCGCGCTTTTTTCAATTTGCCCTGCAGCAGATAGGAATAGCCCAGGTTATTGAGGATGACCGGGGTTCTGCCGCCCAGTTCAATCGCCTGGGCATAGGCGCGTTTTGACAGTTTAAAGCGGGCGAGATGATCATAGGAGGCGGCAAGGCCAACCCAGGCGTTGACGTCATTGGCGGATTTTTCAACCGCGACACGGAAATATCTTTCCGCATTGCCGTAATCGCCGTTGAGAAAGTATTTCTTGCCCTGATCAAGAGCTATTTTTGACGTGCCGGATCCGAACGTTGCCTTGGCGGCGTTCAGCGGATTGCCAAAGGGGTTTTGCGTCATGCAGGCGGAAAGCGAAGCGGCCAGCGCCATGATAAAAACAACTCGGACGGTTTTATGAATTGTGAGGCCCGGCATATGATTAATCCTCGCTCTTTGCATCGCCCTGGGTGGGGGTTTTTTCCGGCTCTTCGGTTTTGTTCTCGCGGTATTTCTTCAGGCCGACCAGCATCCGCTCACCATTGGCGGAGATATTTGTGCGGGCGCCGTAGCGCGGCCACGGATCGATCATCTGCACCGCCTTGTTATGGGCTACCGCATTGCCGGCGCTCAGGCTTACCCCCTCATTGTGATCAAGATACTGGGCGCAGGCGGATAATGAGCCCAGGAGAAAAGCGCCGGTGATGATTTTCAAGACTGTTGAATGTGACATTGATTTCACCTGATTAAAATCCGAGCAGATGGCCATAACTGCCTCTGGCGTAACCGGCCTGACCGGCCAGTTTCGATAAACCGCCCGAAGCGGCTGTCTTGCGGATCTGCTGTTTGCCGCCAAGGAAGAACTGGGCGTCATTGGCGGGGAGCGTGTTGTCAAGCGGGGTGGCCAGATGCTGTCCCGGCGCGGCAGGGCGCACAAGGCGCGGCGTGACGATGATCACCAGATCGGTCTGCTGTTTCAGGTAGGAGCGGCTGCTGAACAGGCTCCCCAGCACCGGCATGCGGGTAATCCAGGGCAGGCCGCGGCCGGATTTGGTATTGGTGGTTTGCAGCAAACCGGCAATGGCGAAACTCTGCCCGTCGCGAAGTTCGATTGTGGTCTTGGTGCGCCTGACAATCAGCGCCGGAATGTCGATGCCGTTAATCCGCAGCGAGTTGGACGGATCAAGCTGGCTGACTTCAGGCTCGATTTTAAGATTGATCAGCCCGCCGGCCAAAACCGTGGGGGTAAAGGAAAGGCCAACGCCAAATTTCTTGAATTTGATCGTGATATCGCCGTTTCCGGCCGGAACGGGAAAGGGAAATTCACCCCCGGCGAGAAAGCTCGCCGTATCGCCCGACAACGCCACCAGATTGGGTTCCG
>CAZIVB010000104.1:0-8749 GCA_964542565.1 uncultured Hyphomicrobiales bacterium | reverse complement strand
CTCAACCGGCTGATCCGTGCCCAGCCCCGGCAGGGGCAGGGTCTGCGTCTTGACCTTGACGCCGCCATCTGCCTCATCAGCGGCCTCGTCCTTGAGGGCCGCGCCGATGGTGCGGTCAAGCATGGCTTTGAGTGTTTGCGACACCGGCCGGACATCCGTATCCGGCACAGGTGACGAAGAGAGGTAAATCCCGGCAAAAACCGCAATGCCGATAAAGACCGTGACCGCGAAGACAAGCCCGCGCGGCGTTTTGTGTTTTCGCATCGGCGGGGCGGCTTTGGCCGGGGGGTCTTGCTGCGGTTGCAGGGCCGGCTTTTGCACCGCCGGTTCAGGGTCTGGCCGCCGCGCCGGTTTGGCGGTATAGCCGACCGGCTCCGCCATGATCTTGCGGTAGCGCACCACCAGCGGCGAGGCATCAAGATCAAGATATTCGGCATAGCTGCGCAGCGCCCCGATCGCCCGGGCCCAGCCGGGCAAATCCTGCACCCGCCCCTCTTCAAGCGCGCTCAGGATTGCCGGGTCAATCCGCAGATGAACCGCAATATCATCAAGATTTTCACTGATGGCCTCGCGGGACTGACGAAGAAGCGCGCCGATCTGCCCGACTTCGTCATCCGGCTTTTGCTTTGAGGAAGATAAAAACATCACTACCTTGTTCCTGGCCAGACAACTGACACGCCGGAACAACCTACTCCATTACCGACCTTGAGAAAAAATCCAAGGCCCAGTAGACCTCTCCTTTGCAGCAAGATTACGACAATCCCCCAAAAATCGCAACCACCGCCAAAATCCGCCTCTCCGGCGGCGAAAACCCGCGCGGCATCAAGGCCGGGGCGAAGTTTGAAAATAGCCGCCGGATCAGACCGGAATATCATTCCGGCGGGCAAAATCCTCAAGCGCCGGGCGCAAACTGCTTGTCATATCATCGATATTTGAAGCAACAAGGTTTTCCACCGCCGCCACATCAAGCGCCAGAACCATCGCCTTGACCGGCCCGACCGATGTCGCCGCCATGGAAAGGGTGCGAAACCCCAGCCCCAGCAGCGCCATGGCCCCGAGCGGATCGCCCGCCATCTCGCCGCACAGGGTCAGCGGCGTCTTGTGCTCCGCCGCCTTCCGCACAATATGGCGCAAGGTTTTCAGCATCACCGGGCTGAACATGTCATAGCGCCCCGAAAGCCGCGGATTTGTCCGGTCGCAGGCGAAAAGATGCTGGTGCAGATCATTGCTGCCCACCGAGACAAAATCGGTCAGAGGCATCAGCTCGTCAAGCTGCCACAGGATTGAGGGCACTTCGATCAGGGCGCCGATTTTAATCGTTTCAGGACTGTCATGCCCGTGTTTGCGCAAATGCAAAAGCTCAATATCCACCAGCTCGCGCGCCCTGACAAACTCGGCCACCTCGGTAAGAAACGGAAACATCAGCTGCAATTCGCGCCGCCCCGCCGCGCGCAGCAGCGCCCTGACCTGCATCCGCAGCAGCGCCGGACGCGTATCGATCATGCGTATGGAGCGCCAGCCCAGCGCCGGATTTTCCTCGTTATCCATATGAAGATAGGGCAACGCCTTGTCGCCGCCGATATCAAGGGTGCGGAAAACAACGCCCTTGGCCCCGGCAGCGTCAAAAACCGCGCGGTAAAAATCCATCTGCTCGCTCATGCGCGGCAGTTTCGAGGCCACCATGAATTGCAACTCGGTGCGGAACAGCCCGACGCCGTCCGCCCCGGTGCTCTTAATATGCGGCAGATCGACCAGCAGACCGGCATTGAGCTGCAAGGCGACCTCGGTCCCGTCCTTCGAGATCGCCGGCAGATCGCGCAATTTGTCGTAACTGGCCTGTTGCCGCCGCGCCGCCTTGGCCTTTTTCTTGTAGATCTTCTTGATATCCGGTTCCGGATGCAAAAAGACCTCGCCGGTTTCCCCGTCAACGATAACGCTGTTGCCGTCATCGACAATCGCCAGCACATCTTCCACCCGGCCGATAAACGGAATATTGAGCGCCCGCGCCACAATCGCGGCATGACCGTTCAGCGCCCCTTCTTCGAGCACCAGCCCGCGCAGATTGCGCCCGGCATAATCCAGCAGATCGGCCGGGCCGATATTATGGGCAAAGACAATGGCGTCACCGGGCATCTCGTCCTGCGAGGCGGTCATGGCGGCGCCGGTAAGATAGCGCAGCAAGCGGTTGGCCAGATCATCAAGATCATGCAGCCGGTCCCGGACATAAGGGTTTGACGCCCGCACCAGCCGGGTCCGGGTCTCGTTCAAAACCCGTTCCACCGCCGCCTCCGCCGTCAGCCCGGCATTGACCGCCTCTTTCATGCGCGCCACCCAGCCCCGGTCATGGGCAAACATACGGTAAGCCTCAATCACTTCGCGGTGCTCGCTCGCGTGCAGGAAATCAGCCCGCTCCAGCATCTGGTCGATGGAATTGCGCAGCTCGCCAAGGGCCGATTCAAGCCGTTTGACCTCAATATCGGCATTGTCCGCGATCAGATTGGTAACATGAACCCGCGGTTCATGCAGCACCACATGGCCGATGCCGAACCCGGCGACGATCGAGACCCCCTCAAGCCGCCTTGCGCCGGTCACCCGCTCCACGCTTGTCGCCGCCCCCACCGCGCCGCGCGCCGCGAGAATTTCGGCGATCACCATGGAGATGGTCTCCAGCGCCTCGACTTCTTCTTGTTCATAAATACGCTTGGTGCGGTTTTGCACCACCAGCACGCCGATTGTGTGCCCGGTATGGAGAATGGGAACGCCGAGGAAGGAGTGATACGCCTCCTCGCCCGTCTCGGGCCGGTAGGCAAAGGAGGGATGGGTGCGCGCCTCGGAAAGATTGAGCGCCTCGGCGGTCGTGGCGATCACGCCGACCAGCCCCTCGCCCATTTTAAGGCGGGTTTTGTGAACCGCCTCGGGGTTCAGGCCCTGGGTGGCGAAAAGCTCCAGCCGGCCCCCTTCGGCCACCGCATAGACGGAACACACCTCCGCCACCATGGTATTGGCGATGAGAACCACAACCCGGTCGAGCCGGGCCTGCTCGTCAAGCGGCTCGGCCATGAGCGCCCGCAATCGCCGCAGCAACAGGCGTGAACCGCTATCAGGACTCATGAGCCAGCCTTCCTGAAAGCACTTCCTGAAAACATGAAAACCCGGTTTTCCAGATCAGAAAATGCGTGAAACAAATGCTCCGGGACAATCCGGCTTCAAAAAACGCACATCAACCCGTTGCGCCGGATTGACCCTGCCCGGTCAAAGGATATGAGAACACCCCTCATCCCCGCAACCGCATTATTCACCTGAAACACGGTTATTTTGAATCAGATCAGCGCGGATCAGGCCTGGTCAAGCCCGTAAGACGTGTGCAGGGTGCGCAGGGCAAGCTCGGTAAAGTCTGCATCAATCAGGACGCTGATCTTGATCTCGGAGGTCGTGATTGCCTGAATGTTGATATTGTTCTCCGCCAAAGCGGAGAACATCTGCGCCGCGACACCTGCATGAGTGCGCATGCCGGCGCCGACGACCGAAATCTTGACCATATCGGACGAGCTGACCAGCTCGCCGTAACCGATTTCATCGCGCTGGCGCTCCAGCACATCAAGGGTCCGGCGCAAATCCGCTTCGGGCACCGTAAAGGTCACATCGGTATTGCGGCCATCCTCGGACACATTCTGGACGATCACGTCAACCGTGATATTGGCATCCGCCAGAAGGCCGAAAATTTTTGCCGAAACCCCCGGCTTGTCCCTGACCTTGACCAGAGTGACCTTGGCTTCGTCCTTTTCATAAGCAATGCCACTGACGATATGCTGTTCCATAATATCTTCCTCATCGCATACAAGCGTTCCTTGATCCTGCAGATTGTTGATATCCACCGGCTCGGCATCTTCAGGCTTGACAAAACTCGAACGCACCCGCAGACGCACCCCGTTGACCATCGCCATGCGCACAGAGCGGGTTTGCAGAACCTTGGCGCCCAGCGAGGCCATTTCCAGCATTTCCTCGTAGGAAATCCGGCTCAGACGCCGCACCTTCGAGACAATCCGCGGATCGGTGGTATAGACCCCGTCAACATCGGTATAGATATCGCACAAATCCGCCTTGACCGCCGCCGCGATCGCCACCGCGCTGGTATCGGAACCGCCGCGCCCGAGGGTCGTTATGCGCCCGTCCGCGCCGATCCCCTGAAAGCCCGCGATCACCGCCACCTCGCCGCTGTCAAGCCGGGTTCCCAGCATACTACCATCAATGTCCATGATTCGGGCCGAACCATGCATTTCATTGGTTGTGAGCGGGATCTGCCAGCCCAGCCATGAGCGCGCCGCCACCCCCATACCTTGCAAAGTGAGCGCCAGCAAACCCGATGTGATCTGCTCGCCGGCCGAGACAACCGCATCATATTCGCCGCGGTCCGGGTCCCTTGCCGCCTCGTTTGTCCAGGCGACAAGCTGGTTTGTATGCCCCGCCATGGCCGAGACAATCACCGCCACCTGATGACCGGCCTCCACCTCGCGTTTGACATGGCGCGCCACATTGGCGATTTTTTCCATATCGGCAACCGATGTGCCGCCGAATTTCATGACCAGACGAGCCACTTTTTTCCCTTTTCAACCCTCAATACGGCAAAAACTGCGCGCATATCGCGCCCGTTTAAGCTATTGTGCGGCGCATACATACCGCCCAACAGGCGATGAGGCAACTCTGGCAACGGAAAAACCCCCCGATATGCAGGCATCCGAGCACACTCCCGCATCCGCATCCGTCGATCCGGCGGAGATCGCCCGCTTTTCCGCCATGGCGGCCGAGTGGTGGGACCCGGCGGGTAAATTCAAACCCCTGCACGCCCTGAACCCGGTGCGTCTTGAGTTCATCAAGGAGCGCGCCGAAGAACAATTTGGCGGCGAAAATCCGCTCAAGGGGTTGCGCGTTCTCGATATCGGTTGCGGCGGCGGGCTGTTATGCGAGCCCATGGCGCGGCTTGGCGCCAATATCACCGGCCTCGACCCTTCGCAGAAAAACATCAACATCGCCGCAACCCACGCCGGCGAACAAAAGCTTGAGATCAATTATCTTGCCGCTACGGCGGAAGATCTGGCGGCGAAGGGCGAAACTTTCGATCTGGTGCTGAATATGGAAGTGCTGGAGCATGTCGCCGATATCGATCATTTCCTTGCCGCCTGCGCCGCGCTGATCCGCCCCGGCGGCATGATGGTTTGCGCCACCTTGAACCGGACGTTAAAATCCTTCGCCCTGGCCATCATCGGCGCGGAATATATCTTGCGCTGGCTGCCCGCCGGCACCCATCAATGGGAAAAATTCGTCACCCCGGCCGAGCTGAGAGATGCGCTGGAAAGGCAGGGCCTGAGCGCTCATGATCTGACAGGCGTGAGCTATAACCCGCTCAGCGGCCAATGGTCGCTCTCAACCGACACCGATGTAAACTATATGCTCACCGCCCGAAAAGATTAATTTTGCTCTTCGGGCAGCGGCGGCAGGGGAAAGACATCAATGCCTTCATCTTTGAGTTCCACCGCATCGCTCACGCTGGCCTCGCCGTAAATGCCGCGTTTTTCAGTCTCATTGTAATGCATGCGCCGCGCCTCTTCGGCAAAATCCTTGCCGACATTCTCCGCCGTTTTCTCGACATGGCGGCGGAATTGACGGATTTGCGCATTCATTTTCTGCATTGCATTGCCCAGTTTTTCCGGGATTTGCGCATTCGGCGCACCGATATTGGGCGTCATCAGCGCCTTGGAGACATCAACCGAGCCGCAAACCGGACATATGACCTCGCCCGCCTTGACCTGATGATCAAAACAGGCGCTGTCGCTGAACCAGCCGTCAAACTCGTGGTGATGGGCGCAGCAAAGTTGATAATGAATCATTTCCGGCCTGCTTCGATCTGGAATTTCACTCCAAGCTTACTCTATCTATGTTCTATATGGTCGATCTTAAAGGCCCTGTCATGGCGCAGCGAACCGATGCGGCCGCGCGCGCGCGCCACCTCGCGTGGATCAATATCGGCAAAAATCACGCCGGGTTTCTCGCCCGCCTCGGCCAGAATTTCGCCCCATGGCGAGATAATCAGGCTGTGGCCATAGGTATCGCGCCCGTTTTCATGATGTCCCGTCTGGGCAGCGGCAAACACGAAGGCGCCGTTTTCAATCGCCCTGGCGCGCAGCAGAATATGCCAATGCGCCTTGCCGGTGGTTTTGGTAAAGGCCGACGGGGCGCTCAAAAACCCGGCCCCGTCTTTCGCCAGCGCCCGGTAAAGGGCGGCAAAGCGCAGATCATAACAGATGGACAAACCGATGCGCCCCCAGGGCAAAGGCGCGGTTACCGCCCGCGCCCCGGCCCGGACATAATCGGATTCGCGGTAGTTCTCGCCGCCGGGCAGTTCAACATCGAACATGTGTATTTTATCGTAATACGCCGCAATGCGCCCGGACGGATCAATAAGAAATGACCGGTTCGCCGTCATGGACGCATCAATCCGGACCGGCAGGGAGCCGATCAGCAGCCAACGCTCAAGCTCATCCGCCAGCGCCTGAAAGGCTTGCAAGGCCTTATCCTCATCCTGCGCCACAGTGAGGGCAAGAAGGGTTTTCCGGTCCAGCGCCAGAAGCGATGTATTTTCCGGCGTGACAATAAAATCAGCCCCGCCGCCAGCGGCTTCTTTTATCAGAGCGCAGGCCGCCTTGATATTGGCGTCAATATCGAGCCCTGAGCACAACTGGACACATGCGGCGCGAAACCTGCCGGATGCCCCGCTCATGCGCCGCGCTGTCCGAGCATCGGCTCAAGCTTGCCGTCCATATCCAGCTCCATCAGATCATCACAGCCACCCACATGAACCCCGTCGATAAAGATTTGCGGCACCGTATGACTGCCCCCGGCGCGCTTGGTCATGGCCCGGCGGGTTTTAAAATCAAATGTGACATCAATTTCATCAAATTTGACGCCCTTGTTCTTCAGCAGTCTTTTGGCGCTGTGACAAAACGGGCAGATTTTTGTCGTATAGATCTCAACCTTGGTCATGGATACCCTCGACTCCGATTTTCCTTACGCTGCTTTTATACCGGCAGCCGCACCGGATCAACAACCCGGGCAAAGGCAAGCACATTCACCTCCGCCGCCCCGGCGCGCAAAAGCGCCTTCGTGCACGCCTCAATGGTTGCGCCGGTGGTGATGACATCATCCACCAGCAGCACATTGGCGCCTTTTACCGCGCCGCGCCATTTTGGCGCAACCGCGAAGGCCCCGGCGACATTGCGCTGGCGCTCGGCCATATTCAGCCCCACCTGGCTGCGGGTTGAGCGGATACGCCCGAGCATATCCTCGGACAGGCGAACCTCTCCCAGGGCGCTGATCCTCCCCGCCAGCAGCGCCGCCTGATTAAACCGCCGCCGCCACAGCCGGGCGCGGTAAAGCGGCACCGGCGCGATATAATCACTGCCCGCCACCAGCCCGGCCCCGGCCCGCAGCATCCACTCGCCCATCAGGGGGGCGCATTCCAGCCTGTCCTTGTATTTCAGGTTGTGCACAAGCCGACGCGCCATATCATCATAGCGCGCCACCGCCCGCGCCCGCGCATAAGCCGGCGGCGCAGCAACGGCCTGGGCGCTCAGCGCCCCCTCGCCCGCCTCGAAGGGAAAAGGAATGCCAAGCCGGTCGCAAAACGGCTCGGCGATAAAATCAATCCGGCTCCAGCAGCTTGCGCATAAAGCCCCCGGGGCCTCGATAACCTCGCCGCATCCGGCGCATTGGGGCGGCAACAGGAAATCGGCAAGCGCCCGCCATGCCCGGCCCGCAAGTGCGGGCAAGAGGCGCAAATCATCCGGTTTTGCGGATTGAAGCGGCAAATCAACCATAGTCTGGAATCTATCGCCCCGGCCCCTTTCAATCAAGCGCTGTGCCGCGGATTGTCACCCCGGCCCAAAACGGGCATAAAGCGGTCATGACCAACCCGGCCAATCCAGCTCCGCTATTCGATCATGCACTTTTGCAAAGCCGTTACCGCCGCCTGCTGAAAACAGGAAAAACCATTGATTTCCTGCAATGCGAAGCCGCAAACGAGATCGCCGACCGGCTTTGCATGGTCAAGCGCAGCTTTGATGAAGCCGTTGACCTGTTCAGCCAGACCGGCCAGCTTGCCAAGGCGCTCCGCAACACATCCAGACTGGAGACCCTGTCTCCGCTGGATCAGTTGCAGACGAAAACCTCAGAAAATTTGCCCCTTGCCCCGCAAAGCCTTGATCTGATCGTCTCGGCGCTGGCGCTGCAATGGGCCAATGATTTGCCGGGGCTGCTGATCCAGATCAACCGCGCCTTAAGGCCCGGCGGGTTGTTTCTGGGCGCGTTGCTGGGCGGAGAGACCCTGAGCGAGCTTCGCGCCGCCTTTGCCGCCGCCGAACAGGCTTGCGAGGGCGGCATAAGCCCGCGCGTCATCCCCTTCGCCGATATCCGCCAGATGGGCGCTTTGTTGCTGCGCGCCGGATTTGCCATCCCGGTTGCCGACCGGGATATTTTAAAAGTGCGGTACGCCTCCCCGCTCGCCCTGATGCATGAGCTGCGCCTCATGGGCGGCGCCAACGCCATGCGGGCGCGGCGCAAAACCCCGCTCCGGCGCAAAACACTGAACTACGTTCTTGACTATTATGCCGATAATTTTGCTTCCGCGGACGGCCGCATAACCGCAACCTTCGAGATCATCTATCTCAGCGGCTGGCACCCGGAGGAAACCACCTAG
>CAZIVB010000103.1:0-8822 GCA_964542565.1 uncultured Hyphomicrobiales bacterium | reverse complement strand
GGGTTTGGCGGCGGATTTCCTCGGCTTTCAGGGCGAGGGCTTCAAGAAGGTTTTCTTGCGTATTGGCGCGGGCGATGGCCGATTCCATATCATCGCGCAGGGCGATAATGATCTGTTGTTTTTTCCCCGCCTCGCTTCTGGCCTTCTTGAGGGTATCCTGAAGACCTAAAATGACCTCACGGCGCATTTTGGCTTCCGCTTCGGCTTCCGCCGCGGTCTTCTTCAGGGACTGGATAACCTGCTTGTGCTTGCCCGCTTCGGCTTTTGCCAGTTCCATTTCATCGCGCAGGACGATGATCTGCTCTTTTTGTTTGCCAAGTTCATCAAGCGCCTTGTCCTTGACCTGCTTTTCGGCCGAAAGATTTGCGCTCAGGACGGAGAGGGAGCGGCTGGCCTTTTCCGCCTCGCGCTGGAGGATAATGATCGAGCGGTTGGCTTTTTCCAGTTTGGCAACGGCGTCCTTGCGCAGCTTTGCCTCCTTGTCCAACCGGCTTTGAATGGCGATAATGGCGCTCTCGGCCGTTTTCCCCTTCGCGCTTTGCTCGCCCAGCAGGGTGACGAGGCGGCTTTTTTCGTTTTCAAGCGAGCTTAAGGATTCGGTCAAGGTGGCGATTTCGAGCTTGAGGGTCTTGCCGCTTTCATGCTCGAGGGCCAGCAGTTCGGTCAGTTCGGCGACCTGGGAATTGAGTTTTTTCAGCGCCGAATCGCGCCCGGATATTTCCTGGGCGAGGAAAAACTGCGCCAGCATGAACATGGAAAGCAAAAAGATGATAACGAGAAGCAGCGTGGAGAGAGCGTCAACAAATCCGGGCCAGTAATTGGCGCCGCTATTGGGTTTGCGCCGTGATGCACGCGCCATGGATCAGGTCCCGTCATTGCCCGAAGGCGCGGATTTGTCTTGTTTTTTCGCCTGTTCCGCCAGAGCGCGGATGGCCGGGGCGAGTTCGGCCTGCTGGTCGGCCTGGGCCTGGGCCCATTCGCGCACCAGCTTTTGCTCCTGGCGCATCTGAATGACCAGATTTTCAAAGCTCTCGGCCAGCCCGTTCATGGCGGAGATATCGACCGGCGCGCCGCCCTGGCCGCTGGAGGGCGGCGCATGATGGGTCAGGGCGTCGAGAGAGGCTTGCATGTCCTGCAGGGTAAAGCGCAGCTGGGCCGGGGCAATGCCGGTTGAAATTTCGGCGGTGCCCAGTTCGGTGACCGTGGAGAGCCAGTCTTCCAGCTCGGTATAAAAGCGGTTTTGCGCCTGCGAGGTTTGCAGGTCGAGAAAGCCCAGAATGAGCGAGCCGGCCAGCCCGAAGAGCGAGGAGGAAAACGCCGTGCCCATGCCTTTGAGCGGCGCGGCGAGGCCGTTTTTGAGGTCTTCAAAGATAACGCCGGTGTCACTGGAGCCGGCGTTGAGGCTGGAGATGGTGTCACCGACCGAATGAATGGTGGAAAGCAGCCCCCAGAAGGTGCCGAGCAGCCCGAGAAAAACCAGCAGGCCGATGAGGTATCTTGAGTTGTCATGCGCTTCATCGAGCCTTGTGCCGATGGAATCAAGCAATGAGCGCATCGCCTGGGCCGAAAGGGTCATGCGCCCCACCCGCGCCCCCAGCATGGTGGCCATGGGGGCGAGCAGGACCGGTGGCCGGGAGCTTTCCAGCCCCGGATCGGCGACGCGGAAATTGTTGACCCATTTGATTTCGGGATAGAGCCGCAGAACCTGACGGAAAGAAAACACGATGCCAATGAACAATACGCCGAGGATCAAACCGTTCAGCATCGGGTTGGCGCTAAAGGCGAGTGCGAACTGGGGATAAAGAATGGCCGAGATAAATCCGACAATAATCAGAAAAATAACCATGCGAAGCAGGAAAATTTGCGGCGAGCCAAGCTTGCGCCGCTCCATTTCCATTTCGTCCGATTGTTCAAATTCAGAAGACATTTTTTCCACTTGGTGATTTTTTTGGCATAAGAGTTAGGCAATATAGGTCAGATTCGTGGCAAAAATGAAGTCTCTTGGAGTCTTGAGGTCATTTGTCATGAAATCAGCAGCTTTCGCATATCCGAATGCAGATTTGCATTGGCCGCGGCGATGCTTCCGATTTTGAGCATATTCTCGCCGCCGCCCATATCGGTAATGATGCCGCCCGCCTCGCGGATCAGGACAATACCGGCGGCCATATCCCAGGGGGAGAGGCCGTATTCCCAAAACCCGTCAAAGCGCCCGGCGGCCAGCCAGGCGAGATCGGTGGCGGCGGAACCGGTGCGCCTTACCCCGGCGACCTGGGGCATGAGATTGGTCAACTGGCGGGAAAATCGGACGTGATCGCCGCGCGCCATATGAGGAATGCCGGTGCAGATCACCGCCTCTTTCAGCCTCGTTCGGGCGGCAACGCGAATGCGCCGGTCGTTCAAAAAGGCGCCGTTGCCGCGCTCGGCGGTGAAAAGCTCATCACTTGCCGGGCAATAGACCAGCCCGGCAACGAGTTTGCCCTCGCGCTCAAGGGCGATGGAGATGGCGAATATGGGAATGGAATGGAGGAAATTGGTGGTGCCGTCGAGCGGGTCGATGATCCAGCGATGGGTTTTGTCGCCCCCTTCCACGACGCCGCTTTCTTCCATCAAGAAACCATAGCCCGGTCTTGCGGCGGCAAGCTCCCGGTACAGGACTTTTTCCGCCTGCCGGTCGGCATTGGAGACAAAATCGGCCGGGCCCTTGCGCGAGACCTGAAGCTGTTCAACCTCGCCGAAATCGCGCATCAGGCCGCGCGCCGCTTTTCGCGCCGCCGCGACCATCACGTTGATTAATGCTGTTCCCGCCATCAGTCGGCCCGCTTGATGTATTTGAGTTCGTTGGTGTCCACAACGATGCGCTCGCCAGTGGTGACAAAGGGCGGCACCATGACCCGCACGCCGTTATCCATCAGCGCCGGTTTATAAGACGAGGACGCGGTCTGGCCCTTGATGGTGGGCTCGGTCTCGGTCACTTCCAGCACGACCTGATCGGGCAGGGAGATGCCGATGGGGCGGCCCTCATGGCTTTCCACCGTCACCTGCATGCCGTCTTGCAGGAAATGCGAGCGCTCGCCGACAAAATCGGTGTGAAGCTCGATCTGCTCGTAGTTATTGGTGTCCATGAAGACCAGCATGTCGCCCTCGGCGTAAAGGAACTGGTAGTCCTTTTGCTCAAGCCGCACCCGCTCGACGGTTTGCGATGAGCGAAAGCGCTCATTGAGCTTGGTGCCGTCGATGAGGTTTTTCAGCTCGACCTGGGCAAAAGCGCCGCCCTTGCCCGGTTTGACATGGGAGGTTTTCACCGCCACCCACAAACCGCCCTTGTGCTCAATCACATTTCCGATGCGGATTTCATTGCCGTTGATTTTCATCGCGAATAGGTCCTTTGATGTATTTTGATCTTTGTATTTCCGATAAGGGGCGAAAAAGCAAGGGATTTGCTCGGCTCGGGATGTAGAATGGCAGGTTTATCCCTCCGGGGGCGTGGCGGGGCAGGGTTACAAGCTGGACAAACCCTGCATCCTGGCCCAGAAATAAGGGACTCCGGTGCTTTTGGTCAGGGAATCCGTTCACATGAAAGCTTTGCGCATTGCCATCTGTTTTATGCTGATAATGTCCGTCTCCGGCGCGCGCGCGGATGAGCGCCAGGTGCGCCATGAAAAACTGGGTCATGTCTCCCACTGGTTCTATTTTCTTGATTTTAACGATGTGTGGCCGGTGGTTAAGAAAATTGACCGCTCCGGCTATGATATGGTGGTGATTGAGCCGGTTTTTACCGAGCGGGAGAACACCTCTTTCAAGGTCGCTGAAATGGTGCGGCGTCTGAAGGGCGCGCAGGGGAGGCGGCTGGTGATTGCCTATATCGATATCGGCGAGGCGGAGGAGTGGCGCTCCTACTGGAAGCGTGGCTGGCGCATCGGCAATCCGGACTGGATTGTGGCCGATGATCCAGATGGCTGGGAGGGCAATTATCCGGTGGCGTATTGGCGCAAGGGATGGCGCAAGATATGGCTTGGAAAAAAGGGCTATATTCAGGCGCTGAAAAGGGCCGGTTTTGACGGGATTTATCTCGATTGGGTCGAGGCGTATTCCGATGAGAATGTGATTTCAGCCGCAAGGCGCGACAAGGTCGATCCGCGCCGGGAGATGATCCGCTGGGTGAGGGATCTGGCGGCGGCGGGCCGGAAGGGCAATCCTGAATTTCTGGTGATTGCGCAAAATGCCGCTGAGCTGGCGGATGATCCTGAATATGTCAAAACCATCGATGCGATTGCCCAGGAGCAGGTCTGGTTTGACGGCGGGGCCGATAACAAGCCGGCGGGCGACTGCCCGCTGCCGGAATTTGAGGCGGATATCGAAAGTGCTAAATATCTCCGCAGCCTGCCGCGCCAATGCCGCAGGCAGCATGACCGCGACCCCGAGAGCACGCTGCATATGAGCAGCGAGACTTATATTTCGTGGCTGGTAGCGGCGCAAAAAAAGGGCCTTCGCATCTTCACCGTCGATTACGCGTTGAAGAAAAGAAATATTAAAAAAATTTACCGCAAGTCCAGAAGTCTGGGTTTTGTCCCGTTTGTCTCGGGACGGGCGCTGGCCAGTTTCAGGCCGGTGTGGTGAGAGAAAAAGCCATCGCCCGGATTATTTTGAAGAGCGGTTAGCTTTTTCAAAGTCTTTTACCCGCTTCAGGGCTTCATCAATTTCATCTTTCGTCAGCGTGTCCACAAAGCGCTGCATTTTTTTGTCGCTATTGCCGCCCTTCCTGGCCAGAAAATGCCATTTGGCCGCCTCGATCTCATCCTGCTCAACGCCGTATCCCATGGCGTAGAGACGGGCGAGACGGTTCTGGGCAATGGCGTTGCCGTTTGTCGCCGCGCGCTGAAACCATTTGATCGCCACGGGGATATCGCGCTCAACCCCTTCACCCTTGAAAATCATGAAGGCGTATTCAAGCTGGGCCGGGACATGCCCGGCATGGGCCGCCTTGCCGATCCATTTGGCCGCCTCGATGTTATCCTGCTTCACCCCCAGACCCTTGCGGTACAGCCAGCCAAGATCAAAGCTGGCCCTGATATGGTTTTGCCGCGCCGCCTTTTTGTACCATTTGAGAGCCCTGGCGTAATCCTGCCTTGTCCCCGTGCCCAGGGCATAGGCAATGCCGAGATTGTATTGCGCCGCGGCAAGGCCCATGGCGGCGGCTTTTTGAAAATATTCAAGCGCTTTTTTTCTGTCCTGCGGAACGCCTTCGCCGCGCATGTAAAGCGCGCCCAGAAGGTGGATGGCGAGGGGGTCGGCGGTTTTGGCGCCCTTTAGCGCTGCTGCAAAAGCGCCTTTGAAATCTCCCGCCTGATAGGCGTTTGAGGCGGCGGCGTAATCCGCCCGGGCTTCGGCAAGGCCGAAAAGAAGGGTTGCAAAAGCGATAACCAGCGCTTTCATGACCGGTCTGTCTCGTCAATAAGCCGGTTGAAATCAGCCACGATTGCCGCGGCGGAACCTGGCTCGCGCCAGATCCCGGCGGGCAGCATGAGAAAATCAACGCCGGCGCGGATGAGCGGCGCGGCGTTTTGCAGGGTGATTTTACCCATGGCGACGCAGGGGATGACAAACAGATCGCACCACCAGGACACCAGTTCGAGCGAAGGCGTCTCATCGTCCTCTTGCGGCGCAAAGGCGATGTAATCAACCCCGGCCTCGCCGCGGCGCATGGCGTCGTCGCGGCTTTTTCCGGCCTCGGCGCCGATGAGGGCATCGCCGCCAAGTATCTGGCGGGTCCGCTGAATGGCGGTGTGATCCGCATTCACGCCCAGATGCACGCCGTCAAATCCTGTCAGATCCTCGCAGATATCGTCTTTCATTTTCAGACAGGCAATGCCGCGCGCCTGGGCCCGGCCGAGCGCCTCCTCGCCAAGGGGAGGAAAGCCCGGGCTTTGCGCCGCCGCCACTATGGCGGCCACATCGCCGCCGTCCAGCGCCCCGGCAAGGGCGTCCGGGTCATTTGCGGTGATGTGCGCGTCCGGGGCCATGAGAATCAGTCTGCATCTGATTTGCGGCATAATTATAAAATCCTGTTTGCGGTTTTGCCGTGGCCGCAAAAATGCCGCCATTTGTTGCCTATGTATCATAACCTGGGCAAATTTCTACAAGGGGAAGTGCTAAAACGGTTGACGATGCGCTGACATACGGGTTTATTTTCCGCATCGATCCTGTTGATTTGATTTTGCCGATTGCGTTTTGCAACCGGCACTTGGCAAAATGCAATCGGCAGGATGCAGGCGGCGTTTTTGCTGGTGGTGCAAGGCGCGGGATTGCGGTAGGGGAGAGACGAAATTGTGAATACAAAAGAGACTGGAATTGAGCGCTCGCTGATGCGTCTGGATGCGGCGCTTGACGCCTTTGAGGCCGCGCTGATACGGCGCAAACAAACGAGTGAAACGGTTGAAACCCTGAACAGGGAAATCGAGACCCTGACGGAGGATCGCTCAAATCTGGCGCAGGAACTGGACAAGGTGCGCGCCTTTGCCTCGCAACTCGATAAAATTCAGGGCAAAGCCGGAAAGCGTCTTGATGTCGCGATGGACAATATTCGCGCCGCACTGGAAAGCTCGTGAGTTTTCCCGCCTGTAAAATTTATGAAAGGCCCGTGGATGGCTGAAATCAGTGTTGTTGTTAATGGCCGCAGTTACAAGCTTGCCTGTGATGACGGGGAAGAGGAGCATCTGGAGGAGCTGGCCTCTTATCTCGATACCCAGGTGAAGGATATTGAAAAGCATTTCGGCAAAGTCGGCGATACGCGTCTGCTGGTCATGGCCGGGCTTACGGTGGCCGACCGGCTTTATGAATCCCTGAGCAAGATTGAGGATCTGCATGATCAGCTTAAAATCCTGCAAGATTCAAAACGCGGCGCCATGGAGCGCTCGCGCAGCGAGGAAAAAGAACTGGCTCTCAAGCTCGATGCCGCCGCCGAGCGTCTGGAGAGGCTGGGCAAGCAGCTTGCCGGTTAAAATGGAATGCCGGGCCGGGCGGCAATCGGTTGTGAATGCCACTGGAATATCCCGGCCGGAAGGACTACATTGAAAGTAGCGGTGCTGCCTGCGCGCGTGTGGGCGCATTTCCCCGGGGCCTTAAGATCCTGAAGGGAGCCGACGCTGGTTGGAACCGTGGTTCCTCTCATTTGGCGCCCACCTAGTTAACTAGGTTTCCCGGGATCAGCATAACCCCACGGCCGTGGCGGCTCCGCACCTGTTTTTTGCCGTCCACGCTGTTGATCTTCAGGCTGCTTGTTTCATGCATATATCCGGCGCGGAAATTGCCCTTCGCAAGCAAAAACTGCGCAAACAGGCGCGCGCCAGGCGGCGCGAGGCGCAGGCGCGGCGCGGCGCGGCGGCGGCGAAAGCCATCATCAGTCACGGTCTGGCGTTTTTCAACACACGATCTCCGGGCGTTGTGGCGGGGTATTATCCGGTCGGCTCCGAGCTGAGCCCTCTGGGTTTGATGGCGGCGCTTGAGGCGGCGGGATGGAGGGGGGCGCTTCCGGTTGTTGCGGCGAAAGACGCCGGACTTGAGTTTTACGCCTGGCGGCAGGGCGATAAACTGGTAAAAGGCGCGCATGATATCCCGCGCCCTGCCGCTGAGGCCGAACGGCTGGTCCCCGATATTGTCATTACCCCCCTGCTGAGCTTTGACCGCCGTGGTTACCGGCTGGGCTATGGCGGCGGCTATTACGACCGGACGCTGCAATTTTTGCGCTCCGAAGGCCCGCTGACCGCCATCGGGCTTGCCTTTGCGGCGCAAATGGTGGATGAGGTGCCCCACGCGTCCTTTGACCAGAAGCTGGATCTGGTGCTGGTTGAGGATGGGCTCATCACATGCGGGGCAAAAGGATCAGGGCTTTGAGGATATTGTTTCTGGGCGATGTTGTCGGACGCAGCGGGCGCAATCTGGTCTGCCGTGAGCTGCCGCGGCTGCGCGAAAAGCTGGGGATAGATTTTGCCGTCGTCAACGGTGAAAACGCCGCGGGCGGGTTTGGCATCACCGAGAAGATTTTCAATGAGCTTCGTGATGCGGGCGCGGATGTGGTTACCAGCGGCAATCACGCCTGGAACCAGAGCGAGGCGCTGGTTTTTTGCCAGCGCGAGCCGCGTTTCTTGCGCCCGGTAAATTATCCCGCCGGGACGCCGGGCAAGGGGGCGGGGCTTTTTACCGCCGCCAACGGGGCGCAGGTGCTGGTGATCAACGCCATGGGGCGGGTGTTCATGGACCCCATGGACGATCCGTTTGCCGCGATCGGCAACGAGATCGCCGCCTGTCCGCTGGGCGAGGCGGCGGATGCGATTGTTGTTGATTTTCACGGCGAGGCCAGTTCGGAAAAAATGGCCATGGGGCATTTTCTCGACGGGCGGGTGAGCGCGGTGATCGGCACCCATACCCATGTGCCGACCGCCGATGATCACATCCTGGCCGGCGGCAGCGCCTATATGACCGATGCGGGGATGTGCGGGGTTTATGATTCTGTCGTCGGCATGGACAAGGACGAGCCGCTGCGGCGGTTTCTGACCAAGATAAATTCACAGCGTTTTGCACCGGCAAAGGGTGAGGCGACGCTTTGCGGCGCATTCGTGGAGACCGATGATGCAACCGGGCTTGCGCGCCGTATCTCGCCGTTAAGGCTCGGCGGGCATTTGCATGCCATCATGCCGGATGCGCAGGATAGCCGGGCCGGAGCCGATTAGACACGACAGGCTCTGGGATAAATCTTACCGCCGCAGTCTATTTTACCGCCGCAGCCTGGCGAGCAGGGCCGGGGTGGGGTAGGAATCGGCGGGCAT